>JBJMOA010000154.1:0-42327 GCA_045803975.1 Gemmatimonadaceae bacterium
TCTCGAGAGCGTTGGCTGGGCGTTGGACTGCTTGGGATACCGCGCCATCTCCCGGCCAACGCTTTCGCGCAGTTGTGCAACGCTCAACCCGAGCTTCTGGAGGATGGGCACAACGATCCCCTCGTCCTGTGTGAGTAACGCAATGAGGAGATGGAGATCGTAGACGAGTGGGTTGCCGGCCCGGCGGGCGAGGTCAACCGCTTCGTTAAGAGCTTCTGTCGCTTTGACTGTAAGTCGATCCGGATTAATCATTTCTACCTTGGGGTGAACTGCTTCGCGGGACCTCGAGGTGCAACCGGGGTGCCGCATAAAACCCGCCAAGTTGGCGCGGTTAAACGCAGAAAAAGAAAAGACGCGTCCCGGCTCTGCCGAAACGCGTCTCCAAAAAGTCAGATACTATTTTCTGACGATCATCTTTTTGACGAGGACCTTACCATCGACTTCAAGGCGAAACAGGTAAATCCCCGAGGCGACATCGTCGCCGGTCGAGTACTTCCCGTCCCAATACGCCACGTACTTACCGCACGTCAATAGCAAACCGTCCAGCGGCTCGCCTCCCGCGACATTCCCAACACCGCCCTGCAAGACCGGCACAGCGACCTGCTGCGCCAAGAGGTTATAGATCCGCAGACTTACGCGGTGCTGCCGACCCGCATCCGTACATCCCTGAGAATCGATGTCGAACGGGATCCTGGTGTCCAGATTGACCGGGTTCGGATAGTTCTGCCCCAGTTGCAACCCGGCGCCTTGTCCTCCGCCGGTCTGGGTTGAAGTCCCCTGAGCCGCCGAACGACTTGGCATGAATGCGCCGAGCACGAGCACCAACAACAGCGCCCGCCACAGGTGCTTCATGGTATCTCCAAATGCTGACGAAAAAGGGTCTCTAGACTCTAACTCCTACAAAGGTGGACATTTGTTCTCTTGGCGCGAAGTTAGGAGTGAACAGCTGAACTGTCAAGCAAAACGGCAGCTGTTTCTCGTAGAATGCGTCCCTCCCCTGTCCTTTCGGTCACGCCGGTCCGATCACAAAACTCGAGAAACGGGATGAGATATTTCCGTGAGGATCCCAGCACATCCCTCAACTGCCCTGGCGCGTACATTTTACCCGGCAACAGCTTGTTCCTGAGTCGCGCAATCATGACCTCGAGTACACTGCGGTCGTAATAGCGATCCGTCTCCACCTGGACAACTCGCCCCTGCCGCTCCAAAAATCGAAGCAGGCCCGGAACCGCGCTACCATAGCGGGAGACAAGCTCTCCAACGCTCGGCGGCTCTTGCCCGCCAGCGCAAATATCATGCGCCAGGGAGCCTAGCGTTTCGAGGTCGCGCGCGGACGGCGATGGGGCCCATCCGGGTCTGCGAATCACCGGACCGTCCGCCATTACCTCGCCCGCGCGCTCAAGCTCGCGGATCGAAATGTCGGCAAGCTCCTCATTGCAACGCAGGGCTTCTCTCAGAGTCCGCGCGGGAACGCCGGGAGCCAGTGGAGATTTTATCTCGTATTCAGCGACAATCCGACGAACGCTTGCCATTGCCTGTTCGACAGCAGATGTCGCAAAAAGGTTGCGTGCACCAGCATACGCGGAGGTGCTTTCGACGAGCGCATTCACCTCAGCCGCGGCGCATCCAACCCGAATTGGAAGCATCGCGGTTCTAACGCCGTGCACGCCCACTGCATCCAGGATGAATCGCAAGCGTGACTCGGGCTCCGAAGACAACGCGTCAAGCTCACCGACGCTGGCGCGTGGCAGAGCACGTCGTCGTGCATAAGGATCGATGACGCTGCCGCCGCCGATCGTTCGGAGGGGCGCGGGAAGGCGAATTACAAACCGGTCACCCCCGCGGAGCGCGAGGGGTGAGTCTGTAGTCACACGCATTAGCGTCGGCGCATTCGAGTCGGTCGAATTCTGGCCTGCGGAAAGACGCGCTCCGACCTCCGATACGCCCGCGTGGAGTCGCACCTTCGTGCGCGGGGAGAGACTAGCACGTGCACCGGCATCGAGTGTTACGACCGCCTCGAAAGTTGAAGTCGGCTCCCAATTGACGTCACGGACAAGAACTGAACCGCGCGCCACATCATTAACGTCGACGCCAGCGAGTGCTATGGCAGTGCGAGTGCCGGCCGCCGCCTTCGGCACGGACGCTCCATGCTGTTCGATTCTGCGAACTCTTGCTGTCTTCACATCAGGTAAGACGACGACGTTCTCATCCAGCGCGACTTCACCGCTCCATGTCGTCCCCGTTACTACAGTTCCAGTTCCCTTAACCGAGAAGGCGCGATCGATGGGGAGTCGAAAAAGGTCGCCCTTCTCACGCAACCGCCCGCGCGTGAGAGCTTCGCGCAAAGATCGTCGTAGCTGTTCGAGTCCGAGTCCGCTACGGCTGGAGCAGATCACGATTGGCGGATTCTCGTACGGTCCGCCCTCGAACAATCCACGCACCTCGCTGCTTACGAGCGTCACCCACTCTTCTTCCACGAGGTCGGCCTTCGTGAGCGCGACGACGATCTCAGGGATTCTTAATAGCTCCAGGATACGGAGATGCTCGCGTGTCTGAGGCATCGCACCTTCGTCGGCGGCCACGACGAGCAAGCCGACGTCGATTCCGCTGGCACCGACGAGCATGCTGCGCACGAAGTCTTCATGACCTGGGACGTCGACGACGCCGGCCGTTCCGAGGCCGTCCAGCACTAATGGTGCAAAACCGAGATCGATCGTAATGCCGCGGCGCTTCTCCTCGGGCAGTCGGTCGGTGTCTACGCCCGTCAGTGCTTTGACGAGAGCTGTCTTACCGTGATCGATATGACCCGCCGTTCCGATTATCACGCCGCGCTCCAGCGCTCGTGCTCCCACACGGCAAACGCACGGAGTGGGCGGTCATCAGCCATGTGCGCGCCGAGGAATTCGCGCAGCAGCCGCTGGTGAGATCGCGCTTCGGCATCGGTGAGGTTGACTGAATCGCCTCCCTCCAGCCAATTCCGAATCGCAGCGCGCGCACCCGCAGGAAGTCGCCGACCTCCGGGCGCCAGCTTTGCGCATGTGGGGCAAACAACTCCACCAGAGGTGTGCGAGAACATCGTGTCGTCGGCGTCACGCATGGGCGTGTGACAGAGTGCACAGCTAGTGAGCTCCGGGGTAAATCCAAGAACGGCAACGATTCGCCACCCTGCGGCCAATCCGTCTTCGACCGTATGCTGCGGCTCGGAGCGCGCGATTCGATCGAGCGCATCGGAGACGGTGTCATAAAGCTGAGGATTTGATTCTTCGCCCGTAAAGCGAAGCGCGAGCTCGGCGATCGTCGATGCAGCGGTAAAACGACCAACGTCCTCGGCGAGCTCGCCGCGTGAGCGTGAGATCTCGAAAGCGGAGAGATTATGCAGCTCGCGATTTGGTTTGACGTAGAGCTGCGCCGACCCTTCAGCAAAAAGGTCGAGCGCTGAACCGTAGCGTCCGCGCGATTTCCTCGCTCCCCTCGCCAGTGCGGATTGAACCCCGGCATCTCTGGTCAGCAACCGGATGATGCGCGAGCTTTCGAGGTAGTCGAAGGCGTGCAAAACGATCGCGTCCGTAACGAGCAACGTCATGCTCAGAATGTAACACTCGGCTCACCGGCGACGTTGAGTCGCCGGCAACGTTTAGAAGGGCGCCGTCGCGCGGCCTCCGATGAGAACCGCGCGTCCCGGCGCCCGAAAATTGAGGACGTCCTCGTAACGTCGGTCGAAGAGGTTCTCGATTCGGGCAGTGAAGGTGAGGCCCCCGCGACGCGGCCCGGTGAGCGGGTATTCCGCCGAGAGGTCGACCTTCGCGTAGCCTGGCAGCGTTACACGCGGGGATCCCGATTGCGCAAAGTCTACATCGGGTCGTTTCCCAACGAAGCTCACCGACGTTCCGAAGCTGGCACCCAACGGCTGTGCGTACGACACGACGAGACTCCCTGAATGTGTCGGTCGACGAATGAGCGCATCACCTGCTCGAGCGGATCCCTCGTATCCGGGATCGACTCTCGTAACCCGCGGGTTCACGACCGTGTAGCTGGCACTTCCTCTCCAATTCATTGTCGGGGTGAGCTGTACATCTGCTTCGTAGCCATTCGATGTCGCGGCGTTGAGGTTCGAGTAGCTGCCAAGAAATGTCGGCGCTGTGCCGTTGATATATTGGATGAGATCGGCGAAACGCTGAGTGAAATAGCTGGTGCTGATTTGGATAAGATCGGGGCCGAAGGTTGTGACGAGTCCAACCTCCGCTGACCGAATCCTCTCGGGCCGCAGGTCCGGGCTACCAACTGTATAAAGCGTTGGCCGTAGCTGATTGAAAGCAGGCGCGTTAAACGCCGTACTGAGCGACCCGCGAATCCTGAGCGCCGGAACTAGCGCCGCATTCACACCAACGCGATAGGTAGCGAACCGACGATAGTCAGAGTTGTCGTCGATTCGACCACTGATCGTGTAGGAAATCCGGTCCACCAGACTACCGAGCAGCTCAGAGTAATAGCCGAGGTTGTGTCGCGAGGCTTCAAACGAATCGGTCTGCGTCGTCGGACCGCCAACGTCACCAGACTCGCTCGAGCTAACCTCGTGCTCTTTCTCGTACGCGGCTCCAACCGTGAGCGTGCCATCGCGCGGAAGAAAGAACGCGACTCGGCCTTCGATGTTGCGTCGAAAGCCGCGCGAGCGGAACGCAGAATGCTCTGGCGTCGACGATCCGAACGGGACCGCGATGTCTTCGCTGAGATCCGAGACGTCGTTGTTCCCCGCGAGCAGTCGCGCCTGCACGTTAGCGTTCAGGTTCCGACCGGCGTCGAGGCCAACGGTTAACCGATGCTGCACGCGGTAGGAGTTGCTGTCGACGGGTTGACCCGTGAAGTCGGTCGGATAGTGAAACTCCGCGGCAGTGTAGCGTCCTGCGATTCGCGCCTCACCGACCGCGCTGTTTGCGAGGCTTAGAGCAGAGCTCAACGTCCCGTTCCGGTACTCGTTGTTGAATGGGAGCACGCCATCGGTCATGTGGTGGCCCGCCCCGACGGAAAAGTCGCCAATCGCGCTTGCACCCGCGGCATCTGCGTTGAGATCGAACGAGCGATAGGTACCCCCGCGTGCGGCGAGCGATGCCCGCCGATTGCCCGCTGCACGCCGCGTAAAGATCTGGACGATTCCGGATACCGCATCCGCTCCGTACAGTACGCTGGCCGGTCCCCTCACGATCTCGATTCGGTCGATGTTGTCGGTGGTTAGATGGCTGAAATCGAAGAATCCGCCGGGCGAGTTAACTGGCACTCCGTCGATGAGGACTTTGGTGTAGCGGCTTTCTCCACCGCGAAGGAAAAGCGACGTGAGCGCACCATAAGAGCCGCTCTGGACGAGGGAAGCACCAGGCACTTCGCGGAGAGCGTCCGCAACGCGCGTGACTCCGCGCGCGCGAAGGTCATCGCCAGAAAGCACGGTCACAGCCTGCGAGAGAGTCGCGGCGGGTCGCGGCACTTTCGAGGCGGAGACGACAACTGTCCGGAGCTGCGTAGTGTCGGCCGTCTGCGCGACGAGATCGTGAGCTACCAGTGCCAGAGCGAGTGTAACTAATCTGTGCATGTTATTCATAGTGATCAGGTGTGAAGTGGGCGACGGAGCGGAACGAGTGACGGAGCGCCGACAGCAGGATCGCGCGTGATGACAACCGGCCAGCCGTAGATGGATTCGAGCCGGTCGGCGCGCATTACTTCGGACGGCGAGCCTTGTGTTGCAACTCTTCCGCGATCGAGAAGCACGATGTTGTCGGCAAAGCGGGCGACGAGGTTGAGCTGGTGACTCACCAGCACCACCGCCAGACCAGAGCGAGCAAGCGAGAACAACAGCTCGAAGATCGCCATTTCGTGCGCGACGTCGAGGAAAGTCGTAGGCTCGTCGAGGACCAGTGCCGGAGCTTTCTGTGCGAGCGCGCGCGCGATCCGAACTCGCTGCCATTCGCCGCCGGAGAGCGCGTCCGTGTCGCGGTCGGCGAGGTCATCGACCCCCGCCTGTATCAGCGCCTCACTGACGGCGGCGGCGTCATCTGACGAGGGCGACCGCCACAAGCCGAGGTGCGGATAACGTCCGAGAGCGACGTACTCGCGAACCTGTACCGGGAACGCGGCATCCTCTCGCTGGGGAACGACTGCAACGCTTCGCGCCAACTCGTTGTACGAAAACAGCCGCACGTCGCGCCCGTCGATCGAGACCGAACCGCGTGGGATGTCCGCTCGTCGAAGTAAAGCTTTCACGATCGAGCTCTTACCGGACCCGTTGGGACCAGCAAGCGCGGTCAGTTTGCCGCGGTTGCTGACGAAGCTGACGCCATCCACGGCATTCCTCACGGCGCCAGGGTATGACACCACCAGATCCTTGATCTCGATCATGACATCCGACGCAGCTGGACGAGGAAGAACGGAACTCCGAGGAGCGCAGTGATTGCACCAAGGGGGAGCTCGTTCGGCGGGTCGGCTGTTCGCGCGGCGAGATCTGCCGCCACTACGAGCGTCGCGCCAATCAACGCGGCAGCAACTACGAGTGGGCGGTGGGTACGGAGCCCCATCCTCCGCGCGATGTGCGGCACAACAAGCCCGACGAATCCGATGAGTCCAGCGGCAGACACAGTCGCAGCGGCGAGCAGCGCGGCGAGTAAGAAAGCGCGGCGACCCGCGCGCTCAACGTCCACTCCAAGCGACGCTGCAGTGTCTTCGCCAAGGGAAAGGACGTCAATCTCGCGTGCCCAGTATATCAGCGCGCCGCCGGCGACGACCGTACTCGCGGCAAGCCACGCAACTCGCTGCCACGTCGCGTCCGCCGCCGAGCCCATCATCCACCAGAGAGCGCCACGCACGTTGTTGGGAGACGCGTTCGCCAGAGCAACCATGATCGCCGCATTCGCAAATGCGCCGACAATCACACCAGCAATGAGCAGAGTGCGCAGATCAGCGCGCGCACTTCTACGACCAGCTCGCGCGACTCCCAGGGCGACGAACACCGCCGCGATTCCGCCCCCAAATGCAGCGAGCGTGATCAGCGCATCGCTGTTGACGCCGAACGCAAATGCCAGGACAGCTCCAACCGCTGCGCCGCCGGAAACGCCGAGTAGATATGGCTCGGCGAGTGGATTACGCAGCGCTCCCTGCAGCGCGGCACCGCTCGCACCGAGCCCCGCGCCAACGAGCGCACCAAGCACTATTCGCGGGAGCCGAAGATCGCGGACGATCGCGATCGCGGTGGGATCTCCGCGGCCCTGGAGCGCATCGACGACTCCGGCAAGCGGCACTGAGACGGCGCCACGCGCGACAGCGATCATCGCGATCATGACAAGCACGGCAATCAGCACAAGCCAGTACCAAGTGCGAAACTGCTTCACCGAACCATCTCAGGATGCAGGAGCTTCGCGAGCGACACCGCGGCCTCACCCAATCGAACAGATGGCCGCGCCACGAGCAGCGTGTCTACTACCAGAACTTTCTTTTCACGAGCGGCACGTACGATGCGCCAGCGCGGATCCGACGCGATCTGTTTCGCGCCGATCGGTCCGGCGAGAATGAAATCAGGATTGCGACGCGCGACGTCCTCGAGCGAGATCTGCCCTGATGGGCCCGTTATGTCAGCGTAGACGTTGCGCGCTCCCGCTATGTCGACGAGCTCCGTCATGAAGCTGCCCGATCCCACCGTGATTAACGGCGCATCCCAGATATGCCAGAAAAGTGTCGGGCGCGGTAACGCTCTCGTCACGGATTGTACGCTGCGCAGCGTATTCTCGACCGAATCGATCACGGTCTTCGCGCGCGCGGAGTCGTGAAGAATCGCGCCGAGCAAGGCGGTGGTGCGGCGAAAGTCTGAGATGTGGTCGACCTTCAACGAGACCGTGTTGATGCCAGCAGCGCGAAACCGGCCGGCAGCCGGTCGGTTGTCCTGACTCGCATACAGCAGGACAAGATCGGGGTGGCTGCCGAGGACCGCCTCGACGTTTGGACTGATTCCATCGCCGAGCGCGGGGACGAGCTTTGCCGAATCTGGCCACAGGTCGTATTTGGTGCGGCCAATTACCCGCGAACCGGCGCCAAGAGTGAACAGGATCTCAGTTGTCGCGGGGTTGAGCGAAACGATGCGCGACGGCGGCGCACCAATCCGAACCGGATCGCCGAAGTCGTCGCGAATGGCGGTTTCGTCCCGGTTCGCCTTCTCGCACGCCGACAACGTGATTGCGGCGGCAAAGACAGAGAGCAGTTGGCGCGAATGAAAAAACAAAACGGACACTCCTCCCAGAGGAATGCCCGCAACGAGCACGCGCCAAAGACGCCTGACCGCCACCAGGACCTCCCCCGAGGTACTGCGAAAGTGGCGCGGACGAAAGTCGTCTCCTGGCTTCGGGCCGCCTGACTCGCCTTCCCAACTGCTCCTGCAGTCAGTGGCGTTACGAGTCGGCGTTGGTGCCCGTTACAGTGGCGGGGCCGCACCGGCGTTCAACCGGTTTCCGTGGCTCCCGTCCGCGATCGATTGTTTGGCGAAGCTATCTACGTCGGAGCGCCTGCGCAAGCGCGAGCACCATCGAGCCTCCGATCACCAGCGTGATCGCTACCAGATAGCGTGGATCGATCGTTCGCGTCGAGGGCGGCGCCGGCAAATCGATTACCGCGACGGAATTCTCTGGCATGTCGGACGCGAGGAAACGGCGGAAATTGCGATCGTCGACGGTAACGGGATCGACTTCTTTCAAATGCGGCCCGGTAACGCTTCCCGCCTTCTCCTCGATCATGATCTCGTAAATGCCGGTTTCCCTTTCGAGTGGAAGCCTGAGAGGAAACGACTTTGCCGGAAGCGAGTAGGAAAACGAAAGCTGCTTGGTTCCGGGCGCGAGTGGCGCGAAGACGCTCACGACTCCATTCGCGTAGGTGACTGCTGCAGAGGAGATATCGCCCTGACTGACTTTGAAATCAGTTGCCGCCGGGGTAATGTGCGTCCGCCATGTCGCCCCTTCCGGCGTATCGCCAATGGCTACACGTGTCACCGAGCTGTCGTTGGAGAGATCGTACACTTCGACGATCGAGCGGCGGGCATTAGCATCGGCCGCTGATACTACGACGTGGTGTCCGCGCAGGCTTACCGGGACGGGGCGCGAAGTAGTGTCGAAGACGGTGATTTCTCCGTCATCGCCCGTGACGTTGCCATCGGCAAGCGGTGGAGTAAAGTACGCGATTCCATCGTAAGACGCGGAGACAAAATAGATCGCGTCATCGCTGCCGCTACGCACGTAGTTGAATGAGTACCGGCCGCGCGCATCGGACAACGTCGAGTCGAGTGGGCCCGCACGGTCCGGACCGACGCGGTGCAAAACGACCCACGCACCACTCACAGCGTCCATTTTGCTGGCACCAGGACGCACGATTCGCCCTGAGACGTGCTGGCGCGTCGACGGAAGAGCGGCCTGCAAAAGAAGCAGGACCGCCAAACTACATGTTGAACTTCCCAAAATCTTCGGGGCGCAGATTCTCCAGGTATTCTTTCAGCTGCTCAGCGGACATTTCGTTCGAGGGTTCGGCCAGCGTTTCCGGAGCGGCCTGGCCTTCCTCCAGCAGCAGCGCCGTCAGCAGGCTCTCCTGCGCGAATATTGGCGCCTCGCACCTCAAGGCGATCGCGATGCTGTCAGAGGGCCGCGCATCGATCTGCACCGCGCCCGTTGTGCGAGCGATGTGAAGCTCGGCGTAAAAAGTCCGGTTCTCGACTTTGGTAATGTTGACGCGACGCAGCGTCCCGCCCATTCCGATGATGAGATTTTTGCAGAGGTCGTGCGTCAACGGTCGCTCGCGCTTGAGCTTGTTCATCTCGATGACGATCGATTCCGCTTCGGGTTGACCGATCCAGATGGGGAGGAGCCGCGCGCCTCCCTTCTCCTGGAGAATGACCACGTAGGAGTTCGTGGAGCGATCGAGACCGAGACGCATCACTTCAACTTCGACCAGTTGCATGAAATCAAATTAACGTTGTGGCCGGAAAACAGAAAAGCTGGCCACCAGGCGATGGCCAGCTTGTACTACACCGTGAGCGTGAATCGGCTACCGCACGTCGACGGCTTTCTTGAGATCCGCGATGCGATCCAGGCGCTCCCACGTGAACAGAGTTCCCTTCCCGTTCTTTTTTGGCGCACGCCCAAAATGACCGTATGAAGACGTCGCGCTGTAGATCGGCTTCCGAAGATCGAGCGCGTTGATGATCCCCTTTGGCGTGAGATCGAACACTTTCACGATCGCCTTCATGATCGCCGTTTCGGGCACTGTGTTCGTGCCGAAGGTATCGACATTCACCGACACTGGCTCGGCCACCCCGATGGCGTAGGCAACCTGCACTTCGCAGCGACGCGCGAGCTTGGCGCCGACGATGTTCTTCGCAACCCAGCGCGCCGCGTAGCAAGCCGAGCGATCGACCTTTGATGGATCCTTGCCGCTGAACGCGCCGCCGCCATGCCTGCCCATTCCGCCATACGTGTCGACGATGATCTTGCGACCGGTGAGGCCGGCATCACCTTGCGGGCCGCCGATGACGAACCGTCCGGTGGGGTTGATGTGAAACTTGATGCTCTTGTCGCGGAGCTCTTTGGGAATGACGGGCTCGATTACCTCGGAAACGATCGCTTCGCGAAGCTTCTTGATGGAAATCGACTCTGAATGCTGGGTGGAGACGACGACTGTCTCGACACCAATCGGGAGTGAATCCTCATATAGAACTGAAACCTGTGCTTTCCCGTCAGGGCGGACCCAGCTGCCGTCCTTCGAGCGCCGAAATGCGGCAAGCCGCTCCGTGAGCCTGTGGGCGAGCTGGATCGGCATTGGCATGAGCTCGTCCGTCTCATCGGTCGCGTAGCCGAACATCATTCCCTGGTCGCCCGCGCCGCCCGTGTCGACGCCCTGCGCGATGTCTGGCGACTGTTTGTCGATAGTGCTGATCACGGCGCACGTCTTCGAGTCGAAGCCGAACGCGGTGTCGTTGTAGCCGATCCGATCGATCGTCGAGCGCACGATCTCCGGAACGTTTACGTAGGTCTTCGTGGTGATCTCGCCGGCGACGCACGCGAGGCCGGTGGTTACGAGAGTCTCGCAGGCAACGCGTGCCTGTGGGTCATCGGTCAGAATTGCGTCCAGAATGGCATCCGAGATCGCGTCCGCGACCTTGTCGGGATGACCCTCGGTTACGGATTCAGACGTAAATAGATGGCGATCGAGCACGAAGTTCCTCGGGGGAATGTGAGGATGATCGGTGGCAACGGTCGCACGCCGTACTATTCGTGCGCCGAGGATGTCTTAGGCCCACCGGAGCCCTCGAAGATATTTCCCTCGGCGAAGACGGGCAACCCATCCCGCAGGAACGGCGCGTCACCGAACGCGGCCATCAAGCGCCGGCGCAGCTCTCCCTCCGCTTCGCGCGCGGTCCTCGACTCGAGGGCGGCGTTGGCGGCTTCGGCGGCCACGGCGACGCTCACGCCTCGGACGATCCGCTTGACGAGCGGAACTGCGCGTCCGGCAACACTCAGCGATCGAACACCGAGTCCGATAAGCGCGAACGCCATGAGCGGCTGCGACGCCATCTCGCCACAGACAGCGACTTCGAGACGGTGAGCGACTCCGACGTCTACGATTCGCTTGATCAAGGTCAGCACCGCCGGGTGGAGCGGCGTGAACCGCGCGGCGAGCGCGGCGCTGCCGCGATCCACGGCAAGGGTGTACTGAACCAGATCGTTGGTCCCAATGCTGAAGAACGAAACGTCGTCTACCAACGTGTGAACCGAGAGCGCGGCCGCCGGCGTCTCGACCATTACGCCGAGCGGCAGGTCGTGCCTGTACTGGACGCCTCTCGCATCGAGCTCGCCGGCGGCCTCGTTTAACAGGTGCTTGGCCTGTTTGACTTCGTCGAGCGTGATGATGAGCGGAAACATGATCCTGACGTCGCCGTGCATTGCGGCGCGCAGCAGTGCCCGGAGCTGGGTCTTGAAGAGCTCGGGCTCGTCGAGACACATCCGGATCGCGCGCCAGCCGAGAAACGGATTCGGATCCGTCGGATAGCCGCCGACTGGCAGTTTGTCTCCGCCTACATCGAAGGTTCGGATCACAACCGGTCGCCCGCCGAATGCCTCGACGACATGGCGGTACGCCCGATACTGCTCCTCCTCATCGGGCATCGTGGCGCGCCCGACGACGAGAAACTCGGTTCTCATTAGCCCAACGCCTTCCGCACCACTGCGTGCAGCAAACGCTGCTTCTTCGGGCAAATCGACATTGGCGCGCAGTGTCACCCAGTGGCCGTCTCGCGTCACCGACTCGGCGGCCGCGAGAGTTTGAAGCTCTTTGTCCTCCAACGCTTCGGTCTCGCGACGAACGCGATAAGCCTTGACCTGTGATGGCGTCGGATTGATGACCAGGACGCCCGATGTCCCATCGAGGATCACGTGCTCGTCCCCCTTGAGCACCTCGGTTGCCTGTTGCAGACCGACGACGGCGGGCAGACCCAGCGACCGCGCGAGGATGGCGACGTGCGAAGTGCGGGTGCCAGCGTCTGTTGCGATGCCGATGATCGCCTCGCGATCGAGTTGTACAGTCAGGCTCGGCGTGAGGTCATGTGTCACCAGGATTTTGTTGGATCCCTTTGGCAAATCGACGGGATCATGATCCGGAAGCCCGAGCAGGACCGACAGCACTCTGATGTGGATGTCGATGAGATCGCCGACGCGTTCGCGAACTATCGGCCGAGCGTGGTCGGCGAATTGTTGGCGCCACTCGAACAGGACGAGGTCGAACGCCTTTTCCGCGCCCAGATTCTGCTGAATCAGCTCTTCGACCTGGCGCAGAAGCTCGCTGTCATCGAGGATCGAAAGCTGGACATCGAAGATGGCGGCCTCTTCGGGGCCGGCGTGTTTCTCCGCACGCGCTCTAACCTGCCGAAGTCTTTCGCGCGCCCGCTCGAGCGCGGCCTTGAAGCGCTCGATCTCGGCGGGAATTGCTTCGTCGGGGATGATACGGTGACGGACGTCCGGAACTTCCCAGCGCAGAAGGTGGACTGGTCCGTCCACGATTCCAGGTGACGCCGGCATTCCGGACAGTGGCTTTGCCATCACCTCTCCCCGAACTTGTTCGCGATGACGGACGAAAGCGCATCGAGAGCGGCGTCGGCATCGTCACCGACCGCGCGCAGGACAACCGTCGCGCCGCACTCGGCCGCGAGCATCATCACTCCCATAATGCTCTTCGCGTTCACCTCGAGATCATCGCGCACGATCGTGATATTGCTCTTGAACTTGCCAGCCGTCTTAACGATCTCCGCGGCAGGCCGAGCGTGGATCCCCAGCTTGTTGACGATCTTTGCTTCGCGCTCAGGCATCAGGTCACGACCGAGTAGAGTACGAATACCGCGAGAACTCCGAGTGCGATACGCCATCCTTCCGCCTGCTCGCGAAGTCGCGCGAGTAAAAGAATTCCCACCAGCGCCGTCGCGATAATTCCGCTGGCCACAGCGCGGCCCGGACCCGCGATCCGTTGAAGGGCAAGCGGCAGGGCAAATCCGGCAACAAGCGCAGCAGCACTTCCGATCACCTGTGGTCCCCGCCGGAATACCGAATTCCCAAGTGCGGAGGCAACGTTTAGCCCACGCGCGAGACCGGTTCGCAGTCCCCAACCCCTCAGTAAAAGGTGTCCGGCATTGTACAGCAACAGAAATGTACCAACGACTGCCATGGCCGAGCCGCCAGTCCCGTAGACACCAAGCGCGACAAGAGAACAGAATGGGAGCCAGCTTGCCCACACGAGACGGTCCCCAACGCTGCCAAGCGGACCAGCCAGGGCGGTTCGAAAGCGCTCGATTCTTATCGGGTCGACTCCCTCGAGCTCGGCTCTGGCGAGGGCGCCGACCGCGATGCCGGTGAGATAGGGATGGGCATTGAAGTAGCGCGACTCGCGAGCGAGCGCGGCACGGTACGCCGGGCTGTCGATTCCACCCGGCAATTGCCGGAGCGCCGGCTCCATCACGAACCCTATTCCCGTGCCCAGGAGTGACTCGTAGTTCCAGGAGCCCTGTACAGCAAGAAGCCGAAAGTACATGGCGATCTTGACGCGCGACGGTAGGCGAAACACAGGAGCCGTCGGCGGGGTCATCGCAGCCCCAGGATTACGCCCCAGGCCAGCAAGCCGGCCAGGAAGAACCAGAGAACGTCGCGCACGGAGTGAAAGACCTTCCATAGCGCTCCACCAGCGACGATCGCGGCAATGACGACGACGACCGCGCGCGACGCCGCGGATTCCGTACCCCAGATGTTGACGATCGCGCGCACGAGCGGAGTGAAGATGAGCATCCCAACCGTAGTAACGAGCGCGCCGCGTAACACATCCATCGACATTCCCGACAGGTGGAGCGAGAGTAGAGCTGCCCGGGATCCCTCCTCGATTCGGTCGCGCGTCCGCTCGAGCCGCGAAGCTATCGTCCGTCGCAAAACCACCATGCTCCAGCTACTCACGCTAGCGGTAAGGAGAGCCGCGAGAACCGAGGCAGGAAGAGCGCCCGGCAGTGCCGACGGCTGCGCCGCGAAAACCGCTCCTCCTACAACGCCAGCGGAACCCCACTCCGGATACCGCGAAGCGCCAAAAGGCAGAGTGTCGAGTGCGATCATCTCCAACACGACCCCGATGAGGAGCCCAGCGGGAGGATTCCCGATTAACGCGCCAGCGAGCGTCGCCGCAACGATCGGTCGTGAGATCATCGCTTGCGGGAAGCTCACGACGTCGAGTCCCAGCAGTCCGCCGAGCAGCGCAATGGGAAGTATCTCGAGGAGATTCATTGCGCATCTCCCTCGAGAACTTCGGAGAGCGGAACCGGATGCGCGGATGGGACATCTTGCGCCGTCACCTCTACGCCGGCAGCCTCGAGCTCGCGGAGGTGTCGCTCTTCCTCAGGTGTAAGGAAGACATACCGCATTTTTTCCGATCGTCCCGCGCGGTGGTGGATCCCGCCGAGGTTTACGCTGCCGATTGCTTTCACGCCTTTGACGAGGCGGTTCATGCTGTCGATGTCGCCGGTGATGAGAAGCCCGGGTCGCGGATCCGACGCGTAGCGAGCGTGGTCGCGGATCGCCGTCGACACATCAGCGAAGTAGATCTCCATCTCGGGCGGGACGGCCATGCGATAGAGCTCCTTCTCCCAGTCGCTCGACGCGACGAGGTCGTCGACCAATACTAGAAATCGTATGTTGAGGGGCTGGCCCCACCCGACGACGACCTGACCGTGAATCAGCCGGTCGTCGATCCGATAGAGCTGGATTGCCATCAGCGCCCAACCACAATCAGCGATGCCTTTCCTCGTTCGGCCGCCGCTCGCGCAGCATCGGTTGGCGACATACTGGAATTGAAGACGAAGTCGAGGAGGGTCGCCAGATTCACTCCGCTCACGAGCACGAGTCCGGGACTGTCCTTGACGATGCGGCGCGCGGCGAGTGTCGCACTACCAGCGGGAAGGTCGGTGAAGATGACCTTCGCACCGGTGCGTGTGAGCTGGTCGCGAATCGTGCCTTCGATATCCTCCGGCGTCATGCCCATCATGGACAGCACGACGAGCTTGTCCGCGAGGCCGCAGATCTGGCCGACGGCTGAAACAAGACCGGCGGCGAACTCACCGTGTCCGACGACTATTGCGCGCGCGTTATCGGGGCCGCTGCCCGCCTTGTCATTCATGATCTTCCTGCAGGTACTCGCGAATGTTGCTCGCCGCGGCGGTCTTCATCCGACCGACGAGTCGCTCATTGAATACTTCCGCTGCGTTGATGCCGGAATATCGGAGCAGATGGTTGAGGGCAATGACTTCGGCGATCACCGTAATGTTTTTGCCGGGATTCAAAAAGACGGTGATCTTCGGGAGCTCGACATCGAGAATGGTGGTCGTTTGGACGTCCAGTCCGGTGCGCTCGACTATCGCATGCTGATCCCACTCTTCGAGCTGCACGACGACCTCAATGCGTTTCTGCTGTCTTACCGCGCGAATGCCGAAGATCGCGGGAATGTCGATCAAGCCGACGCCCCGAATCTCCATGTAGTGTCGCTGCATCTCGTGACCGCGTCCAATCAGAACGTCGTTGCCGCGCTTGCTGGTGATCACGAGATCGTCGGCAACCAGCCGGTGACCGCGCTCGACGAGATCGAGCACGCACTCTGATTTGCCGATGCCGCTCATGCCGGTGAAAAAAAGTCCCACACCGAAGACATCAGCGAGCGAGCCATGGAGCGACACCGTCGGTGCGAATTCCATCTCGAGCACCGGCTTGATGCGTCGATAGAACTCGGCTGTCTTCAACTTGGTTCGTATCAGAGGAATCCCGGCCGTGGCAGCGATCTCCTTCAACCCGACGGGAAGGCGTTGCCCCTTCGTCACGAACACTGCCGGGATGGGAAACGAGAAGAACAGCTCGAGAATTTTCCTGCGCTCAGGGGTTTCCAGCGACGAGAGATAGGTGATCTCGGTTTCGCCGAGGACTTGAAGCCGGCCCGCCGAGAAGCGCTTTACATAGCCCGCGAGAACAAGCCCTGGGCTGGACACCTCGGCGTTGCCGACGGCGCGATCGAGCCCCATGCCTGGTTCTATCTCCTCGAGCTGCAGCGTTCCCCGCAGCCGGTCGAGGAGTTGTCCGACGGTTACCTTCGGCGGGGCCATCGCCACTCCCAGTTGTCCGGATCAGAGAAAGTCATCGAGCGACCACTTCCTCGAGGTGCGCGAGCGTTGCTGTCGTCGCGCGTTCCCAGGTGAAGGTTTCCGCGAACCGTCGCGCTGCCACGCCTAAAACGTTCAAGAGATCGGGCGCCTCTACGAGGCCACGCATCGCCGCGGCCATCGCCTGCGTGTCATTCGGTGGCACCAGGAAGCCGGTCTCGCCGTTGATCACAGACTCGCGGACGCCCGGAGCATTGACCGCGATCACCGGCGTTGCACACGAAGCTGTTTCGAGGTTGCTGATTCCCCACCCTTCCTTTGGCGAAGCCAACATTGAGGCCCATGCGCGACGGAGAAGATGCAGCTTCGCGTCTTCTGAAATGAAGCCGAGGAACTTCACGCGGCCGCGGAGACCAAGAGATTCTACCAATCGTTCGAGCGAAGCGCGATAGTCGCCGGTACCGGCGATTTCGAGTGTCGCCTCCGCGACATTGAGCTCCGCGAAGGCGCGGATGACCGCATCGACGCGTTTGTACTTCTTGAGTCGACCAAGATAGACGAACAACGGCGTCCGCGATCGCTCGGCCAGATCCGGCGTGAGATGCGCCGAATCGACGCCGTTGTAAATCACGCGGATGTTGTTGCGCGGAATGCCGCGTGCTGCGAGATCGTCTGCCGTACTAACACTGACTGCCTGAAACGGAACGTCCTGATAGAACCTTCCAAGGGGACGCTCGGAAAGCCAGACAGCAGCGGCAACAGGCACCGATGCCTCCCTGAATACAGTTGCGCCGAAGAGGTGGTGAACCAGCGCGACGAGTCTTTTGGTGCGCCATACCGGAGTGTAGAGCGGGACCTTGTTCAAGTCCTCGATGACGACATCGTAGCGGTTGCGCTCGAGATTTCGCGCATAGTAACGCTTTGCGAGGAAGGGGAAAGTCGTACGAGTGCCGGTGCGGTAGACCTCGATGCCGGCGAGATTCACGCGTGCGGGCACGTCGTCCCACGAGCTACAAAGCAGGTCAACGCCATGACCCTGCGCGACGACGCGGGTGAAGATTTCCCTGAGGTGAAGCTCGGCACCGCCTGCCTGCGGGTTCGTGAAGTCCTGCCAGTTTACGACAAGTATCCGCACTAGATCATGCCGGCCTGTCGCGCAAAAGCGTCGAGAACTCCGTTGACGAATTTCGCGCTCGCCGATGTGCCGAATCGCTCGGCGAGCCGAACGGCTTCCTGAATTGCTACACGCGGGGGTGTTTCTCCTTTCATTAGCTCCGCTGCTCCAAGTCTCAGCACCGACCGCTCGATTGCGCCAAGTCGCTCGAGCCTCCAATTGGTGGTGAGATCGGCAAGCCGCGAGTCGAGTTCGGTGCCCGCCTTTGAGACCTCGCGAACCAGGAGTCCGGCGAGCCTGCGCTCCTCCGGCGTAACGGCGAGATCGTCCCATACTTGCGAAGCGACGCGGTCGAGATTTTTGCCTCCCCGCATTTCCCACGCGTAGAGCGCCTGAAGTGCCCTCGCGCGGGCCCGAGATTCAATCCGCATCGCCCGGATCGAGGCGATTCAGAAGGTCGACCATCTCGAGCGTGGCAACGGCTGCGTCCCAACCTTTGTTTCCGTGCGCACCGCCGGCGCGGGCTTCCGCTTGCTCGTCGGTATCACAGGTGAGAACGCCGAATCCAACGGGCATGTCCGATTCCGCACTCGCTGCAGCGAGACCGCGCGATGCCTCGCCAGCGATGTAATCGAAGTGAGCCGTTTCACCGCGGATGACGGCACCGACCGCAACCGCACCGTCATAACGCTCGCTGGCGAGGAGCCAGCGCGCAGCTGTCGGAAGCTCCCACGCTCCGGGCACCCAGACGACGTCGATGTCATCGAAGGCAACGCCGTGCTTTATCAAAGCTTCCATTGCGCCATCGACGAGCTTTTTTACGATCGGCTCATTGAAGCGGCTGGCGACGACGACAATGCGGCGCCCCGCGCCGCTCGGCAATCCGCTGAACTCGGCCATCTACGAAGCGAAGAGGTGTCCCAGCTTCGCCCGCTTGGCTTCGAGGTAGCTCGAGTTCTCGTCATGCGCGATCGAGATGATCGGAACGCGTTCATCGATGGTAAGACCGTAGCCCTCGAGTCCCACCAGCTTGCGCGGGTTGTTCGTGATCGGTCGAATCTTCCGAAGGCCGAGGTCGAGAAGGATCTGTGCGCCGATACCGTAGTTACGAAGGTCAGGCTTGAACCCGAGCCGCTCGTTGGCCTCGACGGTGTCGATGCCCTGATCCTGTAGCTCGTACGCCTTGAGCTTGTTGAGAAGACCGATGCCGCGACCTTCCTGATCGAGATAGACGACGACGCCCTTGCCCTCTTTCGCGATCATTTTCATGGCCGTGTCCAGCTGCCACCCGCAATCGCAGCGAAGCGAGTGGAACACGTCTCCGGTAAGACACTTCGAGTGCATTCTCACGAGGACACTGTCATTCGGGCCGACTTCCCCAAAAACGAGCGCGATGTGCTCGTGGTTGTCGACGTCGTTGCGATAGCCGACGACGCGCCAATTTCCGACGTCTGTCGGAAGACGTGCTTCGGCGACGCGGTGGACGAGCCGCTCGGTTTGCAGGCGGTGCGCTACGAGCTGCGCGACAGTAATGAAGGTGAGTCCATGTTCCTGAGCAAAACGCTCTAGCTCGGGACGGCGCGCGCTGGAGCCATCTTCGCTCAGAATCTCACACACGACGCCGGCGGGACTGAGTCCAGCGAGGCGAGCCAGATCGACAGCTGCTTCGGTGTGTCCGACACGCTGGAGGACGCCTCCTTCGCGTGCGCGCAGCGGAGGCACGTGCCCGGGACGTCGGAGGTCCGAGGGAACGGTTTTCGGATCGACCGCAACGCGAATGGTCTTGGCGCGATCCTGTGCGCTGACTCCCGTAGTGACACCAAATCGCTCGTCGGCATCGATGCTGATCGTGAACGCGGTTCGATATTCGTCGGTGTTCACTTCGCTTTGCTGTGCGAGCTCGAGGTGATCGGCGCGCTCACCCGTGAGCGCGAGACAGATCCATCCGCCCGCTTTGCGGATCATGAAGTTGATCATCTCCGGCGTGACCAGCTCCGCCGCGCAGATTAGATCACCTTCGTTCTCGCGATCCTCATCGTCAGCGACGACGATCAGCTTGCCCGCTTTGATGTCGGCGATTGCCTGCTCGACGGTTCCGAACTGCATAGCGCTCAATGCTCCAGCGAAAAATCGGTGAGGGAATTTACCGCCGATGCGTCGCGCATGTAGGGCTCGAGTAGCCGCCGCACGTGTTTCGCGATCATATCAGCTTCGACGTGCACCCGTGAGCCGGCCGTCAAATTACCCAGGTTGGTGTGGCGCAGCGTGTACTCGATAAGAGATAACTGCACGCCTCCCGGCTTCAATTGGTTGACGGTCAGGCTCACTCCATCGACAGCAATGGATCCGTGCAACACGAAAAGCGATGCGAGCGGCAACGGGATTGAAATGTCGACGAGCACGGCGTCGCTCGCAGTTTCTACGTCGGCGACCACGGCCACACAGTCGACGTGGCCTTGCACCAGGTGGCCACCAAGACGGTCAATTGGACGCACAGCGCGCTCGAGATTGACCAACGTCCCTTTATCCCAGTCGCCGATCGTTGTGCGATCGAGCGTCGTTACGACTGCCGCGCATTCGAACCAGTCCGTTGCAGCAGCACGAACGGTGAGGCATGCGCCATTGACGGCGATGCTCTCCCCTTCCGCCAGATCGCCAAACGTCGCACGAATGCGTAGCTCGCGTCCGGCATCAGTCTGCCGCACGCTTTCTATTTCTCCGACCTGTTCGATCAATCCGGTAAACAAATCAAGCCTCGCGCAGCGCGTAGACCGACATCACATCTTCGCCGAATTCAGCGCGCCGCACGATCGGGAGACTCGCGAGCCACTCCCGAACATCGCCCGCCGATCTGTCGAAGGGCGTAAGCGCGTTCGGGCCAAGTGTGACCGGTGATTGAAAGATAATCAGTCGGTCGACGAGGTTTTCCCTGAGAAAATCGCGTGCGACGCGCGCGCCGCCCTCCACCATCAGGTGCTGTACTCCAAAACCATGAAGTGCTTCCAGCGCTGAACCAAGACTCTCGGCCTCGAACACGTCGACACCCGCATTGTGCAACGCCGCGAGCCGCGCGACTGGCGGGCGATGGGCGAAGATCATCGTTGGAGTTTCTCGTGCGGTCCGCACGATCACCGCTTCGAGCGTCGTTTCGGCGTTCCGGTCGAACACCACACGCGTAGGGGCGACCCGCGGTCGAATTGGCCCACGCACGGTCAGCTTTGGATCGTCCGCACGGACGGTTCCGAGGCCGACCGCAATGGCGTCTACATTCGCGCGCAGGCGCTGCACCTCTTGTCGGGAGGCCTCGCTGCTGATCCAACGGCGATCGCCAGATGGATCGTTCATTTTGAAATCGCTGGAGAGTGCCAGCTTGAGGCTCACCCAGGGACGCTTTTGGTTCGTCGCGGCGAAGAAAAAGGGCGCGTTGAGCTCGCGCGCTGCCGCTTGCTCAACGGAGAAATCGACTTGCACGCCGAAGTCGGTAAGATGTCGAGCGCCGCCGCCCGCGAGTGCGGTCGGATCGGCGACAGCGATTACGACCCGGTTGATGCGAGCCTCGAGTATCGCCTCAGTGCACGGTGGCGTCTTGCCGAAGTGATTGCACGGCTCCAAGGTCACGTACATTGTCGCGCCTCGTGCGCGCTCCCCGGCAGCTTTGAGTGCGACTATCTCCGCGTGGGCTTCCCCGTAACGCGCATGATAGCCTTCTCCAACCACGACGCCATCACGAACGACAACAGCGCCGACCATGGGGTTCGGCGCTGTCTGACCCCACCCTTGCTGGGCGAGGGCAAGCGCGCGACGCATGAACTCCGCGTCGCGCGCCTCGTGGTTAGAACCCGAATCGAGCTCCGACCGATCCGTAGATTCTGGAATCGGCTGCTTGCTTGCCACTGAAAGTATTGAAAGTGTTGATTGTGCCGCCCGAAACCTGTCCAATTTCGGCGTTGAGCTTGAAAAGCAACAGGTTCACGGACAGGTCGGCGAAAATGTTCGTTCTCGTCAGATTCTGCGAGATCGATACCGGACCCGCGTCAGCCGCGGGAGTCGGCGGCACCGTCCGGGCTGCGACGTGCGCGCCAATGTCGGTCGAGGCGTCGTACTTGTCCTGCCCGAAACCGGCAGCGAGTCCGAACAGCAGCAGGTTCTTGCTGGCGGTCACGCGCCACGCCTTCGTTTTCAGGCTGAGGTTGTTGACGTACAGCGAGTCATTTCCGTTCGCGCCAGCGATGTTCAGCGTCGGAAGATCGCGCACGAGATAGCTCACTGAGACTCCCGGCACGAGGAGCGACTCCTGGAGAATGCCGACACGCGCGCCGTAACCCAGCTTCAGCGACCCGTTGGGTACCTTGACGCTCACGCCATCGTTGTCGAACTCAGGCACATACGACGCACTGACGAGCAGATCGACGCCGCCAACGTTAGTGAGCGCCAGCGGAATCCCCTTGAACACACCGATCGCCAGATCCGCAGTGGGCATCGGAAGGTACTGGCTCTTCGTTTCGAACTCGGTGCTCGTTGCACCATTCACCGAAGGCGTCACGTCCTGAACCTGCGGGAGACTTCCCTGCAGAACGTTGATTCTCAGGCCGGCCGAGAAATGCCCGAGACCGCCGAGGTTGCCGCCCTGGCCGAGGGTCGGGTTACCGCCGGCGATCATCGTGCCGAGTTGCGGCGCCATGTATTGGAACAAATCGATCGCCTTCTGACAGGCATCCTGCGACGCACGCGTCTGGTCCGGCACGCCAAAACCATTCACCGTACCCGGCGGGCAACGTTGTGTATCCACGCCCTGCGCCATCAGCGAACTCGCCGTCAACGCCAGCGCCGCGAACGAAACGAACAAACGAGCTTTCATCGTTATTTCCTCAAGAAAGTATGACTGCGCCCGACCCCTGCTTCAGTGAGCCAATTCGCCAGCCCGACAATCCCGCCGCTGAGACCGCCGACAAGACCGTTTTTTCGTCGGAAGGAGCGCAGATGACCACCATTCCTACACCCATATTGAACGTTCGGTACATCTCAGCAGGCTCAACCGATCCTGCTTCCATCAGGACGCCATAGATACTCGGCACCCTCCAGCTCGAGCGATCGATCACCGCATCCAGCGACTGCGGCAACGCGCGATCGAGATTTTCCGGCAATCCACCGCCCGTTATGTGCGCCATCGCATGAACGCGGTCGAGCACCGATCTGAGCGCCGGCAAATACGATCGGTGCTCAGCAAGAAGCACATCGGCAACGGCCCCGCCACCACCCGGAAACGCATCATCCATCCGTAGGTTCAGTCGCTCGGAGACGATCTTTCGCGCGAGTGAGTACCCGTTGGTGTGCAGCCCGGAGCTTGGAAGACCAATCAAAACGTCATCCGGCTTTACGCGATGTCGTCCAAGCACATGATCTTCCTCTACATATCCGACGATGAAGCCCGCCAAGTCGTAATCCGGAGGGGTGTAGAGTCCCGGCATTTCGGCTGTTTCCCCGCCTATTAGCGCGCAACCGTTTTCCCGGCATCCAGCCGAGACGCCAGCAACGACGTCCTCAGCCACCCCGGCGTCCAGTTTTCCGAAGGCCAGATAGTCGAGGAAGAAAAGCGGTAACGCCCCCTGCACGAGGATATCGTTGACGCAATGGTTGACGAGATCGCGTCCAATGGTGTCGTGACGACCGGCGTCGATCGCCACTTTGATCTTCGTGCCGACGCCGTCCGCGCTGGAAACCAGCACGGGCCTGGCGAGACCTTCGGGCAGGCGAAACATTCCGCCGAAGCCGCCGAAGCCGCCAACTACGCCCTTCGTGAAGGTCGACTCAGCCAGCTTACGGATGCGATTCTTCGCGGCATTCGAAGCATCGATGTCGACTCCGGCGCTTCCGTAGCGGAGCGCGCCGTCACTCACGCGGGCAGCTCCTCCTCGAACGCGACGAGGCGTCTCATGTCGCGCATACGTTGGTCGATCTCCGCGCGGCTCACCGTCATTAGCCGCTCGATCGAGAACTGCTCTACCGCGAAGGAGCCCATCACCGAGCCAATGATGACGGCGCGCCGCATGTTGGCTTCACTCAAGTCGCCGGTTTTTGCCAGATAGCCGATGAATCCACCGGCGAACGCATCACCAGCGCCGGTGGGATCGAACACGCTCTCGAGCGGAAATGCCGGCGCGAAGAAGATGGATTTCTCGGTGAACATGAACGCGCCATGTTCGCCTTTCTTGATGATGACGTGTCGTGGACCGCGCGCCATGATCCATTGGGCCGCCTGGACGAGATTCGCCTTCTCGGTGAGCTGCCGCGCTTCCGCGTCGTTGAGAGTCATCAAATCGACATGCGACAACAGCTCGAGGATATCGGGGCGACGACTCTGAATCCAGAAATTCATCGTGTCGCACGCCACCAGCTTGGGCCTCTCAACCTGCTTGAGCACGTCCAACTGCAATCGCGGATCGATGTTCGCAAGGAAAACGTATGGCGACGAACGAAGTTTTTCTGGAATCTTCGGACTAAACCGCGAGAACACACCGAGGTGAGTTTCGAGCGTCTCGGCCGAATTCAGATCGTGGCGATAACGCCCGCGCCAGCGAAATGACTGGCCATCAGCGCGCTCGAGGCCACTGAAATCCACACCGCGCTTCTTGAGGGGCTCCAATTTTTCGATTGGGTAGTCGGACCCGACAACCCCGACCACGCTCACTTGAGTCAAATGACTCGCCGAGGCCGAAAAGAAAGTCGCGGAACCGCCAAGCACATCATCGGCTTTGCCAAATGGGGTTTCGACCGAATCGAGCGCAACCGAGCCAACGACCAATACTGACATTTCTTACATTCGCTCCGGCGAAGTTATCCCGAGGATTCGCAGCCCGTTGCGCAGCACGATCTGCGCGCTCCGCGCGAGAACGAGTCGCGCTCGCGTGACGGCTTCCGTCTGTTCGAGCACGTGGTGCTTATGGTACCAAAGGTGGGCGAGTCGCGCCGTATCGTGCAAATAGGTTGCAACGCGGTGTGGTTCGAGCATTTCGGCAGCGGACGCCACAATCGCAGGGAAATCGAGCAAAGCCTTGATCAGCTCCTGCTCTTCGGGCTCGCTTAGCACCGCGTAGTCGACATCGTCGACCGTGACAGACTCGGGATCGATCTGGCCAACCCGAAAGATCCCGCACATCCGGGCGTGCGCCATCTGGATGTAATAAACCGGATTCTCTTCGGACTGCGAAGCGGCGAGGTCGACGTTAAAAACCAGCTGCGAGTCGCTCTTTCGCATCAGGAAGAAGTAGCGCACTGCATCGCGGCCAACTTCGTTGATGAGATCACGGACGGTCACGTAGCTGCCGGCACGCTTGGAGATCTTCACCTCCTCCCCGTGCTTCATTACGGTCACCATCTGGTGCAGCACGTATTCGGGGTAATGCTCGTCGACACCCATCTCGAGCGCCTGAAGCCCCGCCCGTACCCGCGTCACCGTGCTGTGGTGATCGGCGCCCTGCACGTCGATGGCGCGCCGGAACCCGCGCTTCCACTTGGTGATGTGATAGGCAACGTCGGGGAGGAAATAAGTGTACGTGCCATCGCGCTTGCGCATCACGCGATCCTTGTCGTCGCCGAAGTCGGTCGTGCGGAGCCACAGCGCACCCTCGTGCTCGTACGTTTTTCCGGATGCTACGAGCAGTCGCACCGTCTCGTCGACCATTCCCTCCGTGTACAGCGATGATTCGAGAAAATACCGGTCGAACCGAACTCCGAACGCCTGCAGATCCAGGTCCTGCTCCTTTCTCAGCTCTCGTACCGCGAACTCCCGCACCGTGAGACCTTCGTTGTCGGCATCGTAGCGCTCCGCGAGCTCGCGAATGTATTCGCCGTGGTACCCGCCCTCCGGAATCTGCGCCGGCTTGCCGTGCAGCTCGTCGAGTCTTGCCTGCACGCTTGCAGCGAGATTGTCGATCTGTACGCCGGCGTCGTTGTAGTAGAACTCGCGCGTGACTTTCCACCCGGTGGTCTCGAGCAGCGTGGAGATAGCGTCTCCCAGCGCAGCTTGACGACCGTGCCCGACGTGCAAAGGGCCAGTAGGATTTGCCGACACGAATTCAACGTTGACGACGTGACCACTCCCAATTTGACTACTGCCATACCGCTCATTGGCACTGACGATTTCGCGCAGCCCAGACGCGATCCTCCCAGCGTCGATCCAGAAATTCATGAACCCGGGCCCGGCGATCTCGATCTTCGAAACGCCGGCGTCCTCCAGTCGCATCGCATCGCGAAGGCGTTCGGCGATGTCGCGCGGACGTGTCCGCAGCGGTTTTGCCAGGACCATGGCAAGATTTGTCGCCCAGTCGCCGTGCGATGATTCGCGGGGACGCTCGAGCAACGGCTCGATGTCCTCGGGCG
This sequence comes from Gemmatimonadaceae bacterium, assembly GCA_045803975.1. Classification (GTDB taxonomy): domain Bacteria; phylum Gemmatimonadota; class Gemmatimonadetes; order Gemmatimonadales; family Gemmatimonadaceae; genus UBA4720. Next base: position 26,175 of record JBJMOA010000154.1, read on the forward strand.
CGCCGAGTCCACGCGCCGCCCGAATCAGCTCGGCGCGAATCTGATCAGCGGCAGTCATTCGCTGCTTTTCGCTTTCCCCGGCGAGGAGGTTTTGCTGGCGGATTTGCCAGAAGCGGTGGGTTTTGGGTCGCTGCCGCTTTTCGCATCGCCTGATGGTTTGGTTTCGCTTTTCGCGGGAGACTCGCCCTTTGCGGCGGCCGTTTCTCCCGAGGCACCAGCCGCGGCGCCTTCGCCGGAGGCAGCGGGCGGAGTCAACGGCTTCTTGCCATCCTTGCCGTAGTCAGTGATATAGAAGCCCGATCCCTTGAACACGAGTCCACCGCCCGCAGACATCAGACGCGCCGCGATCTTGCCGCAAGTGGGACACATTACCTCTGGCGGAGCCGCACTGATCGAGCGGTAAAATTTTTCGAACTCGTGGCCCGTCGGGCAACGAAACTCGTATGTGGGCATGATGATTTCGGGAGAGAACTGCGTCTCGAAACTTAGTTCGCAGGCGAGAGTGACTCAAGCGCACCAACTGGCCGCATTACACGGATGGCTGGTAGATCCCCCAGCATGCAGCGAACGTTTCGGCAATTTCGCCGACGGTCGCACGCGCCCGAACGGCCTCGATAATCAACGGCATCAGATTCGGCCGCGAGGATTTTGCGGAGGCTGCCTCGCGCAATGCAGCAAGGGATTGCGCCGCCGTTTTCGCATCGCGCTTTTTTCTCAACTGCTTTACGCTTCTCACTTGTTCCTTTTCGAGACCGGAGTAGTCGGGAGCGGGGACGGCGAGTGACGGTTCGTTGTCCGTAAACCGGTTGACACCGACGATCGTCGTCTCAGCGGCTTCGACCCGCATTTGATGCTCATAAGCGCTGCGCGCAATCTCTTCCTGAAAGAATCCGGCGGCAATCGCTTTTTCAGATCCGCCGAGCGCGTCGACCTTCTCGATCAACGCGGTCGCAAGGTTCTCGAGCTCGTTGGTGAGACTCTCGACGTAATAACTCCCCGCGAGTGGATCGACGGTGTTGGTGATTCCTGACTCATACGCAACGATCTGCTGCGTACGGAGGGCGAGCTTCGCAGCCTCGGCGGTTGGCAATGCCAACGCTTCGTCGTACCCGTTTGTGTGCAACGATTGTGTGCCGCCCAATGTCGCGGCAAGCGTTTGGACGGTCACTCTCACAACGTTGTTGAGTGGCTGCTGCGCCGTAAGGGTTACTCCACCGGTTTGCGTGTGAAAGCGAAGTCGGGCGCTCGCGTCGGACGCGTGGAACCGGGATTTCATGATGCGAGCGTATAAGCGGCGTGCCGCGCGAAACTTCGCGACCTCCTCGAACAGATCGCTGTGCGCGGCGAAGAAAAAAGACAGCCTCGGCGCAAATGAATCCACTTCCAATCCGGCGCCGACGGCGCGCGTTACGTACTCAATGGTATTGGCGAGCGTGAACGCCAGCTCCTGAACAGCCGTCGCACCGGCCTCGCGAATGTGGTATCCGGAAATCGAGATCGGATTCCAGTTCGGCACTTCTTCAGCGCAAAAACGAAACACGTCCGCGATCAACGCCAGACTCGGCTCGGGCGGGTAGATGTACGTCCCGCGCGCGATGTACTCCTTGAGAATGTCGTTCTGAATGGTGCCGCTCAGCTTGTCGCGCGGAATGCCGCGCTCTTCGGCGACGACGATGTACATCGCGAGCAGAGTTGCTGCAGTAGCATTGATGGTCATCGACGTCGACACCGTGTCGAGTGGGATGTCGTCGAGAAGAGCTGTCATGTCGTCGACGGAATCGATCGCAACGCCAGCTCGCCCAACTTCGCCGAGGGACTTGGGCGAATCGGAATCCAGCCCCATCTGAGTCGGAAGGTCGAACGCTACCGACAGGCCGGTTTGACCCGCGTCGAGCAGAAGCTTGAATCGCTCATTGGTGCTGCGCGCGCTACCAAAACCGGCGTACTGGCGCATCGTCCAGAGTCGGCCGCGGTACATCGAGGGCTGCACGCCCCTCGTGTATGGCCAGGATCCGGGATCAGCGAGATCGCCAGCGTAATCGATCTCCACGTCTTCAGGTCGATAAACAGGCTTTATTGGAATGCCCGAGGGCGAGATCCTGTCGACGGGCCCGCGCTCACTCACTTGCGCCGGCCCGGGCGCCGGCCGGACATCACGCGCCGACCGACCCAACCGGCGATAGCGAATCGGCGGGCTTCGCATCGCCAAGCATGCTTCGCGCAGCCTCGACGTCGTTGCTGCTGCCGATGAAGAGCGGAGTGCGCTGGTGCAGCTCCGTTGGCTGGATGTCCAGAATCCGTTGCTGTCCATCGGTTGCCGCGCCGCCCGCTTGCTCGACGATAAACGCGAGTGGGTTCGCTTCATAAAGAAGCCGGAGCTTGCCACGCTTGTTCTTTCGATTCGCCGGGTATGCGAAGAGACCGCCGCCCAGGAGGTTGCGATGGAAGTCCGCGACGAGGGAACCGACGTAGCGCGTGTTCAGCGGCTGGCGATTCCCGTCCTGGCCGCGGTAGTACCGCATCAGATTCTGGACGTTCGGCTCCCACTGGCTCTGGTATGAATCGTTGACAGACAGGTATCTGCCGAGGTCAGGCGTTCTGATGTTGGGATGGGAGAGCAGGAATTCACCGAGCGAGGGATCGAGTGTAAACCCATGCGCGCCCTGCCCTGTCGTGTAAACCAGCATGGTACTCGAACCGTAGATCACGTACCCTGCGGCCACCTGGCGGCGACCGGGCTGCAGCATGTCCTCCATCTCACCGCGCGTGCCGCGGGTGATTTTGCGCACGACGGAGAAGATGGTGCCGACCGGGACATTTACATCAATGTTGGAGGAGCCGTCGAGAGGATCGAACAAAAGGCAGTACTTCCCACAGCGGAAGTGGGGTGGGATGTCGATTATGCCCGGTTCCTCCTCCGATGCCATCGCGCACAAGCGTCCGCCGTGATCGAGCGCCTTGATGATTATTTCATTGGCGAGGACGTCCAGCTTTTGCTGAGTCTCGCCCTGAACGTTCTCGAGGTCCGTTGCCCCCAGAATGTCGGCAAGGCCGGCGCTGCGGACCTTGTTGGCGATCATCTTTGCGGCGAGAGCGAGATCGTAAAGAAGCCCGGAGAGCTCTCCCGTCGCTTCCGGGTGCAGCTTCTCCTGCTCGATGATGAATCGTTCGATGGTTACGACTGATGTCGCCGTGTGCTTTACCACTCAGAGATCCTTGTCGGCGGTATCGAGGCGGGATGCAGAATAACGACGAGCGTCAACTTCGTACGGGTTACGGGCGTAGCCGTAACGGATGGATTGCCAGAGGTAGCTCACAGGAAAAGTTCTGCGTTCCAAAAATTGGTGGACGTGCCGCAGCTCGTGCAAGAGGAGCTCGGCGCTCAGCGGAGTCGAGTGCGCGAGGAAGACAGTGTTCCAAAGCGTGATCGCCGCCGCGCTGCTTGTTCCAAGCGCCCACCCGCCAATGCGCACCGGCAACCCGCCGCGGCGGTACGTGGCGTGCGCGAGCTCGGGAAAGCGCCGCACCATCTCCAACGGCAGTTGGATGGGTTGGCCAATCAGTGCCCCGACGAGTCGCGAGCCAATTCCCATTTATCTCCCCGTGTCTCGACTTCGATGCGAATACCGTCGGTGCGCACGATTATTGTCCCCGAATCATCCGTCCGTAACACTTTAGCCCCGGCGCGCGCTAGCGCGTGCAGTACGTCTGCGCTCGGGTGTCCGTACATGTTGCCAGCGCCAACCGAGATGACAGCGAGCATTGGCCGCACGGCGCGCAGAAAGGCGTCGCTACTGCTCGTCGAGCTACCGTGGTGACCAACCTTCAGCACCTGAGCCTGAAGATCATCACGGACATTTTCCAACAGCCAATTCTCTTCCGGCTGCTCGGCATCTCCAACAAGCAGAAAACGCACCATTCCGTAACGCACGAGGGTGATCGTGCTCGCGAGATTCGGGTCCTTGAGCCCAACTGTCCAAGCGGAGTCGGGCGCAAGGAATGTTATGCTGACGCCATCGACGACGATCGAATCGTGAGGATGGACGCGATGCCAGTTTATCCCCTGCTTTCTGGCGGTGGTCAGAGACGCCATGTACGCGTCAGATCCACCGGCGAAGGCCGCGTCCCAGTACGCATGCGGCCGTAACGCCGTGAGCACGCTGGCCGCCCCGCCGACGTGATCTGTGTGTGGGTGCGAAAGAACGAACGCTTCGAGCGAGCCTCCGCGCCTGAGGATGTAAGGCAGTACCGTCGTTCGACCAGCGTCTCCTCCGCGCCAAGCCGGGCCGGCGTCCAGGAGGATCCAGTTGCCAAGATTCGTGCGCAGGAGAATCGCATCTCCCTGCCCTACATCGAGGACGTGAAGCTCGACGTTATCTCCGCGCGCGAATGAAAACGCTGGCAAGACGGCCATCGTCGCGAGCGCAGCCAATCCAGCGATCATAGGGCGAACGGGGATGCGACTCGTACAAGCGATCACGAGCGCGACTGAGGCGATTGCCGCCAGCACGGCAGAGACAATCGTCGTCGTCACAGTAATCGCCGCACCGGGTAGCGAAGCCGCCGACCACGCAATCCAGTCGAAGAGAAAGAGAAGCGGATGCACTGCCTGGGCGAGAAACCGGGCCAACCAACCGACTGGCGTGAGGAGCAGCGCGAGAAAAAGGATTGGTTGGGCAAGCGTGACGATTGGAGCGGCAACAAGGTTGGAGAGCGGCGCGATGAGACTGACGCGGCCGAATACCCACGCGACGAGAGGCGCCGTCACCGCGCAGGCGACGAGCGACGTCACTAGCTCGCGCCCGATTTTCGCTTTCCATCCGTCGAGTCGCAGCGCGAGATGCCGCCGCCACAGCGCACCGGCGGCGACGAGCGCGCACATCCCGAGGACGCTGAGCTGGTACCCGACATCGATCGCGGTCCGGGGCAAGACGAGCGGAACGAACGCGCCGATCGCCCATGCCGCCCACGGCGAAGTCGGCCGCTGCGCAAGTCGCGATGTCATGCTTACGCCGAGCATCGCAGCGGAGCGGAGGGCAGGTGCGGGTGCGCCGATGACGGCCACGTAGAGCGCTGTCGCCACGAACGCACCGAGCAACGAAGCGCGGCGCGACATGCGCGCGACTTGAAACAGGAGCTCCATGGCCGCGGCGATCACCGCAACATGGAGTCCCGAGATCGACAACATGTGAATGAGGCCGGCGCTCGCATACCGGTCGCGCATTTCGGTCGGTATCTGTCGTTGATCGGCGATCAGGAGCGCGCGAGCGATCGGCGCGTCTTCTCCGAAGGTCCGGTCGATTGAGTGTCCCGCGTTCGATCTCAACCGCGAAAGGACACCCGTCGCTGCAATCGCCGCGTGTGTCCCGCCCCCAACGTGCTCCGGAGGCTTACTCGAGGTCGCGACGATCGCCGCTCCGGCAAGCGTCAAAGCGAACGCTGCGCGCTCGGTGCGGCCACCAAGGAAACCGATTGCACCCGCTACGACACCGACGCCAACCGCCAGCCACGCGAAGCCGGCGAATCCGGACAACAGCCCGCCAACGTAGACCAGATATGTGGTAGTGATGAGGGGCAGCGGCTACTCCGGTCGCATGCTGCCCGAGCCTAGCACACCCTTCGACGACACGCGAAATCAATCGCGTCGTCGCGCAATCAAAGCGGAGCTACACCGCGAGCGGAAGCGAAGCGCGCTGGCCGACGATCTGCCCGATGAACGTCGAACCCGTCGTGCCGGTTAGCTCCACGGTGAGATACTTCCCGATCATCGATGCTTCTCCCGGGACCATCACCGTCCTGAAATCGCGCGTTCTCGATTGTAGGAGACCGCCGCGGCGGGCCGGCTTCTCGACGAGGACTTCCCGGCGCTCGCCAAGCAGCTTGACGTTTCTGTCACGCGTACCGGCGCGCACAGTCGCGATCAGCCGTGCGAGCCGATCGCTCGCTACCTCATCGGGCACGGTGTCGGACACGGGAAGACGCGTTGCCGGCGTCCCCTCCCGCGGCGAGAACTTGAAGGTGTACGCGTCGTCGAACCCAACAGCCTGGACCGCGGTGAGGGTCTCCTCGAAGTCGGCCTCGCTCTCGCCAGGAAATCCCACGATCACATCGGTCGTGAGGGCGAGACCGGGAATGGCCGCGCGCAGCTCGTCGACGCACTCGAGATAACGCTCGCGACTGTATCGGCGCAGCATGCGCTTCAAGGTGCGCGTCGAGCCCGACTGCATCGGCAGGTGCACGTGCTCGCAAACGGCCTCTGTTTCCGCCATCGCCCGAATGACTTCTTTGCTGAAATCATTGGGGTGGGGGCTGGTAAACCGCAGTCGCCGAACCCCCGGCACCGCTCCCACGGCGCGTAGCAGGGCGGCGAAGTCGTGCGCACCGTCGAAGTAGGAGTTCACAGTTTGACCGAGCAAGACGATCTCGGAGATGCCCGACGCCACGACCGCTTCGGTTTCGCGCACAACCTCTGCAAGTTGCCGGCTTCGCTCAGGCCCGCGCGTAGTCGGAACAATGCAATAGGTGCAAGCGTAATCGCAGCCGCGCTGCACCGGGATCCACGCCTTTACTCCATCGAAGCGGCGGGGCGTAAAATCCTCATAGTGCTCCTCGAGATCGAAATCGGTTGCTGTCGTCCGCACGCCGCCACGCGCGCTGTCGATCAGCGACGGAAGATCGCGATATCCGTCGGGCCCGATGACGAGGCTTACATGCTTCAACCGGTCGAGAAGCTGCGCACCCAGACGCTGGGCCATGCAGCCGGTGACGCCGAGCACAGCATCCCGCTTCATTCTGCTCTTCATTTCCCCGAGGCGCCCAATCACCCGCTGCTCGGCGTGCTCACGAATCGCGCAGGTGTTGATGAGGATAACGTCCGCGCCCTCTGGCTGCTGCACAGATTCGTACCCCGACTCGGCCAGCTTGCCGAGCATTAGCTCGGTGTCGCTGACGTTCATCTGGCAACCGTAGGTCTCTATATAGACCGTTGGACGAGGATGTGGCATTCTTGAAAGATAAGCTGGAGGAGCAAATGCGGTCCGCAGCGTTACGCGCGGCTCGACGCGCTCACTGCCGCGACTTGGCCTCCGCCGTATTGGGTCTCGATGGCCTCAGGATCAGACGGCAGCTCGATGTAAAAAGAGCTTCCTCGACCTTCGGCACTCTTGACCCAAATCCGCCCTCCATGGCGCTCGACGACCAGCTTGCAAAACGTCAGACCGAGTCCCGAGCTCCGCGTGCGTGGCGTCCGCGGCATTTCGACCTGGCCAAACTTGCGGAAAATGATCTCATGGTATTCGGGAGGAATCCCGGGTCCGTTGTCGCTCACGGTGAATAACACTCCCTGACCTGCGCGCCGCGCGTTCAGCTCGAGATGGATCGGGCGGGAAGAATGCGTCACCGCATTCTGAATCAGATTCGAGAAGACTCGCTTGATGAGACCTTTGTCACCGTTGAAGACGGGCGCGTCGTCCGCGATCGATACGGCCGTCGTCGTTCCCTCCTGCTGGAAGCGGTGACTCCACTCGTGGACCAGCTCGGCGAGTAACGCCCCCGGGGCGATCGGCGCGAGCGAGAGCGATATCTTCGCCTCCTCGATTCGCGCGACTTCGAGAATGTCGTCGATCAGCGCGAGTAGATCCTCCGACTTGGTCTCTGCTTCGCCAATTGCCGCCTTCTGCGGCGTTGTCACCGCTCCGAAATCGCCGTCCGCGAGCATTTCAAGAGTGGCTAGCACCGAGGTCAACGGTGTTTTCAGATCATGCACGATCATCTTCATGAGATCGTCGCGAACTTTTTCCAGCTCTCGCAGTTTGCGGAGGCTGTCCTCGAGCGCGTCGGTCGCGGCCTTCAACTTGAGAAGACTCCGCACGCGTGCGCCCAGTACCAGACGGTTGTGAGGCTTCGTGAGGAAGTCGTCTCCCCCCGCCTCGATACCGCGAACACGGTCACTGGTGTCGTTCAGCGCGGTGACAAAGATGACTGGAATCCGCGACGTGCGCGGGTCACGCTTGATGCGGCGGCACACCTCGAAACCCGTGGAGCGATCGTCCACCCCGAGTTCCCCGGCAGGCATCGACACATCGAGAATGCAAAGATCGGGATGGTTTTCGAACGCCGAGGCCACGGCCGAAGGGCCGTCTACCGCGGTTATGGTTTCGTAGCCGAGACTATGCAGCTGGTCGAGCAGCAGCTCGACGTTCGCGGGAATGTCGTCGGCAACGAGAATGACCTCGGGCCGCGCGCCACCCGTCTCCGCCATATCAGGGGGAAACCCTCAACCCGAAGCTCAGAATGAAACCGCGCTCCTTGATATCGGAACCCGCACTACGGCTGGCACGCTGCACGGCGAAGTCCAGGCCGGCGCGCTCGCGTGTGAGAGGTACGCCGAAGCCGGCTGCAAAGCTCGTCTCTGAGACTTTTTCGCCGTTGAATCCGAACGGAAGAGTGCGGATTCGCGCGCCCGCGCGCAGAGTCACGATGCGCTGGAGAATGCGCGGCCCGCTCGCCTCGATGCCTGCGCCCGTATCCCAGCCGTCGAACGCTTCCATGCCGGACGACAGCGAGTTCAGGGAGCTCCAGCCATCGTGTGCCACGCGCAGGGAAATCGCGGCTCCCGTGAGTCCCTCGAAGGTCACCGACGCTGAATAGTGATCGGGAAGTGGCGCGTGGCCAATGGCGGTGTCACCAGCCTCGGCTCTCAGGTCCCCGCCCTTCCGTCCGGAAATCGCGAACGCAATCGCGCGGGACGGATGGTACTCGACGCCGAGCGAGCCCGCGAAACCGGCATAGCTGATGCGCTCTCTCTGTGACGTGCTCGTAAAGATCGCGGTATCAGGGAAAAGTTGTGCAAACGTTATCCGGTTACTTCCGGCAAAGACGTGAGCGCCGCCACCGATTCTAAGTGTTGGTGATCTCGACCAGGCCAGCGCCAATCTTACATCATTGATTGCGCCAAGCACTCGGTTGCGCTCTGTCACGCTGACCGTGTCGAGCGTGCCGCCCACGACCTCGCTGCGCACGAGACTCGTCTCCGATGATCGATCGAGGAACGTCGCGGAGCTGAGTCCGAGCGTCCACGTCGAGCCCATTGGGAGCACGCCGGCCACCAGCGGAAACCGCGCGGTCGTCGTCTTGGCACTGCCGGACGAGGTTGTAACGCGGCGGAATTCTGGAGAGTACTGGAGGTAGAGCGAAGGGGAAGGGACCCCGGCGATCGAGGCAGGCGTCACGAGACTCAGAGGATCGAAATCCGCAACGCTTCCACCAGCGCCCTCAGCACGCGCGCTCAGCCCCCCCGTCGGAAACCCCAGACCCTGAAGGCTCAGCGCGCCCTGCGCCCGGCTGTCGGAAGCGGCGCCAAGCGTAAAGAACAGGACCGCCGAAAAGAAAGTTGTGCGCATTAGGGTAGCCCAAGCGGAACTCGGGGAGTATAGCTGATGCGAAGTCGCGGTCGGAGTGCAGCGATGTCTTCGCTGGAAGAGAAACGTATCTCGAGTGGTGATTCTCCCTCTCTGACTCTTTTGAGAACGATTGCGCGCGGAAGAGTATCCGGTTGTTGCGTGCGCCAAAGATTGAACGCGGACACGAGCTCGACGTTGGTTGTGCCGCTCTGACCAGGCTTCAACTTCAGTGTATCGGTGCTGACGCCGGCGATGATCTGGGACGCCTTCACCGGGTCGGTGACAACCTTCCCTGCGAGAACGACTTGCGGGATGATGAGCACCGTGTCGGTCGGGTCGAGCGCGGGATTCGAGATCTGATTGAGCAGAAGCGTGGCGCGGATCACGGTCGTCGAATCGATAATGCTCGACGGAATGTCGAAGCGAAAGTAGGTCCGCCTCGACGGCAAACCACCGACCGCCAGCACGCTTCCTGGTGCCGGCGGCGGCGCCTTTGCAACAACCGTGTAGTCAGCCAGGTCGGATGCAACGATCGGATCTCCGGCCGGAGTCTGCGAAACCGGCACCGTTGTCAACGGTTTCGTGTTGGTGTCAGGCGTCGCGCGAAACGAGAGCACGGGCCCCTGCCCCGACTCAGTGGATCGAATCAGGATCTGGGACGAGCCGGTGGTTGTCGCCCGCAAGCCGATCCTCAGGTTCGAGCTGGATTGAATCTTCGCAAGAACGACTGCATTCGAGATGAAGTACTTGACGGTGTCCCGCAGCGCTGCCCTCTCAAAGGTCTGCGACGAGATGAAACGGTCGGGCCTGAATAACGCCAGTACTGCCGCCGTCGAGGTGTCATTCGCCGTCGTGTCTACATCATATGCTTCGATCGTGACGGGATCTGACCCCTTGGTTGCCAGCGTATCGAGACGGAACTGTATGTAGGCGCTGTCCACACTCTGTATGGTCTGCAGCGTGTCGCCAGTCGGAGTGAATGTCGGAGGCAGCGTGTCGAAGCGGATGATCACTCGCGTATCGAGCGAATCCCCGCGCGATGCAAGGAGAAGTGCGGGCTCGGTTCCCAGACCGGACAGCGCCGGCACGGCCGTGTCAAGCACAACCGCATCAAGGGTGATGTTCTGAACATCGCCACCTATGGGAGGGCAAAGCACCGAGCAAACGCCGGAGCTGTCCAGATTCTCGGAGCACGACAATGCTGAAGCGAACAACGCCACGATGGCGAGCAGTCGCGGCAGGAATGGCGAAAGCTTCACTACACTCTTCCACGTGAAGGGTTTAGTACGAAAGCGTGGGGAAGCAGCTCGTCCAGCGTCCATGTTGCTTCCTTTCCATCGCGCGTGTAGCTCGAGATCTTTATGTTCGGCGCGAACTCATTGAGGACTTGCCGGCACGCGCCGCACGGAGGGGTCGGCTCGGAGTCATCGGTTGCGATTGCGATCTCGTCGAAATCAGTGAGTCCTTGTGAGACAGCAGAAGCGACCGCAAGGGTTTCCGCGCAAATCGCCAGGCCGTAGGCGGAATTCTCCATGTTGCAGCCGGTGATAAGCTCACCGCTGCGTACACGCAGCGCGGCACCGACACGAAAGTTTGAGTACGGCGCGTAGGCGTTATCCAGCGCGCGGAGCGCCGCCTCCCTCAGGGAGGCTTCCTGCATCGGCTTCCGTTCTATCAAGCTACGAGCTCGGCGAGAAATGATTTGCCGCGTCCGCGGAACGAGAGGCCGAACCATTCCGCAACCGTCGCGCCGAGATCCGAAAAAGAATCGCGTTCGCCAAGTCCGCGCGGAACGACCCGATTGCCGCTTACGAGCAAGGGAACTCGCTCACGCGCGTGATCCGTGGTCGGTGTAGTTGGATCGTTGCCGTGGTCGGCCGTAATGAACAGCAGATCATCCTCTTTGAGCCGTGATGTGATGGAAGGCAGGGCCGCGTCGAACTCGCGCAGCGCACCATAAAACCCCGCAACATCGTTGCGGTGCCCGAACAACTGATCGAAATCTACTAGGTTGGCAAACAGGAGCCCACTTTCCGCGCTGGACAGCCAATCCTGGATCCGGCGGATGCCCTCGGCGTTAGACACTGTATGTCGCGCAGTGATCGCACGTCCGGCGAACAAATCGTCGACCTTCCCTACTCCCGTGCGCGCGACCCCGGATTTGGCCAGCGCATCGAGGAGTGTCTCGGACGGCGGCTGGATGGAGTAGTCGCGCCGGTTGGCGGTTCGCTTGTAGTCGCCGGATGATCCAGCGAACGGTCGCGCAATCACGCGAGAAACATCGTGAGGAGGGACCAGCAAACGCCGGGCGATCTCGCATGCACGATAAAGCTCGTCGAGCGGAACTACCTGCTCGTGAGCGGCGATCTGAAAAACGGAATCGGCCGATGTATACACGATCCATTTGCCGGTTGCGCGATGTTCTTCCGCGAATTCGGCGATGACATCGGTACCGCTTCCGACGACGTTCCCGATCACCCCGCGGCCCGTTTTACGGGCGAACTCCTCGACCAACTCCTTGGGAAACCCGGTCGGGTAGGTTGGAAAAGGGCGATCGATATGCACGCCGGCGATCTCCCAATGGCCGGTCGTGCTGTCTTTCCCCGCCGACGACGGCCTCATGCTTCCCCACGCGGCCACTGGATCGCCGCGCGTTTGGAGCCCCTCGATCGGACGGATATTTCCCAAACCGTAGCGCTCCAGCTCCGGCAGCTGCAGTCCGCCGCAAGCGCGCGCGACGTTACCGAGCGTGTCGCTGCCAACGTCGCCGTACTGGCCTGCATCCGGTGCTTCGCCGATACCTACGCCGTCGAGGATGATGATTGCGGCGCGCTTCAGGGTTGAGCTCCTACATACGTACGTTCGACGCGCGAGCGGAGGCCAGTCAGCAGCTCGTACGGCGAGAGTCCCGCATCGTCGGCGACACGCTCGACTGTCAACACGGTGTCGCCAGCCCTACCTATCAGCGTGACAATATCTCCGACGTCGCATCGCACCGTCGTGATATCGATCATCGTCATGTCCATCGTTACAATGCCCGCGACCGGAGCCAGCGTTCCACCAACCAGCACCGAGCCGACGCCGCCGAGCGCTCTTGGATAGCCGTCGGCATAACCAACAGCGAGGGTCGCAATCCGTGCTGGTCGATCGACGCGCAGTGTCGCGTCATACCCTACGGTGTCGCCGGCTTGGAGATCGCGAATCTCAACGATTGGAGCGCGAAGATGAACGACCGGCTCGGGTTGGATGCCGGCGCTTCTGCCGCTGCCGACGCCGTAAAGGAATATTCCCGGGCGAACGAGATCCCACTCGCTCCGACCTTGTCGCGCAATCGCTGCGCTGTTGGCGGTGTGCAGCAGCCGCGGTCGTGATGGAAGCTGCGCAAGGGCTTCGCGAAAGAGCTGTTCCTGCAGCTCCAGCGTCCCGTCGTCCAACTCGGCGGAATGAAAGTGCGTGAACGCGCCTTCGGGAGGCAAAAGCTCGACGAAATGTCTGAGCTCGTGTATGTGGCGCCAGGGTATCCCGGCCCTGCTCATTCCGGTATCGATGGCGAGGTGCCAGGCGCCGGCTCCCGCTCTTCGCCAGATGTCGATTTCGCTTGGGAACCCGAGAGACGGAGTCAGTCGGGCCATTCTGGCGCGCTCGAGGTCACTCTCGAGCAAGGGCGTAAAGACGATCACTGGGCGAGTCACACCATGTTGGCGCAACTCTTCTCCCTCTGTGACGGTCGCGACACCGTACCCCCAGGGGTTGAGGCGATCGAGCGCACGAACGACTTCTGCGGCGCCGAGCCCGTATGCGTCAGCCTTCACCATAGGCAGAAGTGGCACGGCGGCGCGACGTGCGACCGCGGCGGCGTTACGCTGCACGGCGCCGAGGTCGATCTCGACCTGCGCCCGCATTAGAGATGGCTTCATCAACGCTTAGTTTATGTCGACGATGGTGTACGCGAGAGTGCCGGCCTCGAGCTTAGGCAACCGCACCCAAGGACAATGGCTAACGAGAATATGACCATACCCTCGCTCGAAGATACGCTTGCCTTGATGCGCGACCTGCGCGCGAGATGCGAATGGGACGCAGCTCAAACGCACGAATCCCTGCGCCCATATCTCATTGAAGAAGCCCACGAGCTCGACGACGCGATTCGACTCGGCGACGACAGCCTCGTCCGCGAGGAGCTCGGCGATGTTCTTCTTCAGGTGCTTTTCCACTCAGTGCTGGCCGAGGAACGAGGAGCTTTCTCGTTTGGCGATGTTGCCCATGCGCTCATCACCAAAATGAAGGGTCGCCATCCGCATCTTTATGGCGACGCGGCGAAAGAACCGTGGGAGCGCATGAAATCAAAGCAGAGAAAGAGCATTGCCGATGGGCTGCCGTTGGGACTACCGGCATTGCATCGCGCCCATCGCCTACAGGATCGCGCGGCGGGAGTAGGGTTCGACTGGCCAGATGTGCATGGCCCTGCCCAAAAAGTGGAAGAAGAATTAGCGGAAGTTCGTGAGGAGCTCGGACACCAGCGCCCGCCACGACCAGGATCCCCGCCCGTGCTGGACGCACGCCATTACGCGCTCGAAGCGGAGCTGGGTGACTTGCTGTTCGCGGTTGTCAATCTCTGCCGAAAAGCGGGTGTCCATGCGTCGATCGCGCTGGATAAGGCAAACGCCAAATTCGAGCGTCGTTTTCAGGAAGTCGAGGCGCTGGCAGGCGCGCGTGGCATCGACGTCGCACACGCAGGTCTGGAAAAGCTCGACGCGCTCTGGGACGAAGCAAAGCGCGCCGAGCGAGGCGAGTCAGGCCCGTAGCTCCGCAATCCTGGCGATAAACCGAATCGTGGCCTGCGGGAATGGCTCAGCGCTTCTCATATTGCCAGTTGCGCGGCTTTCCGTCAGCGATCCACTCGAGTGCTGTACTCAGGCGGCGTTTGCGAGTTTCCTCCCGCTTCGCCTCAGAGATCCACTCCGCGTATTCGCGTTTATGACTCGGTGAAAACGACTCGAATGCCGCGGCTGCTTTTTTGTTCTTCCGGAGTGCCTGCATGAGTTCGACGGGAACTTCTATTTCCTCTTTCTTTTTTGGTTTGGAGCGGGCTGGCGATTTAACACCGGCTTCATTGCGCTTCGCAGCCTGTGTGATATACCTCACCATCACCTTTCGCGCCGGAAGGTCCGACACCTGAGTGATCCGACCGAAGTGGCCCATTGCTTCGCGCGACGCTTCCCCGACGATGAGCGAGCCTTTCCAGAGGTTGAATGCGCAATGCTGTTTGAACGCAGCCATGCCACAAAGAATTCCGTGGTAGTCAAAATGAGGCATCCCCCACTTTATCGTCTCGTCGACGTTCGGGCAGGCTTCGTGTACTAGCTCGCGCAGGTAAACGAGGATGGGCTTGGCGAAATCGGCTGACTTCGCGATGTAAGCGTCAATACGCGGATCTGGTTTTCCCACGGCGTCTCTCGGAACTCGACGAAATGAATTTCCACGCTTCCCCGGAAACCGCCAGATAGTCGGTGTTATGGACGCAGACGGTTGAGCGTTCGGGGGAACGCAATCGCTTCTCGGATGTGGTGGATTCCGCAAATCCACGCCACGGTTCGTTCGAGTCCCAAGCCGAAGCCCGAGTGAACGAAAGTTCCATAACGCCGCAGGTCGAGGTACCAATTGTACGACTCGACCGGCAGCCCCTCTTCCTTGATTCGGGCGAGAAGCTTGTCGTGGTCATCCTCGCGCTGCGATCCCCCGATTATCTCGCCATAACCCTCGGGCGCCAGAAGGTCGTCGCACAACACAGTGCGCGGGTCGTCGGGGTTCTCCTTCATGTAGAACGCTTTCGCTTCCTTCGGATAGTTGTAGATGAAAACGGGACGATCGTGACCTTCCACGAGCAGCGATTCATCCTCAGCGCCCAGGTCATCTCCCCACTTCACCGCGCTTCCCTTTTCCTGTAGTAGCTTGACGGCGTCGGTGTAATTGATTCGCGGGAACGGAGCCTTGATCGTCTCCAGCTTCGAGACATCTCGCTCGAGCTCCTTGAGCTCCGCCTGTCGTCGCTCGAGCGTTCGGGCGACGATGTACGAGACGAATTCCTCTTGAAGGCGCATGTTGTCGTCGGAGTCGTTGAACGCGACTTCGGGCTCGACCATCCAAAATTCGGTGAGGTGACGACGCGTCTTCGATTTCTCCGCCCGAAAGGTCGGACCGAAACAGTAGATCTTGCCAAGCGCAGCTGCCGCCGCCTCGCCGTAAAGCTGTCCGGTTTGGGCGAGATAGGCGGTGCCTTCATCGAAATACTCGGTCGCGAATAGCCCGCTCCGCTCGCCAATCGCAGCGGTGAGGATCGGCGTATCTACGAGCGTGAAGTCCCGCTCATAGAAGAAATCGCGAATTGCCTGCTCGACCTCGTGACGAACGCGTGCGATCGCGCGCTGTCGTGGCGTCCGGAGCCAGAAGTGCCGATTGTCGAGAAGAAAGTCGATCCCGTGTTCTTTCGGCTGAATCGGATAGTCGATCGGGCTCGATCCGTAGATCGAGAGGTCCTTGATGGCGATCTCGAAACCGCCGGGCGCGCGCGCGTCGGTGCGCACTTCGCCCTCGATCTCAATCGAGGTTTCCTGCGTAAGTTCGCCGAAGCGTTGCCAGCTCTCCGGCGAAACGGCGGTCTTCACGAGCACAGCCTGCAACAGTCCAGTCCCGTCGCGCATCACGACAAATGCAACTTTTCCCGAGGAGCGAACGTGGGCAACCCAGCCGCGCAC
>JBJMOA010000155.1:0-4800 GCA_045803975.1 Gemmatimonadaceae bacterium
TCGCGTTCAAGGATCCCGATCGAATCGCCTGGGAATTCTACATGGCTTGAACGGGCAACAACAAACTTAGAACTACCTGTTGAGAGTAATGGTTACGTGTGGTGGGTTGCGTGTCTCTGCGCAGAGACACGGAACCATTAACAGGGAACTATTACTCTCAACAGGTAGTTCTGAGTTTGCAGTCACCCGACCTATCTCGGAGTTGAGAGGCCCGGCTACCACCCTGCAGGGTCAGTGAGTGTAAGCTTCTACTATATGAACCGCTTGTTGCTCGCCTCACTGAATCTGTTGCTGTGCGTTCCGACGAGTGTCTCGACGGCGCAAGGCTATCCACCCAGCCAGCGCGGCAGCGTCACGCAGATGGTCGCGTTCACGAATATCGCGGTGACATACGGCCGTCCGGTTGCGCGCGGCCGCGCGTTGTTTGGCGCCCTTGTCCCGTGGGATGAGATCTGGCATCCCGGCGCCGACTCAGCGACGCGAATCGTCTTCAGTCAGGATGTCGTAGTCGAAGGGAAATCGCTCCATGCCGGTGAGTATACGCTTTGGTTGATTCCGCGCGAGAGTGCGCCGTGGACGCTGATCTTCAGCCGAGCGGCGCACGTGTTTCACAAGCCGTATCCGGGTGAACGCTTCGAGGTGCTGCGCGTCGACGTGAAACCAGAGCAAGTCTCTCACGTCGAATCGTTCACGATTTATTTCCCGTCGGTGCTTCGCGATGAGGCGGTCATGCGGCTGCACTGGGGAACGACCGCTGTTCCGGTACGCATCAAGGCGCCGTTTACGCCGTAGAACTGCAACTACAAACTCAGAACTACCTGTTGCGGGTAATAGTTCACGGTTGTCTGTTCCGTGTCTCTGCGTAGCGGCACGCAACACGTTACATGCAACCATTCCCGCTATAGCTAGGTCTTAGTCGGAGTTCGGTTAAGCCCCTTCCGTAGCCCGTACAGCATTTTGCGTACGGTAACCGTCTGCATCACTAACGAGTCAAAAGTTGCCCGTGGCAGCGCATTGAGGTCTCGCGCGACGATGAGGTGATGTTCGACTTCCGAGCATGAGCTCAACGCGATACCGACGAAGCGAGCGAATTCTTTCGTTGTCCGCTGGCTGGTACCCTCGGCAATGTTACTTGCGATGGACATAGCCGCGCGGAATAGCTGACTCCGCAGCGATGCGTACATCCGGGGTCTGATGTCCTTGCAGGCACGGTCGACGTTGAGGGAAAGTGCGTGAGCCTTTTGCCAAACCTGTAGGGTCTTGAAATCGGACATCCTCCAGTTTTATCAAGATCATGCCCAGCCGCCGTATCGAACTACTTCGGCGATAAGTTGGAAACCGCACGAATGGAGTGAGAGACGCAGACTAGCTGATGTCTGTCGTCGTTAGGTCTAACGCGTTGTGCCTCTGCGCAGAGACACGGAACGGAGAACCGTGAACTATTACCCGCAACAGGTAGTTCTGAGTTTGTAGTTCCCTGCCTGGTTCACCGCTTGAGCCCAATCAAGCGCGGATCATCCTTCCGCCACGCAAACTCCGGATCGTCGAGATAAGCGACCGGATATCCATTCGCCTTGGTGAAGCACCGCTGCGCGAACGGCATCATCGCTTCAGCATCGCCCAGAAATCCGTACACCGCCGCCTTCGTGCACGACAACTGCACCGCTTCGGCGCCGTTCGGATACTTTGCGATCGTCGGACTGTCGCTGGCCTTCTGCAGCATCGCCAGCGCCATCGCGCGATCGCCGAGCAGTGCGGCGAGCCACGCGAGAACTTCGTATTGCGTGCGCCGCACATATATCGATTGATTCGGATCGTCTGCCATTCGCTTCTCGAGACGCCAGGCGGAATCCGCCAACGTCCGCGCGCGCGCGTAATTTCCCCGCGCCGCGAACAGCTCCGCCTTCTCGGCGTAGAAGTTCACGCTGTCGAGCGCGGAGCCGGGCGCAAACGAAGCCAGTGAACCATTGGCGAGCTCGTTCTGGAGTGCCGCATCACCATTGCGCAGCAGCTCGCCGTCCGAAGCACCGATTCGGCCGCCACGCGCCCTCAGCTCGCGCACCGCTCGCGCTACAGCGGCTTTGTCGCCAAGCTTTTCGGCGAGGGTCGCGGCGTGCCAGATCGGAGGGAGTGCGTTCGGATCGAGAGCTCGCTCGCGCGCCACGATATCCGCTGCGTCCTTGTACCTGCGCAGTGCGACCGCCGTGTTGAAGCTGTTGCCGAGCACGGATTTCGACGCCGGCGCGAGGGGAAGGATGCGCTCGACGGTCTTCCATGCGTCGGCGGAATCGCCGACGAACAGCAGCGCACTCTGCTCGTACGCAAGAAGATCGACGTTCGACGGGTTGTCACGCACCGCGCGCTTGAGGACGGCGAGAGCTTCGGCAGGCCTGTTCAATCCGCGGAATGCCACCGTTGCCACCGCGTTCGGCTGGGTTGGATCGATTGCCAGAGCGCGCCGCGCCATCACCGAAGCGGAATCGAGCATCTTCGTCCCGCCCGAATACGACATCACCGCCAATGCCTGCGCCGCAAGGCCGAGTGCATCCGCGTAACCCGGATCTCGCCGGTACGCGCGCTCGAATTCGCGCAACGCCCTTTCATATTCCGAGTGCGATGACGCTGTGTTCTCCTCGAGGATTCGCTTGCCACGGACGACGCCGGCAAACGCGCCGGTATCGTTCGTCGCGCGCATCGCCATCGTCGTCCGCTCGCGCGGGATCATCGCCACATCCAGCGCCTCGGCTACTCGCGTCGCGATCCTCGCCTGGATGGTGAAGGGGTCCGCTGGCGACACGATCTCCGGCTCTCCTGCCCAGTGCGTCGTGCCGTCGGAGACGCGTATCAGCTCAGGACTCACGCGCACCTGCGGCTCACCATTACCACCCTTTGCCCAGCGGACCGATGCCCGCAACACGAAATCAGCGCCGAGGGATTTCCCGGCCTGCTGTGCGCTGGTTTCGGATGATGTCGCGCGCGAAACGCTTTTCCTGTCGATGACGCTCAGTCCAGCAAGTCGCGTCAGCTTGCCTGTGACAGCATCGCGGAGTCCGTCCGCAAAACTCGAATCGGCGCCGGAACCAACGGTCTCGAACGGAAGCACGGCGATCAATGGAGGCTTGTCCGACGTCTTTCGCGCTCGCCACATCGCGCCACCGACGAGCAACGTGAGAACGGCGAGCAACGCCAGTGTGAGCGCGATCGGCCTGCGCCGCCAATCGACATCGATGTGCGGGAATCGCGCGGCCGGTGGATTCTTGAGAGCAGCAAGGAGCTCCTCTCCGTTGGCGGGTCGCATCTCCGCGCGCTTCGAGAGGCATCGCATCACCAGATCTGCGAGTGGTCGCGGCACCTTCGGATTCGTACCTGTTATCAGACGCGGAGTATCCGACATCTGCGCCGTCAGCAGATTCTGCGGCGACGACACATACTCGGCGAAGGGATGTTTTCCGGATAATAGCTCGTACGCGACGACGCCCCACGCATAGATGTCCGCTCGCTGATCGGTAACGGGGTCATGCGCCGCCTGCTCCGGTGCCATGTACATCGGCGTTCCGACGTAGTCGCCCGGCTGCGTGATTTCCGGCGATGCTTCCTTCCGCGCCGCCTGCACTGCTTTGGCAATTCCGAAATCGGTGACGACGGCGGTGCCCTCGCTGAGCAGAATGTTCTCGGGCTTGATGTCGCGGTGGACGATTCCCTGCCGGTGCGCGTAGGCGAGCGCGGCGGCGACATCGCGCAGAATGGCGAGGCTCTCCTCGAGCGGAATCGGACCTTTGAGGATGCGCGCGCGCAGAGATTCCCCGCGCACGAACGGCATCGTGAAGTACGGATATCCGCCCGCGGTTTGGCCTGCGGTGAGCACCGGAACGATGTGCGGTTCCTGTAGTGCCGCGGCGAGCTTGATCTCGCGGGCGAATCGCGCCGCCGAGAACGTGTACGTGAGCTCGGGCGGCAGCACCTTGACGACGATTTCCCTGCCGAGCGATTCGTCCTGAGCCACGAAGACGCGGGCCATTCCACCGGCGCGCAGCTCCTTCTTTATCGTGTAGTGGCTGCTCCCGAACGTCTGCTGGAGCTGGTCGAAGAGGTCGTCCAAGGATTCCTCGGCGCGGGCGCTATAATGTAGGCGGGGGAGGCGGGTGGCGGGTGGCGGTAACGGGGGAGGCGCAAGACAAAACCATTCGAGTGTCTACGCGCGGGTAGGGATAACGCGTTGCGGGTTGCGAGTAGCACCGTTGCCGGTTGCCGGTCAACTGCGGTGCGAACTTGTCGGAGCGGACTTAAGGCACAACCACTGCTCGTGCCAAAACGCCACTGTGTGCTGTCCCTCGGCACTAGGGCTAGTAGCTACCCGCTAGCCGCTACGGCTAGTGGCTCGTTCAGTTGTAGTTGTAGTTGCTCCTCCCACCTCCCGCCTCCCGCCTCCCGCCTCCCGCCTCCCGCCTCCCGCCTCCCGCCTCCCGCGATCAACCGATCTGACAGTCGGGACAAAAATAAGTGGACCTTCCCGCCTGCACGATTCGCACGATCGTTCCGCGGCAGCGCTTGCACTCTTTGCCCTCACGATCGTAGACCGCGAAGCGGCCGGCGCCGCTCACATCGGTGTATCGCCCCGGCCGCCGGTTCTTTGGGCTGAGCACGAGCCTGATCGCCGCCAGCAGCTTCTCCAGTTTTTCACGCGCCACCTTCAGCGCCGGCGTGCGCGGATCCATCTCGGCTTCCCACAAAGCTTCCGCAGCGTAGATGTTGCCGAGGCCGGCGAGAACGGCCTGATCCATCAACGCTGGTTTGATGGGA
>JBJMOA010000156.1:0-4545 GCA_045803975.1 Gemmatimonadaceae bacterium
CATTCTTCGCAACCTTTTGGACGACAGGCGCTATCGACTCGAGCGAATAGCTTTTGACTCCGAGGATCGCGAAGTCGGCAGTACCCAGCTCCTCAACGCGATCGGTCGCTGACAATTTGACAACGGAAGATTCCTCCGGCGTCTTTATCTCGAGACCGCGCCCGCGGATCGCCGCGAGGTTGTCTCCGCGAGCATAGAGCGCAACGTCGTGTCCGGCGCGTGCGAGTTGTCCGCCATAATAGGCGCCGATTGCTCCGGCGCCGACGACTGTGATCTTCAAGAGGGGATGGGGGATGGGGGATGGGGGAAGGGCGCCTTGGTCGCCGAGCGATCGACGGGCTTTGCGAGCGCTGACGGATTAAACCCAACTATGGCGGCGGCACCGGCGAGAGTGGCAGCGCGCTGAACAAAATCTCTACGGTGCATACGACTCCCGAGCATTAGCGATGCAAGAAGATGTGTCTGGTTGAGCATTTCCGCATCTCGTGGTATTAGCTCTAGTGCAAGAACGACTATTTTCGCATCCCCCATCCCCCATCCCCCATCCCCCGTCCCCCGTCCCCCTCTTGAAGATCACAGTCCTCGGCGCCGGGGCGATCGGCGCCTATTATGGCGGACAACTCGCGCGCGCCGGACATGACGTTACGCTCTATGCGCGCGGGGACAACCTCGCGGCGATCCGCGAGCGCGGCCTCGAGATCCGGACTCCGGACGGATCTTCCGTGGTCCAATTGGCCGCGACCGATCGCGTTCAGGAGCTCGGTAATGCCGACTTCGCGATCCTTGGAGTCAAAAGCTATTCGCTCGATTCGATAGCGACGGTTGTCCAAAGCGTTGCGAGGAATGGCGCGGCAATTCTCCCATTCCTCAACGGAGTCGAGACTACTGAACGATTGATCGCCCTCGGCGTGCCGCGCGGCTCCATACTCGGAGGAGTGACGCGAATCAGCGTCGCGAGAGTGCAGCCGGGCGTCGTCGAGCGCCGCGGGGCGTTCCAGAGCGTGATCGTCGGCGAGCTCGACAACCGTATCACTGAACGAGTGAAGAGCATCGTCACCGCATTTCGCGATGCCGGCGTCGACGCGAATACCTCGAATCAGATCGAGCTGGACCTGTGGGAGAAGTTCGTCTTCATCGCCGCGATCGCAGCATCGTGCGGACTTGCGCGCACACCGATTGGCCCGCTCCGCGATCGACCGCTCGGGCGACGACTTCTGCAACGCGCCATTCAGGAAGTTGTCGACGTCGCGCGAGCCCGAGGAATTCCGCTCGCCGCCGATGAAACCGCGCGAGTCATTGGCGCCATCGACGGTCTGCCGCCCGGAACCAAACCGAGTTTTCTCCTCGACATCGAGGCGGGCGGGCCGACGGAGCTTGATACTCTGAGCGGCGCGGTCTCGCGCTACGCCGCGGCAGCTGGCCTCCAAACACCGATACACGATACGGTCGTAGCTGTCCTTGGATCGGGGGCTTGATTGGTTAACTGCAAACTCAGAACTACCTGTTGCGTGTGATAGTTACGTGTTCAGTGTTCCGTGTCTCCGCGCCGAGACACGGAACGGATAACAGGGAACCATTACTCTCAACAGGTAGTTCTGAGTTTGTAGTTATTCATCTTCAACGCCAGTTACTCAGTCTTACTTTCGATCCCGAGCTGCGCCAGATGATGCTTCAAATGCGCAACATAGTCCGCCATGAAATAATCGAGCGTCGCCGGCTCGTCTTTTGGCACCGGCTTCCACGCCAGCGCGTCGAGGTTGTGCTCCGCCCTCGGCCGCAACCGCTGCTCGGCAGGCGTCAGCTCCATCAGCCGAGCGATGTGAAGATTGAACGTTCGCCATAGAGCCAGGAGCTCTCGCCACGGCGCGTCTTGATAATGTTGCAGCGCAACCCAGGCGTCCTGTTCGTATCCCGGAAAGATCAATGGCTCCTGAAACTGTGCCCTTACAAAACGCTGATGATTGTTCGACGCCGAGTCGACGAGATGGCCGATGATTTCTCTCGGCGACCACTTCCCCGGTGCGGGACGTCGACGACTAGCTTCGTCACTCATTCGTTCGAGAACAGGCGTTGCGTTCTCGACGCTTTCCCGAAGGTCCGTCACATAAGTTTGCATTTTCGTAGCATGAGGTCTGCTGTTATTCTATAGCATGAGCAAGATCATAGCGGTCGAGTACATGTCGCTCGATGGCATCGTCGAAGATCCCGGCCCCACTGGCGAGTTCAGGCATCGCGGCTGGACGATGCCCTACTGGAGCGACGACCTCGGCACGGCCCAGGGCGATTTGCTTTTTGGAAGTGAAGCCCTGCTGCTCGGCCGCGTAACGTACGAGGAGTTTCTCGCCGCGTGGCCGTCGCGATCGGGCGATCCGTTCAGCGACAAAATCAACAGCATGCCGAAGTACGTGGCCTCGCGCAGTCTCAAAGGGCCGCTGGAGTGGAACGCGACGTTGCTCAAGGGCGAAGTCCCGACAGCGGTGCGAAAGCTGAAGGATCAGGCGAAAGGCGACCTTCTCATCTATGGCAGCGGCGACCTCGTGACGACGTTGACCCAGCACAAGCTGATCGACATGTATCGGATGATGCTGTATCCGGTCGCGTTGGGCAGCGGCGAGCGCTATTTCAAGGAGACCGACGACAAGGTCAGCCTGAAGTTGAAGAGCGCGACCGCGACAACGAGCGGCGTGGTGATTTTGGACTACGAGGCGGCGAAGATATGATTGGGGAAGTGGGGAAGGGGGAAGAGGGAAGGGGGAAGGGGGAAGGGGAACGACATCCCGCTCTGTACATCCCTCTTCCCCCTTCCCTCTTCCCGCTCCTTATGGCGCTAGCACCCTGCCTCCACGCTCAGACCCCATCTGCGCCGGCCAAGATCGTCGGCACGGTAGTCGACAGTCTCAACGGCCGATATCTCGTGGGTGCGGATATCGTGATCGAAGGTCGCGGTGAGGCGATCTCGACAGACTCACTCGGCAGGTTCAAAGTCGACAGCTTGCCGGCCGGTACTTACCGCGTCGGCGTTTTTCATCCGCTCCTCGACACACTCGGCATTACGCTCCTCACGCAACCGTTTCGGGTCGGTCCCGACAGCACGAGCGTCGTGTTGGTCGGGGTGCCATCGGCGGCGACACTCGTTCGTCGCTCGTGCGCATCCCAATCGGGCAGGTACGGAGCGTCGGCTGTGATCGGTCGAGTAGTCGATCCGGAAACGCTGGAGCCAGTCCGAAAAGCGGAGGTGTCGGTTGCGTGGACCGACGTCAGTTTCTCGAAGGACGAAGGTTTGCGGCGAAGCCCGCGATTGATGCGCACCTCCACCGACGCAGCGGGAGCGTTCAAGATCTGCGGGCTTCCGAACTCGCTGAAAGCAACGCTGCAAGCTCGCCATGGATCGGCAAAAACCGCGGAGCTTCCAATCGAGCTCGGCGATCGGCCCGTCGAGTTGTTGGCGCGAACGCTGTTGCTTTCAGTCGTCGATCCGGGGAAGAAAACGGGAAGCGCCGCGGTATCAGGAGTGGTGGTGCTCGAAGGCAGCCCGACGAATGCGGGCAGCAGAGTGGAGCTGGTGGGAACGGGAATCGTCGCGATGACGAATGAGAAGGGCGAGTTCACGATCCGGAACCTGCCATTGGGCAGCAAGGTTCTGGCTGTTCGTCATCTCGGGTTCGATGCGAAGACTGTCGCGGTCGATCTATCGCCGCGCGATGAACAGCGTGTTACGGTCAATCTTCCGAAATTCGTGCCGACGATGGACCGCGTCGTCGTGACCGGCCGAAGATCGGAGACGCTCGCAAAAGTCGGCTTTACCGACCGCCAGAAAAAAGGTTTTGGTTACTACATCGGACCGGATCGGCTCGACGCTCTGCATCCAATTTTCCTAACCGATATCCTACGGCTGGTGCCTGGCCTGCGGGTGGAGCGCACAGGAAGGGGCGATGTCGTGTCGGCGGCGCACGCGACAGGAAATGGCTGCATACAATGGTATCTCGACAACACACCCTACATGGAAGTGAGGCCGGGCGACATCAACGGCTTCGTGGTCGGCGACGAAGTGATGGCCGTTGAGGTTTATCAGGGATTGGCGCCGGTGGAGTACACGCGCGGCGGAGTGTCGTGTGCGACGATCGTGCTTTGGACGAGGTACAAGATTCGGGGGTAGGGAGCGGGAGGCGGGTAGCGGGTAGCGGATTAACGCACAAACGGAGAGCGCGCCTTCCGTAACGCGTAACCCGCAAACGCGTTACCCGTTGCCTGCTCCCCGCTCCCCGCTTCCCTCTTCCGCTTCCCGCCTCCCGTCTATGCCTTCTCGAATCTATATGCGAGATGAAGCACACTCGCTTCATCCCAGGGCTTTCCGACGACTTGCAGTCCTACGGGCAAACCGTTCTTGTCGAACCCACACGGAATACTGATCGCCGGCAGGCCATAGTAGTTCGCGAACATTGTGTTCTCGGGTGAGAGCGCCTGAGGATTGGAGCTCGCATCCTTCACCGTCGGAACCGCTGTCGGCGTCGTTGGAAGCAGCAGCACGTCGATGTCGTTGAATGC
>JBJMOA010000157.1:0-4409 GCA_045803975.1 Gemmatimonadaceae bacterium
TTTCGCAAGTGTCCGAAAGATTATCGACTGGAGCTCGAAATCCTCACACCAAATGTCACGGGACTTTTTCTGGCCAACGGCGGAAGCATACAGAGTCTTGGCGGCTTCCCGCGTCAGAGCGATCTTGCCATCGCGGTGAGCCATGGCGGCACGATCGATGCTCGTTCTATCGTCACCGATAGAGTCACTGCCACCGTGAACCAGGGCGGAAGAATCCTGACCGTGCCACAAGCCACGTTGTCCGCAACAATCAATCAGGGTGGGGCGATCACCTACTGGGGCGATCCGCAGGTCAAATCGGCGGTAGAGCACGGCGGTGTGGTGATCAAGGGACGTGCTGGCGAGCTCGACCTCCCTTTGTCTGAAGTTGGAGTTTTCACCCCATCCGCGGCCCACGAAACCCTGAAGCGAAGATGACGCGTCTATGAAACAATCTCTCTGGATCTCGGCGCTTTTTGGCGCCGCCCTCATCACTGCTGCTCCGGTGCGCGGAGACCATGCGGCGGCGACGATCGTGGTGCGAATGGTGGGAGACGAGAAGGGTTTCCGTTTCGTGCCAGCGTCGGTCACAGCGCGCGTGGGAGATGTCGTGCGA
Organism: Gemmatimonadaceae bacterium; assembly: GCA_045803975.1. GTDB lineage: Bacteria > Gemmatimonadota > Gemmatimonadetes > Gemmatimonadales > Gemmatimonadaceae > UBA4720. The sequence continues at coordinate 596 of JBJMOA010000157.1, forward strand.
TTCGTCAACGTCTCCGGCGGCCCGCACAACGTCGCGTTCTCGGCGGATCGTATTCCGGCTGGAGCGGCGGCAAGACTCCAGAAGAACATGGGTCAGACGAACGGACCGCTTACCGGTGCCATGATCTTCGAGCCAAACGAGGTCTACACGGTCTCACTCGCCGGGCTGCCGGCGGGAACGTACAACTACTACTGCGTCCCGCACCAGGCGATGAACATGACTGGCCGTATCAGAGTACGCGCGCGATAATTAGCGCAGCGATCGCGCGGTACGCGTCACCACGCCATCACGGCTACTGATTCTATACCGCCGCGGCGACATCCCTGTCCGGCGCCTGAAATCCCTCGAGAAATGCGCTTGATCGCTGAATCCGGCGGCAAGCGCGACATCGGCAATCGACCGGTCGCTGCTGACGAGATATGCACGTGCCCACTCGAACCGAACGGCGCGCACAAACTCCCCGACGTTGACTCCAAACGCAGTGCGAAATTCCTGACACAGGTAAACGGGATGTACGCGGTGACTCGCAGCTAATTCGGAGAGTGAGGGCGGACAGCGGAAATTCTCTTCCAGCTGGTCGCGCACGGAATTGAGCCAGCGTTTTCTACTGACGGGGTGCGCAGAATTCGAAACTCGAGCTGTGGCCGTGGTGAGCTCCACAAGCAGGGCCTCGAGCATGATCCCGCTGAGTAAATCCTGGCTACGTAACTCCCGATGGATTTTTTGCGCGACAACCGGAATGACTCCAGCAGAAACAATCCTTGGCGCGGCAAAGACGTCCGCGACGTCGGGAACGGAACTGCGCGCTTCGATCAGCAAGCAGTGCGCGCCGACAGGGCCATAGCGATTGGAGTGATCGGCAGTGGAGGGCTTCGTGAGCACACTCCCCGTCGTGCAGACCAACGTCTCGCGGGAAAAGGTTTCCTCGAAGGAGCCTGCCAGAAGAAGAGTCCAGCTCGGGAAGGCGTGCTCGTGGTAAGGCAGCTGTTGGTCGGGCGCATATCGCGCTTCCGTCAATCTGTAATGACCAACCGTCAGCGGTTGGCCAGAACGACCATGCGAGACTAATAGCTGGGTCATAGCTGTCGACAGGGTGGACTGACAGTTGGATCGCCGCGCAGTCCATTTGGTTTGAAGTCTGACCGAACCTTAAGATCGTTCAAGAAATCTTCTCGCCCAGGCGGTTTCCTACAAACTCCACACACAACAAGCTCGCGAACTGCTAACGAGGAAGGAATGATTCTGGTCCGCTCAGTATTCGCCGCTGCGACGGCCTCGATCATACTCGTCGACGCCGCACGCGCGCAAACGATAGACGGCACCTGGAGTGGCATCGCCGCGCTCAAGCCGGACTCAGGCTTGCCAGTCGGCGTACGCCTCAAAATCGACCGGCCGAAGAACTCGTTGCGTGTCAGACTCTCGCTGCCTGAATCGCGGCTCGTCGATCTGGAGCTGCCGAGCCCGTACAGCGACAGCTCGTACGCAACGTACGCGAATGGGCATCTACACGCGGAATTCACGCCGGACATCGGCCTGGCGATCATCAGCAGAATTGTCCCGCACGACGAGCAACGCATCGTCTTCGACGGCGATCTTCACGAGAATGAGCTGACGGGAACGATTCGAATCACGACCTACACGTCACCGATCACGTTGCGGCGGGAATCCGAGAGTCGCCGCGAGCCCGAAATCCATTTCTCGAGTGCGCGCGACTCGATGCCCTTGGGCGGAAAACTGGTTCTCCCGTCAGGTAAGGGTCCGTTCCCAGCAGCGGTGTTCGTCACGGGTTCTGACCCGGACACGCGCGAGGCATGGCAGCTCGAGGCGAGAGCGTTGGCGAGGTCAGGGATTGCGTCGCTTCTCTACGACAAGCGGGGCGTAGGTGAATCGGCGGGCGCAAATCACGACCTCGCTTCGTGGGATGACCTCGCCGGCGATGTTGAGGGCGCCGTCGCATACCTCCGATCCCGCCGCGATGTTATCGATCCAAAACGCATTGGCCTGATTGGCCAGAGTCAGGGTACCTGGATCATTGCGAAAGTGGCGGCGGCGGACCCACAGATCGCTTTCCTGGTGAGCATCTCCGGAAGCGGAATCAGTGCCGCGGAGCAGGAGACTTATCGCACCGGAGCGCTGATGAAGGCCGATGGCTTTTCCGATGCCGACATTGCGCGGGCACGCGCGTTTCAACGCCAGAAATTTCAGGTTGCGAAAACGGGTCTGGGCTGGGATGCGCTCGACTCAGCGATGAAACAACTGCGAGCCGACTCTACGCGTTGGTTTCCGGGGTACGGGACGGGTGCGGCCACGAGATCACTCGCCTCGCTCAGGATGTACGGAGTGCTTCAGTTCAATTACGATCCGACGCGCGATCTGCGGATGATCAAAGCACCAGTGCTCGTCATCATGGGCGAACGAGATCGGGTTTTTCCGCCGCAGCTCGTCATCGATCGCATGCGTCACGCACTTCGCGTCGGGGGCAACAACCATTACTCGGCGCGCATCATCCAAAACGCTGGCCATGGGCTGACGTCCATTCAGACAATAGGCGGGCGGCCGTTTCGAGCGGCGATCAGTCCGCTGTTTCTGACGACGCTGGAAAGCTGGGTCTCCCGCGTGACGCAACGGTAGTGGCGGTCGCACCGCGGGCGAATGCCCAGACTATACGACGAACCTCGGCGTCTGCATATTGGCGTCGCACCCAGCAGCGAGTCGACTGATGTCGTCGCTGCCAACGACGGAGGTTCGCATGAAGTACTGGATCAGCATCGTCTCGATCGTACTCGCTGCCTGTAGTGGTTCGCGCTCACAAGGTGCCGCTGCGGATTCATCCGCGTCGACCGCGACATTCACCTCTGCGGATTCATCCGCGATCGTCGCCCTCCTGAATCGGATGCAGGGAGCTGCGCGGGCCGGCAACTGGGATGCGTGGGGCGCCGAGTACACTGCCGATCCCGTGCGGATGCCGCCAAATGCGCCAACAATGGTCGGGAAAGCGGCGGCCGATGCCTTCAATAACGCCGCGCCGAAATTTTCGACTTTTGACGTCAAAGTGACATCTGTCGTAGGCAACGGCGACCTGGCCGTCGCCACGGGGACTTTCATCGCTCGTGCCCCAGCTGGAAAGGATTCAGCAGGAAAGGCCACACCTGCCTTCAATGAGGACGGGAAGTTCATGCAGAGCCTGAGAAAGCAGTCTGACGGCAGCTGGAAAGTCGAGCGCGACATCTGGAACTCCAATCTACCGGCGCGATCGTCGACGTAGCTTATGCGCCCTTCATTTCGCGTCGTCGCGCCTTTAGCGGCGCTGGTTTGTTTCGCTGCGGTAGCTCGGGCTCAGAGCAATCTCGCCAACCACGTCACGATTTACCGCGACACCTACGGTATTCCGCACGTATTCGGCGAGACGGACGCCGCCACTGCGTTCGGCTTCGCCTACGCGCAGGCCGAGGACAACTTCTGGCGGATCGAGGACAATTATCTCCGCTCACTCGGTCGGCGCGCCGAGGTGGACGGAGAGAACGGCGTGGGAGGCGACCTGCGCAACAGGGCGCTCGAGATTCCGCGGCTCGCGCGTGCGGAGTATGCGCGCACGTCCAGAAAGATGCGCGCGATTCTCGACGGCTTCGCCGCCGGCCTCAATGCGTACCTCGCCGATCATCCCGATGTGCATCCGCGCGTGCTCACGCGCATCGAGCCGTGGTATGCGCTCGCCTTCATTCGGTACAACTATTATCAGTCGGGATTCTTCTGGAGCGCGGGATATCGGCAGAGCGATTTGGAGACTGCCGCGCGTTCTCAGGCGGTGTCACCG
>JBJMOA010000158.1:0-7474 GCA_045803975.1 Gemmatimonadaceae bacterium
AAACGCCGTTGTCACAGTGGCTCCTCATATACACGTAACCCATGGCTCCCCCGACGGCGGCACCTATAGCTCCGCCAACCACCCCGTGAGCAATTGAGCGACTACGTCGCACGTCTACGCGCTTAGTAGCCACACGTTCAAGATTGTGCGTACTAGCTGAAAAACCCGGGAACGAAGTTGCAGGTATCGAACCCTCGGGGGTGGCGTTGCCCCTTACGTCCGACACCGCTGAATGCTTCCGAGAGTACTTCGCGAGATCCTGCGCACGCAGAAGCGGTGCACTTACTACCGCACTCCACACGAAGCTACAGCAGATTATTACAGAAATACGATTCGCAGTCACCCTTTCCTCGATCTCATTGGATTCAGAACGATGCGGGAGTCAGTTCGTAGGAGTTCTAACTCGCCGGAACCGATACAACCGCCCGTCAAAGCAGTGTCTGTGCATGTCAGGGCTCCTCAAAACACCATGCTGCTCCCGCGACAGTCACGAACACAAGGCCCTGAGATGCAGCGGGCGGCGACGCAAAGAGCGGATCGCTTGTGTGAGGCTGCCCAGTAGCTGCAACCTTCAATCCTGTGTTGCGGTCGAGGATGTACAGCACGTTACCTTGCGTAAACAGGAGTCGCCTGGTGGTCGCGAGCATGTCACTGGTGGTACTAAAGCCGAATTCGTAACTCCAAACTTGCGTACCGTCAGCGGCGTGGAGTGCGTAAATCTTTCCATTACCCCCGTCGATGTAGAGCTGATCTCCTAAAAGCTCCGGTCCCGCCGACGTGGAGGACATGAATCCGGGCGGGGTGAACTCCCAACGAAGAGTCTGCGTGCTACGATCGATTGCATAAGTTCTGGCCGCAAGCGTGTGAACGATTACAAGGTTTTGGTAAAAGACCGGAGCTGTTTGAATCAGTACGCCACCCGCTTGATAAGGCAAGCGCACACGCCAGAATTCCGCCCCGGTCTGCTTATTAATTGCTATGACCAACGCCTCTGACGGTACGCCCGCGCGAGTCAAATAGTGCCACATTGTGGCGAACACCGTATCCCCGCTCACCTTCACTCCCATCGAGCCTGAACGGAACACACCAGACGCCGCCGTGTCCCCCTCAATGCGCCCTGGCTGCCAGATCCAACGGACGGTACCGCTGGCGACATCGACGGCGCCAACCGAGGCTCCCCATGCGGGGATGAACGCCGTGGTACCGTCTGTATCTATATGCGATTCCACTACTGACCCAGGGCCGGCAAATGCGCCCGGTACTACATCGGTAGTGTCATTGGGGGCTGAGTATCGCCAACGCTCTTTGCCTGTCACTGCGTCGAGAGCGACGGTATAGGTTTGCACTGGGGCGATTACAGTACCGTTGCTCACGATCAGGTTCGCACCCTCTATAGCGGAGGTTCCAACCTTAGTATCCCATTTTGGCGTACCAGTGCTCACATCGCGCGCAATGATGCGCCCATCACCAGTCCCAAAAAAAACCGTCGATGCAAGCACTGCAGGCCGTGCGTTGCTGTAGCCTGGCTGCGATTGATACCACTTCTCTGTCACTCCGCGTTCGCCACTCGTTGATTCACTGCACGCGTTCGCAAGCAGCGTCCATGCAAGAGGTAACGACCACGTCCGACGGACGACCATAACACCCCCCACGGCTAACCGGTGTAATCGGTGGCTAGTCATAATAAGCCCGCGCGCTCAGTCACATGGAGAGCCACTCGCTTTGAGAATTCATGATCGTGCGCCTCGTGCAGCTCGCCCAACCGCGAAAGCGTCTTCCTGTTGACAGTCTACAAGAGCGGGCGTACCTTCCTGTAGACCATCTAGGGGAAATGAATGCCCGTTGCTCTCGATCGCTTACAGGGTACCCTCGACATGCTGGTGCTCCGCACCCTCCTTCGCCAGCCCATGCACGGCTGGGGGATCGCGCAGCGGATTCAGGCGGTCTCGAAGGAGGTCCTTCAGGTCAACCAGGGCTCGCTCTATCCGGCGCTCCACCGTCTGGAGCAGCGCGGATGGATCGCCGCCGAGTGGGGCAGCTCCGAGAATAACCGCCGCGCGAAGTATTATCGGCTGACCGCCAAAGGGCACCGGCAGCTGGATCGCGAAACCAGCAGCTGGGCGGATTTCGCCGGCGCCGTCGCCGCCATACTCCAGACGGCGTGATCAGCCCATGCCGATAATCGCCCAGTGATCGCGCCGCGCGGATTGATACGCAAGCTCAATAGTCTGGTCTCGCCGGGGACGCTCGAGCGCGATCTGGACGACGAGCTCCGATTCCATCTGGAGATGGAGGAGGCTGCTCACATCCGTGCCGGCAAAAGCGCCGTCGAGGCGAGGGCCCTCGCGCTCAGAAGCTTTGGCGGGCTGGAGCGACACAAGGAAGAATCGCGGGAAGTGTTCGGCATCCGCTTCCTCGATGACTTGCTGCGCGACATCCGCTTTGCCGTACGAACATTCGCGCGGCGACCCGGCATCACGCTGGTAATGGTTCTCACCCTCGCGTTGGGCATTGGCGCGACAACCTCCATATACGGTGCTGTGTATGGAGTCCTGCTGGCGCCCCTTCCCTACGCGGAGCCCGAAGGAATTCTCACCATCTGGCAGACAAACCGCCGAGTCGCCGGCTCGCGCGACGAGATGTCGGCGCCGAATTTCCTCGACCTCCGCTCGCGCAATCGCACCTTCTCCCAGCTCGCCGCCGCCGAGCCATTCAGCTTCGATTACGAAGCACCCGAGGGAGCCGTTCGCTTTCGCAACGCGCGCGTGACCGAAGATTTCTTTCACGTCCTTGGCACTGCGCCCCTGCTCGGACGGACGTTTCAGCCGCGCGACTACATCCCCGGCCAGGATCGGATCGTCGTGCTATCGCACCGCCTTTGGGCGTCGCGATTCGGTTCCGACTCCGGAATCATTGGCCGAGTCCTGACGCTCGACAGCGTTCCGCGGATGGTGATCGGCGTAATGCCGCGCGGTTTCGAATTGCCAAATCGCGACGACCTATGGTCACCAAAGATCTTCACCGAGGAAGAGCGACAGGCGCGCTCGGCTGCGTTTTACACGGTCGTCGGACGCATCCGGCGTGGCGTCTCGGCCGCCGCGGCGCAGCGCGATGCCGGCACGATCGCCACTCAGCTCGCACGCGAGTATCCGCGCACCAATGACGAGGTCGCGCTCTCGGTGATACCGCTCCCCGAAATCCTGCTCGGCTCGGCGCGCGGAGCGTTGTTGATCCTGCTCGGCGCCGTGGCGTGCGTGCTGCTCATCGCCTGCGCCAACGTTGCCAACCTCCAGCTCGCCGCCGCGGTACGAAGGCAGCGGGAGTTCGCCATTCGCAGCGCCATCGGCGCCGGCCGCACCAGACTCATTCGCCAACTTCTTACCGAGAGCCTGCTCCTCGCCCTGCTCGGCGCCGTCGCCGGGATAATTCTCGCCTGGCTCGGCATCGCCGCCATTCGCTCGCTCGCGCCCGCCGACATTCCGCGGATCGACCAGCTGGCTCTCAGCGCGCCCGTTCTGGCCTTCGCGCTTCTGCTCACCGTAGTGACGGCGATTCTGTTCGGGCTGGCGCCGATCCTCAGAGCGACGCGCCTCAACCTGCAGGAGAACCTGGCGGCCGATTCGCACGCATCCAGCACCGGCATCCACAAGCGCCGGCTCGGCTCGGCGCTGGTGATCGCGGAGGTCGCCCTCGCGCTGGTACTGCTGGTCGGTGCCGGACTGCTCGGCAAGAGCTTCGCATCGCTGCTGCGGGTAGACCGTGGATTCCGCGCCGAGGGCGTCGCGGCCGCGACCCTTCAGGCCTGGTCGTATTACCCGACACCTGCGCAACGCATCGCGTTCGTCGAGGAAGCGACGCGCCGGCTGGCCGCCATTCCCGGCGTGCAGCGCGCGGCGATGACTTCTTCCCTTCCGCTCTCGAATCGAATCGGGCAGGAGAGCTCCACGCTCACTGCCGACGGCGAGACGAAGCCACGAGATGTGAGAGTTGCGGCAATGACGCCGGGATATTTCGCGACGCTGCAGATTCCGCTGCGGCGAGGCCGGAACTTTGGCCGGCAGGACGACTCGGCGTCGATTCCCGTGGCAATCGTCAACGAGGCGCTCGCCCGGCAGCTGTCGCCCACGGGAAACATCATCGGCCGTCGTATCACGCTCGCGTTCGTGGGTCCGCCCAGGACGCGCGAGATCGTCGGCATCGTCGGGGACGTGCGTCACGATGGACTGCACGCCGATCCACCGCCGACGGTTTTCATTCCGCACGCTCAGGCTCCCACCGGCGCCGTGCATCTCGTCGTAAGCACCACCGGGCGCGACGCCATCACGATGATTCCCGAGCTGAGGCGCGAGATCAGCACCATCAACCGGGTGATGCCTGTGAGCGAGGTTGTGACGCTGGAGTCGCTGCTCGACGCCTCGCTCCGTCAGCGCCGATTCAATCTTGCGCTGCTGGCCGCGTTCGCCGTCATAGCGCTGGCGCTCGCGACCGTCGGGATCTACGGCGTGATGAGCAGCGTCACCACAGAGCGCACACACGAGATCGGGATCCGGATGGCCGTCGGCGCCAACACGCGGGCGATCATGGCGATGGTGCTGCGGCAGGGGCTGGCTCTCGCGGCGATCGGCGTGGCGATCGGGATCGTGGGCGCAACGGCCGTTACGCGTTTGCTCAAGGGCATGCTGTTCCACGTCACTCCGCTCGACCCGCTGGCGTTTCTGATTAGCGTGGCGCTGCTGTTGATGGTCGCCGCTGCCGCCGCGCTCGTTCCCGCCAGCCGTGCAGCGCGACTCGACCCCGCTCGTGCGCTGAGGCACGACTGATGGCGACCAGGCAGGTTCACGGCTCGCCGCTCTCGATGGATGTGCCGCGCACGCCGAAGCGGCGGCGTTCGATCTACATCGCCGGGGGAGTGGGCGCCGCGATTCTCGCTCTGATCGTGGTAGCGCTGGCTTCTTCCGGCTCGCGGGAGCCGGCGGTGGAGCGTTCGTCGCTGGTGATCGATTCGGTTCGTCGCGGGACGATGGTGAGAGCGGTGAATGCGGCCGGCACCCTGGTGCCTGAGCGGGTGCGCATCATCGCCGCGGTCACGGCGGGGCGCGTCGAGCAGCTGCCGGTGAGACCGGGAACGGTGGTGACACCATCGACGGTTTTGGTCGAGCTGTCCAATCCCGACGTCGAGCTGGAGCGGCTGGAGTCAGAGCGGAATCTGAACGCCACGGAGGCTGCGCTCGCCGAGCAAGAGGGACTCGCGCAGGCAGACCGACTGGCGCAGGAAAGCTCGCTCGCGGCGCTGCGCTCGCAGGCGGCGGAAGCGCGTCGGCACCTGCAGATCTTCGAGGCGCTCGACTCGAGCAGAATGGTGGCGAAGACGGAGCTGGCGACGGCGCGCGACAAGGCGCGTGAGCTCGATACGCGAGAGGCGTTGGAGCGGGAGCGTCTGCGGGTCATGGCCGCCAGCGCGCAGCGCCAACTCACATTGCAGGCGCGGCAGGTGACGCACCTGCAATCCATATCGCGGTTTCAGAACGATCGCGTGGCGTCGATGCACGTGCGCGCGGGCGAGAGCGGAGTGCTGCAGGAGCTGCCGCTGGAGCTGGGGCAGTGGGTGAACCCGGGCATGTTGCTGGCGCGCGTGGCGGAGCCCGGTCGATTGAAGGCGGTGCTGCGTGTACCGGAAGCGCAGGCGCGCGACGTCGGCGTGTCGCAGCCGGTGTCGATCGACACGCGCAACGGAATAATTCGCGGGCGGGTGGCGCGGGTCGCGCCGGCATCGCAGGGCGGCGCGGTCGAAGTCGAAGTATTGCTCGAGGGCGAGCTGCCGAAGGGCGCGCGCGCCGAGCAGGCGATTGACGGCACGATCGAGCTGGAGCGATTGCCGAACGTGTTGTACGTAGCGCGGCCGGCAAGCGCGGACGCGGGCGTGGCGATTCAGCTGTACAAGCTTTCGCGCGATGGGAAGAGCGCCGAGCGCGTGCGTGTGCTCGTCGGCGCCACGTCGGCGAACACGATCGAAATCAGGGGCGGACTCAGCGCCGGCGACAAGGTGATCGTCTCCGAGCTGGGCTCGGCAGAAGGCGCGGCGCGGGTGCGGCTGCAATAATCAGTGGAGATGCGATGATGACGACTGCGAATGTGAATCAGACTCAGCGAGGCGCGAATTTCCGCGGGTCGTCCGCCGCCGGCGCGCTGATCCGCTTGCGCGGGATCAGCAAGGTGTTCTACACCGACCAGGTGGAGACCCACGCGCTGCGGGGAGTGGATCTCGACATCCACGAGGGGGAGTACGTGGCGATTGCGGGCCCGTCGGGCGGCGGGAAGACAACGCTGCTGTCGGTGCTCGGATTGCTGGAGACGCCGACGGACGGTGAATACACATTCGCGGGCGAGGAGGTCGATACCCTGGAGTCGTCGGACCGGGCGCGAATTCGGAACCGGCAGATCGGATTCATTTTCCAGGCGTTCAATCTGATCGGAGATCTGACGGTGTACGAGAACGTCGAGCTGCCGCTTACCTATCGCGGGATGTCGGCGTCGGCGCGTCGAGCGCGGGTGATGGAGTCACTGGAGCGGGTGGGGATGGCGGGACGCAGGGACCACTATCCAGCGCAGCTGTCGGGCGGGCAGCAGCAGCGCGCGGCGGTGGCGCGAGCGGTTGCCGGCGAGCCGCGAATTCTCCTGGCTGACGAGCCGACGGGCAACCTCGACACCGCGAACGGAGAGTCGGTGATGGAATTGCTGCGGGAGCTGCACTCGACCGGCGCGACGATCTGCATGGTGACGCACGATCCGCGGTATGAAGGGCAGGCGGACAGGGTGGTGCATCTGGTGGACGGTCAGCTTGCCGGCGCAGCGTCCACAATCATTACATCGTAGAGTCGCATCTCTGTTGCCGCCCATGGTCCGTCTGGCCGTCGTGACGCTTCCGTTGCTTTGAATTCTTCCTCATGCGTATCGCTCCCGCCCTCGTACGTCAGCTTGGCAACTGCGTTACCGGCCGTGCCTCAATGCTGCGCCACGACTAGCCGTCGTGAGCACGCGACGGTCGACGACGAGCGGTGGAGACAGCGCACCGCGGAAGTACGGGCGTCGATCTGGAGCTAGGTGGTTCTCGATACCAGAAGCCACGATCACCTCTGCCCGTGACGAACGAAATACTCAAAGACGATTCCAACAACCGCGCCGATTGCGGCTCCAGTGAGAACACTTCGAGTGGGAAACCAACAAACGCCGTTGTCACAGTGGATCCGCATATACACGTAACCCATGGCTCCCCCGACGGCTGCACCAATAGCTCCGCCAACCACCCCATGAGGAATTGAGCGACTAACTCGCACGTCTACCAGCTCAGTAGTCACACGTTCAAGCTTGTGTGTACTAGCTGAAAAACCCGGTAACGAAGTTGCAGGTATCGAATCCTCGGCGGTGGGATTGCCTCTTAAATCCGACACCGCTGAATGCTTCCCAAAGTACTTCG
>JBJMOA010000159.1:0-5926 GCA_045803975.1 Gemmatimonadaceae bacterium
CTGGGAAAGACGGTTACCCGATACCGCCCTGTGGAAAGCGAGTCTCCGAGAATTCTGTTAACGGGAACTGAAAGAAATATGAACGTCGCCGAGTCGCCGGGCATCACGCCTGTCGACGCTTCGCGGGAGCACATCGAGGTAACCTGCTGCTTTGCCAACTCAGGATGTAGCATCGTCGCGTAATCCCAGGTGCGAGTCGGCTTACCGCTAGGAATGTGAATCGAGCTAATGCGTGTCGTGACCTCTGGACACAAGGAATAGCCAAACGACTGAGGCTGCCGTGAACTGTTCACACCAGTCATCCAGACCTGGAGAGTGTCAAGAGATTTGCCGACCAAACGAGTCTCGGCGCGAATTCTCATACCTTCAGGGGCGCCGCTGAAGTCCGGGCCGGGCCGATGGTGGCAAGCGAGCAATGCGAATGCAGCGAAAACAGCCAATCGTGTTCTCATTCTACACGCGGCTCTTTGCGTCGCTCTGGAAAGTATTCATCAAGAAAGTCGATCAAAGCGCTCTCCTCGGGCGCATGCCCAGTTCCGTTGTGCACCGATGTGAAACGCCTGGTCAGAGCGATGGTTGTGCCGCTGCGGAGGTACTTCATGACGACCACCGGGTGCACGTAGGACTTCCTACATATAGTAGGGGTGTTACCAAGCTCAGCGGCGACGAGCCTCACCGCAGTGACGACGTTTTTCTTTCGTTCCGTCTGACTCTTGCCATGCCCGAGCTCAGCGAGCACAGTCGCCGCACGCAGCGTCCCGCCCCACGTCCGGAAATCTTTCGCTGTGTAGGGGAACTGCGCGATCTGCTCGATGTAATCGTTGACGTCGCGCGAATCGACGTTCTGCCATTTTCCGTCCTCCAGATATCGGAAGAGGCGCGGCCCGGGGGTCTCCATCAATTGCGAGACGAAACGCGCGAGATCTTTACCCACGACGACGTTCCGCTGCGTGATCGATCGCTTGCCGCGATACTCAAATACCACCGAATCGTCTAACACCATCACGTGGGACTTCCGCATCGTCGTAATGCCGAACGTGTTGTTTTCCTTCTGATACTTCTCGCTACCGACGCGAAAGAATCCATAACCGATCAGCGTGACGATTCCGGCGCAGACTTTCTCCTTCGTCAGCGCCCGGCGGCGGAAATCTCGCTGGATCTTCGCGCGCAACGTCGGGAGATCGCGCGCCATCTGCCGCACGCGGTAATACTTGCGCAGCTCGCCCTTCTCTACCGCGCGCGGATGATACTTGTATTGCTTTCGCCCGCGCGCGTCGAAGCCCCACACCTGGATCGCGGCGCGCGGATTTGTGGAGATGTGCACGTCGCGCCACGCCGGCGGAATGCGCAGCGTATCGACGCGCTCCAGCTGCGCCGCATCCTTCACTACACTTCCGCTCGGCGACCTGTACCGAAATCCCTTCGCCTTCGAGCCTTCACGTACGATCCATTTTTGCGCCATTTATTTCCGTCGTCCCGTCCCGCAGGAAGCAAACTTTCTGGCTAGATTGCAGCGTCGTCGCCGCACGACAGATGCCGGCAAATCTACCCACAAATACATCTCCATGCCCTTCAAATTCCTGACGCTGGAGGTTGCGGATCGCGTCGCCACTCTCACCGTCAATCGGCCCGACAAGCTCAACGCTCTCAACGATGCGACGATCGCCGAGCTGGGTACCGCGATCGATCAAATCCGAGTGGATGATGCGATTGGCGGCGTGATACTCACCGGCGCCGGACGCGCTTTCGTCGCCGGCGCCGACATCTCTGAGCTGTCGAGCCAGAGTCCCGTGCTCGCTAAGGCCCGCTCCCGCGCTGGGCAGGATGTGTTCCGCAGATTCGAGACCTGTCCCAAGCCCGTCATCGCCGCCGTCAACGGCTTCGCGCTCGGCGGCGGGTGTGAGCTCGCGATGTCGTGTCACGTTCGCATAGCGTCCGACGCCGCGAAATTCGGCCAGCCCGAGAGCAAGCTCGGCATTTTGCCGGGGTACGGCGGCAGTCAGCGTCTCGCGCGCCTGGTCGGCAAAGGACGTGCGATGCAGCTCCTCATGACGGGCGAGATGATCGACGCCGCCGAGGCCTATCGGATCGGGCTAGTCAACAAGGTGATGCCCGCCGCGCAGTTGATGAGTGAAGCACAAAGCATGATGAAGACGATTCTCGCGAACGGTCCGCTGGCGGTAGCACTGTGCATCGAGGCGATCGACCGCGGTCTCGAGATGTCGCTCGAGGAAGGTCTCATTCTCGAGGCGAATCATTTTGGACTCCTCGCCGCAACTGACGACATGCGCGAAGGAATGCGCGCGTTCCTCGAGAAGCGAGCGCCGGCCTTCAAAGGGAAGTGACGATTACCGCTGAATATCCGGCGCAGTCCTCGGACTCCGCGAGAGACGTTGCCCGCATTAGTCTCAACAAGATTTCTATTCGAGACTTTCGAAATCTCGAGCATGTGGACCTCGAGCTCCCCCCTGACGGTGCCGTCGTCGTCGGTGACAACGGTCACGGCAAGACAAATTTCCTCGAGGCCATTTACTACCTGCACATCCTTCGGTCGATACGTGATGCGCGCGATCAGGATCTCACCCGTTTCGACACCGCCGGCTTCCACATCTCAGCGCACGCACACACACCCGCCGAGCACGAGATCTCGATCGGGTTCGATCGAGCTAGTAAAAGAAAAAAGGTCTCGATCGATGGCAGCGAGATTCGCCGTCTCGCCGACGCACTCGGTGCGCTGCCGTCGGTAATGTTCTCGCCGCGCGATCTCGAGCTCGTGAGTGGTCCGCCGACGGAGCGACGCCGTTATCTCGACCAGGTTCTGGCGCTCACCGACAAGAAGTATTTACGCGCACTGCAGCATTACCGCGCAAATCTCGCCCGGCGCAATGCCGCGCTCCGACATGCGACGCGTCGCGGCTCGGCCGCGAACGAACAACAGGTGGCAGTGTGGGAGCCGGCGCTTGCTGAGCACGGCACGATGCTGATCGAAGCGAGGGCGAAATGGGTGAGCGATTCGTCGTCGGACTTCTCCGAGCTCGCGCAGAGAATCGGCGAGCGAGGCGGAGCACAGATGCGCTACATCAGCCCATTCGCGGAATCCGAAGCGCGCTACGACGTGATGCTCGCCGCCTTCGAGGAGAAGCGTCCGCTCGATTTGAGGCGCGGCCTCACCCACGTGGGTCCACACCGCGATGATCTGGAGCTGACGCTCGACGGCAAAGATCTTCGCCTTTTTGGATCGGCGGGGCAACAACGCTCGGCAGCAATCGCACTTCGAATGCTCGAGGCCGCGACTCTGCGCGCTCACGCCGGCGCCGAGCCGCTGTTGCTGCTCGACGATCCATTCGCGGAGCTGGATATTCGGCGTGCCGCCCGAATTCTCGTAGTGCTCGAGGAGCGCGGACTCGGTCAAACTATTCTGGTAGTCCCGCGCGAAGCAGATATCCCGCCGGGACTAATGCGGCTCGACCGGCTTCAGATTAGAGACGGCGTCGTGACACCGTGGCTCCCTTCCGGAATCGTGAGCACATCTTCGTAGCGCGAATCGTCGTAGCGGTCTTACGCCAGAATCGCTCGATTGTGATCTTACCGCAGGCCTAAATGAGGAGACGGGAATGGCAGCTAGCGAGAGAAAGAACGCACACGACTACAACGCCCGTCTCGTCTGGGACGGCAACCTCGGCACCGGCACCACGAGCTACACCGGCTACGGCCGCAAATACCGCCTGCAGATCGAGGGCAAGCCGGACATCGTCGGCAGCGCCGATCCGATGTTTCGCGGCGACGCCAACGTCTACAATCCGGAAGATCTCTTCGTTGCCGCGCTGTCGTCGTGCCATCTGCTCAGTTATCTCGCACTCTGCGCGCGCAGCAAGATCAACGTCGTCGCGTATCAGGACGATGCGACCGGGACGCTGCTGCTGCAGCCCAATGGTGGCGGAAGGTTCGAGAGCGTCACGCTTCGGCCCGTTGTCACACTAGCACCGGGTAGCGACGAGAAGCGCGCGATGGAGCTGCACGAGATGGCGCACGACCTTTGCTTCATCGCCGCGTCAGTGAACATTCCCGTGCTTCACGAGCCGCAGATCAAAGTCGCTCAACTACCAAATCCAGAGCCAGTCGCACGACCGACGGAACCGGAATCCGAAGCGCGGCCCTGACCGCGGAGATCCGCTTTGTTGTTCCTGCTCGGCCTCGTCGGTCTGCCGATCGCGTATCTGGTGGTCGTCGTGTCACTGCTCGTGCGAGGCAATCCACGCGGTGTGGGGCTTAGCCTGGTTTTCTGCGTTGCGTCGATCGCCACGGGCATCTGGGCGATCACGCAGTCTCGCTCGTCGACGGCAGGTATCGGATTCATCGGCATCCCGATGCTCGGCGCGCTCGCTGGATTTCTCGGGCTGGCATTCGGCCGATGGCGGCAATCCTCGGAAACACCACGCAGAATCGGAGCATGGCTCGGACTTGCCGGCGCACTCTTCCTTGTTTCGTTCAACATCGCGCAGGGCGCCCAGACGCGAACGAAGAATCGCGGCAGGGATGAAAAGCAGGCCGCGCACTCAGCGGAGATCGCGCGCGATCGCGAGCTGATCGACGCCGCTCTCAAAGAGAATTCGGGTCGTCAGCGGGCGTGGCTCGACAGCAGCATGCACGCCCGAATCAACGATCGCGCATTTCTACTTGCCGCTCTGCCGAACGATTCCGTTTCCCCCGGAATTCTCGATACGCTGGCGAACTCTGACGACCTCGGCATCGCGCTCGAAGCAGTTCGGAATCCCAACACGACCGCCGAGACGCTAACTCGTGTATATCGGACGCGCACCTATCCGGATTACTTCTTCCAGGCGCTGGCCGCGCACCACCACACACCACCGGAGATCATCCGCGATCTCTACACGCGAGAGCGCACGATTAGCGGGCTCGACATGTGGTTTGCCGGCAATCCGGCGACGCCGAAGGATATTCTGCGCGAGCTGGCGACCAAGCCGACCGACAAGTACGTGCTCGCGCAATTGCTGGAGAATCCGGCGCTCGATTGCGAGCTGCTCGGCAAGGTCGCGGTTACGCTCATGAAAACGCACGGTCGCGATGGAGACGACCCAAGCGTCATGCGCGCGAGCGAGCTGGTTCCGACTGTTTGTCCACAGAAGGCGAAGTCTTAGCGGGGACAGTCGTTAATCTTCACGCATGGTTCTCGATCTCTTCAAATCCCGGCGCCGCGCGCGACTTCGTGCCAAGCCAGTCCCACCGGCGTGGCGCGAGATTCTCGAGCGTAATCTCCCGATCTTCACCCGTCTCTCCAACGCCGATCAGGCCGAGCTGCTCGGCCATACCCAGGTATTTCTCGCCGAGAAACACTTCGAGGGCTGCGGCGGTCTGGAGCTGACGGAGGAGATGCGCGTCACGATCGCAGGGCAGGCGTGTCTGCTGCTGTTGCATCGCGACACTGATTATTACCCGGAGCTGATCTCGATTCTCGTCTATCCATCGGGATACACTGCTCGCGAAGATCGTTACATCGGCGGCGGCATCTGGGAGGAAGGCGACGAAGATCGTCTTGGCCACACCGGACACCGGCTGTCGGCGCTAGTCTTGGCGTGGGATGCGGTGCGTCACGGCGCCGCCGCTCCGACGGACGGAGAGAACCTGGTGCTCCACGAGTTCGCACACCAACTCGATTTCGAGAATCAGAGCAGCGACGGAACGCCGGCGCTACACACGCGCAGCGATTACCTCGCGTGGGCGCGCGTGATGAGCGCGGAGTTCAACGCGCTGCGCAACGCGTCTCACGCTGGTGAGGCGACCTTGATCGATGATTACGGCGCGACCAATCCGTCGGAGTTCTTCGCCGTTATCACCGAAGCGTTCTTCGAGCGCCCGCGCGCGCTGCGCCGGAAGCATCCGGCGTTGTACACACAGCTGCAGCGAT
>JBJMOA010000160.1:0-2875 GCA_045803975.1 Gemmatimonadaceae bacterium
ATCGAAGTGGGGAGGGCAGCTCGGCATCACGGTGCGGGACCAGGGTGGCACGACGCGCCGCTTTGCCGAGACCCTCGACCGCTCGAAGGTGCGCTTCTCGACCCGCGACGCCAACGTGATGTTCGGGGGCTCGCATGTCACGGTCTTACCGAACGGCGATTACGAAGTAAGAGCGATCGCGAATGAACAAGGCGGGGCTGCCGCGACTGGTCGCGTGGAGATTTCACTGCGCGTTCACCCCGCGCCTCACGCGTATTTCCCCGGGGTTGCAATGGGCTCCGGTGGGTTCGTCTCGGGCTATACGGTGCCCGCATTGCGCGCGTCTGCCAGCGGACGCTTGTGCGTGGATGGGGTGTGCGAGCGGCTCACCGACGCCCAGTCTTATCACGATCACAATTGGGGAGTTTGGCGCGGGGTTACCTGGGACTGGGGTGCGGCGCGCGCGGGCCCGTACACCTTTCTCTACGGGCGCGTCTATCCGCCAGACACTGCATCCTCCATCCCTCCGGTTCTGGTGTACCTGGTGGACTCACTCGGATTCCGCGCGGTGTTCCGGCCGAGGCTGATCACCTATCAGGATGATCGCATCGTTCGCTCCGGCGGCAAGGAAATCCGCGTTCCATCGCATGCGACGTTCAGCGATGCGCGCGGCGTAGACACGCTAAACGTCGAGCTCAACATCGAGGACGCGATCGCGACCGATACGCGTCCGCGTAGCACGCGCGGCGATAAGGAGCGCGGCGACCCTCTCGGCAGCGAGAAAGCGCGCCCCTACTTTATCCAGATGAAAGGAACGGCACGAATCTCCGGACGGCTGGACGGCGAGCCGCTGTCTGGAACAGGCACTGGATTCTTCGAGACGTATCGATGACGGAAGCCGAAGCGATCCCGCGCCTGCTTCTCGTCCTGGCGGCGTTGCTGGTCACCGCGAAGCTGCTCGGCGCTTTGGCACAGCGCGTGGGACAGCCGGCAGTTCTCGGCGAGCTGCTCGCTGGCGTTCTGCTAGGCGCTTCCGTCTTCGGAGTGCTCGATCCCGCCGATCCCGTGATTCACTCCCTGTCGGAGCTTGGAGTGATTGTCCTCTTGTTCGAGATCGGTCTCCACACTGATCTGCGAGCGATGGCGAAGGTGGCCGGAACAGCCACCACGGTCGGCACTGTCGGCGTAGTGGTTCCCTTCGTCCTCGGCTACGCCGGTGCATCGAGCATCCTCGACCTCGACCGCGTTCCGGCGCTGGTGTGCGCTGCGGCTCTTACGGCTACCTCGATTGGTATCTCCGCTCGCGTGCTGTCGGACATCGGCCAGCTCAAGTCGCGCGAAGGTCAGGTGGTGCTTGGAGCGGCGGTGCTCGACGATATCATCGGGCTGATCGTGCTTTCTGTCGTCGCCAGCATCGTCACCGGCGGATCATGGACGATGCTCGGCGTGCTGCGCACGACGGCGATCGCTGTTGGTTTCATCGTGGCTGCGCTGACGCTGGGAAGACTTTTGGCGCGTCCCGTATTCAGTTCGATCGAGACAATTCGCGCGCCTGGAACTCTAGCTATCGTCGCTCTCGCATTCGCATTTCTCCTTTCGTCGCTTGCAGCCACGTTTGGATCCGCCATGATCCTGGGTGCGTTCGCAGCCGGACTCATTCTTCATACGACGTCCGAGCGAGTGGAGATCCAGAGAACTACGACGGCGATCGGACATTTCGTCTGCCCGATTTTCTTTGCATCAGTGGGCGCGTCCGTACAGCTCTCGGCGTTTAGCGAATTGAAAACTCTGAGCGCGGCCGGTCTTCTCATCGTTGTAGGCGTGGCCGGCAAATTCCTCTCGGCTTATGCGCCGTGGTGGTTTCGTGGAAACAAGCCACTGATTGGAGTGGCGATGATTCCACGTGGCGAGGTCGGGCTGATCTTCGCTCAAATGGGTCTGGCGACGCACGCAATTTCGCCGTCGCTCTTCAGCGCGCTCACGCTCATGGTTATGGCGACGACTTTCCTGGCGCCACCGATTCTTGCGCGGATTGGCGCTAAAAGCATTGCCCACGAGCCGGTTCGCGACGACGTAGGGATTGACGATCTCGTGTCGGGAGATTGGGCACAGCGGACGCCGCGTTCCGCTCCGGCGCCTGAGGGCCCTGAATAGCCGATCACGCAGCTTGTCGCTTGACATCTGTCCTCCGCGCCTCCCGATTGAACAGCATGTCCGCGGAGATCCGCATCGGCACGCAGGGCTGGAATTACGAAGCCTGGGTAGGACCTTTCTATCCCACCGGCACGCGTCCTTCCGATTTCCTCACCGTCTACTCGCGGGCGTTCGACTCGGTGGAAGTGGATTCGACTTTCTACGCGTCGCCGGCGACGACGACCATTCGAAGCTGGGTAGACCGCACGCCGAAGGGGTTCGTGTTCGCGCTGAAGCTGCCGCAGGAAGTGACCCACGAGCAGCGGCTGCGCGATGTTACGGGAGCCTCGGAGACCTTTTTTGAGCGGGTGCGTGAGCTCGGCGACAAACTCGGCCCGATACTCGTGCAAACAGGTCCTGACTTCCAACCAGGTGAGCTCCCGGCGCTGGTCGATTTCATTGGCCGCGTGCCGCGTGATCTGCGCTTCGCGATCGAGTTCCGACATCGCGGCTGGATCACCGACGGGGTGCTCGCACTGTTGCAAGAACACAACATCGCGCTCGCGCTCGTCGATGGCAGATGGATACCGCGCAAGTTGATGCTCAACCTCGCGACGCGGCCCACGGCCGATTTCGCGTATATCAGATGGATGGGACCGAATCGGGACCTCGTCGACTACGCGAGAGTGCAGGTCGACCGTTCACCTGAGGTCGACGCGTGGACCGACGCGATCGAGGTGATGGCTGAGAAAGTCTCACACGT
>JBJMOA010000161.1:0-3375 GCA_045803975.1 Gemmatimonadaceae bacterium
CCATCCTTTGCCAGCAGCATCCTGAGCAGCTCCACTGCGCTCTCGTTGGCGTGTCTGATCAGCGCTAGCTGGCTACCCGCTGCCAGAAGCTGCATTCTCGCCTGCCGCTGAATCGCATCGCGGTCTTCACGCGTGAACGGATTCCAGAGCCCGCCGCGCTCGTCGTAGGTGCGCATGTCGCGAATCTCGACGGCAATCAGCTTCGCCGGCGGAATCCGGATGGTGATCTTTCTGTTGGCGTGATCGATCGCGACGTCCGGGTTGTCACGTAAATCAATCCCCGCCAGAAGCCGTCCGGTGACCACGACCAGCGAGCGCTTCGTCGAGCCGTACCACGTATTCTCATAGACGATGACGTCGCGGACAGTCGCTTCGCTCGAGACGAGCTTCGCCACCGCCTTGACCTGATCGACGACGACGTCGTGGGTAATGCTCGTCGCGTTGCGGCCGAACATCGCGCCGGGCACGAGCCGGCTCGCGCAGTAACCGAAGCCGATCAGGATGAGGAGCGCAACGCCAACGAGCAGGATGCCCGGACCGACTAATCGGTCCTTCGGTGCCGTAGGTATCGAATCAGTTTCGCCAGTTCTGCCCAGTATTCTCCTCCGCTGCGGATAATGCTACGCGATTCGGAGAGGGAGCAGCAAGCCTAATGGCGGTGGCGTCGACGCTGGCGAACCTCTTCGCGCATTCGCATGCGGAGCTCCTGGATCGCCGCGCGCAATTCCTGCTCGCGGTAGCGCATCATGATCTCGCGTGGCACGTAGATGCGAATCCTGGTGTCAGGCGTCATGACATCCTCCGGCTGTTCAGCCGGCTCGACCGCTTCAGTACGAATCTCGGCTTCCTCGGCGTAGCGGGCGGCCGCCGCAGCGACCGGCTGCGCGATCTTCTCGAGCTGTCGACGCCACCACGCGTCGCCATCGGTGGCGATCGTCTGGTCAGGAATCTCGACCTCGTCCGCCGGCCGGAGTGGCTTGAACGACGTCAACGTCATCATCAGCAATGCTGCCAACACAAGCCCGCGCGGTCGGAAACGTCCGGCAATCGCGAACGAAATCAGAACCAGGGTAAGTCCGATCGTGGCGAGAAAGAGTGGCGATCCGAGGGGCTCTGTAACGCGGGGGATGAGCGCTGTGACTGTTTCCTGCGCGCGGACCAATGGAGTGTGAACCGTCGCGTCGATGGTTCGCGCTGTGAGCGCGGCACTCGTCCCGGGACGAACCGGGTACGGGTCGAGCGAATGACTCATCGTATGATGAGGGTTCGGCATGGAGCGACCTCCAATTCCCCATACGCGACGGGCTCAGGAAAAGTTCCGAGCCCATCGCGGAACAGCGATTGCCACACTCCTTCGCCAACGCTGCAAGACTCATTCTTTGACGCCGGAGGACTGCCGTGCGGAGACTACACGTATTCAACTCGGTGACGCTCGATGGATACTTCAGCGGCCCCGACGGCGATTTGAGCTGGGCACACAAAAGCGATCCGGAGTGGAATGAGTTCGTCGCCGGCAATGCCAAGGGAGAGAGCACGCTGTTGTTCGGCCGGAAAACATACGAGATGATGGTGGCCTTCTGGCCAACCCCGGCGGCGATGGAGCAGTTTCCCGACGTTGCCAAGGGAATGAATGATGCGCCAAAGATTGTTTTCTCGAGGACGCTCAAGAAATCCCCGTGGAAAAACACCACGGTGGTGAGCGGCGACCCAGCCGAGGAAGTTCGCAAGCTGAAAAGCCAGAACGGCCCGGGGATGACGCTCCTCGGCAGCGGCACCATCGTCGCGCAACTGACCGACGCCCGCCTCGTCGATCAGTATCAGGTCGTCGTCAACAACGTCGTCCTCGGCAAAGGCCGGACGATGTTCGAGGGCGTCAAGAACAAGCTGGACCTGAAGCTGGCGAATACGCGGAGCTTCAAGAATGGAAACGTCGTTCTTACTTACGAGCTCGCCAAATGACGCCGGCGCCGATGGACCTCGCTACCTGTTCAGCCAGTACGAAACCTTCACGAGGAATGTGTTGGCCGGATGCAGGCTGAATAAATCGCGCACGTCGCCGGTGAAGCCGTTGTCGCCTTCCAGTGGGTTGAATCCCTGCCGTCCCTGGTTCCACACCACGAACACCGTCGATCCGGGATTGTACTCCCAGCGCAGCACGACGTTGGACTGAAGCGCCTTGAAGTTGAAGCCGCCGGGATTGTCCGTCCGCGACGGATCGTTGAGTGCAGTGTAGCGATCGTCGTATTCGTCGGCGCGAGGGTTCGCCGACAGTTGGCGGACGTTGCTATACGTACCCTTCGACACGAACGGCTGCGCATAAGTCTGTAGTGAGACGTTAGGCGTGAACGTGTAGTTGAGGCGCGCCGTGAGGTACGTAGTGGTCTGATCGAGATGCGCAACGGTGTAGTGTGGGACTCCGGTTGCGTCGGTATAGTTGCCCTTTGGCTGGTTGTCAGTGACGTTGTGGCTCCAGTTCATTGAGAGCGCCGAGCTGAATCGCCCCATCGCCTTGAAATCGATCTCAGGACTGATGTTCGTCGACCAGTTTCTTCCGCCCGAGCTCCGGAAGTAGCTGGAGCTGAAGTACGGAACGATTGCCTTTCGGTCGTCTCCGTTGATCGACAGCCACGGAGAGATGTACATGTCCTGGCGAACGGCGGGACCACCGCGTGTGAGACGATCGTCGTACGTCTTGCCAAGCTGACCGAGCGTGCCACCCTGGTGGAATCCCCAGTAGTTCTTGAGGGTGATGTGGGTGTTGTAGTTGTATGCCCGCTCGAGCGGCAAGCCGTCGGTCGTCCACCACTGCCACCAGTTGTTGTTCAACTGAAAGCGGTTGTAGAACCGGCGCGCCTCGCGATCGAACAATCCCATCCAGGTGCTCCACGATTGCTGATCCGCGCGCCGCAGGTAGCCGAGGTCGTTGACCTCGAACCCAGGTGAGCGGCGTGAGTACGCTGATTCGAAGAGGAGGTGCTTGCCGCCGACTTTACCGAATTTGAATTCTTCGGCGTCTCCGCCGAGCGAGGTGCGGCTGCTGTCGAGCGGAAGGTCGGCGTCGGGACGCTGATAAAGGTGAACGCTGTTATTCTGCAACGACGCGATGACTTCCGTGCTTCCACGCACGAGACTCTTGTCGAAGTTGCCGGAGATCTCGTAGTTGTTCTTGAAGAAGCGGTGACGGAAGTCCACCGCGGCGGCGTACGCGCTCGACGTCAGAAATGGTGACGACCACTCATCCATGTTGCGATTGACGCTGGTGATCATCGCGCCGATGCCGCTGTTGCCCCCGCGGAAGTCCTGGGTTGCGCGCACGACGCCGTAGTTCGTCCCCGGCTCGTAGGTCTTGCCGGCTCCTGTCGCTCGCTGAGTCAC
>JBJMOA010000162.1:0-16690 GCA_045803975.1 Gemmatimonadaceae bacterium
TCGAGAAATACCTTCCCGCCCAGGTGAGCGATGCCGAGCTTCGCGCCGCCGTCAAAGCCGCGATCGCCGCCGGAGCGACGCAAATCGGCGCGGTCATGGGAAAAGTTCTTCCGCAGTTCAAGGGTCGCGCTGATGGCAGTACCATCAACGCCATCGCAAGAGAGGAACTCTCTAAGTAAGTGCAACTGCAACTGAAGACTACCAGCTAGGGGCCGTGAGCGGAGCGGCTGGCGGCCCCGAGCCGGCTCGGAGCTCCGAGCTGCTCCGCCCGCAGCTATTAGCTGGTAGTCTTCACTGCAGTTGCAGTTTTCCTCACCGGCGGTTCCAACCCAATGAATTCGCACGCGCTCAACGTCATCGAGTTCCCACGCACGCTCGCCTTGATCGCCGAAAGGGCGACCTCGGCGCTCGGCGCGGAGCGCGTGCGCGAGCTGCGACCGCTCACCGATCGGGACGAGATAGAACGCGAGCTCGCTCGAGTGGCGGCAGTGCGCTCGCTCGTGTCGGCTGAGGAGCCGTGGCACCTCCATGGTGTGCCCGACGCGCGATCGGCCCTCACGCGCCTCCGCGTCGAAGGTGCGTCACTCGCCGCGGGCGATCTCCTCATTATCGGCGCGCTTCTGCGCAGCTCGCGCATCAGTCGTGACACTCTGCGCAGCGAACGTGTGTCACCAATGGTCACAGCCGTATTGGCTCAGCAAATCGAGCCGCTCGTCAGCAAGAAGGCGATCGAAGGCGCGATCGAGCGTGCAATCGACGAGGACGGCCAGGTCCGGGACGATGCGTCGTCGGCGCTCAAGAAAATCAGGCGCGAGCTCAAAGGCTCGCAGGGCGAGCTGATCAAGCTGCTCGAGCGCGCAATGGCGAAGCTCGAATCGCACCAACGCGTAGCCGACATGTCGGTTACGGTAAGAAACGGCCGCTTCGTGATCCCCGTGCGCCGTGAAGCGCAGAACGCCGTTGGCGGAATCGTTCACGACGCGTCCGCAACGGGCGGAACACTCTTCGTCGAGCCGCCTGCCGCCGTGGAAGCAGGCAATCGTATTCGTGAGCTGCAGATCGAAGAGATCGAAGAGATCGACAGGATTCTCGCCGAGCTGACCGACACCGTTCGTCCGCACCGTGAAGCACTCGGCGAATCGCTGGAAGCTCTGATCACTCTTGATTCACTCGTGGCACGCGCGCGGTTCGCTATCGAGTTCCGATGCGCTGCAGTCGAACTATCGGACCCGACACAAGGCTTTGCGGTGGTGTACGGCCGCCATCCCCTGCTTATGGCGCAGGGAATCGACGTCGTTCCATTCGATCTGGAGATGTCTGCTAACGAACGCACTTTATTAATCTCTGGTCCGAACACCGGTGGAAAAACTGTCCTGCTCAAGGCGCTTGGCCTTTTCTCGGCGCTTACGCAAGCGGGGATTCCCGCGCCGGTCAACGCGGGGTCTCGCATCGCCATCTTCGACGACATCTACGCGGACGTTGGCGACGAGCAGTCGATCCTCGCGAGTCTCTCGACGTTCAGTGCGCACCTCAAGAATCTCGCGGAAGTGCTGTCCTCGGCGACGGAGCGCTCGCTGGTTCTCATCGACGAGCTCGGCTCCGGCACCGATCCGGTTGAAGGCGCTGCTCTGGGCGGCGCTATTCTCGAAGCACTTACAACGCGAGGCACTCTGTCGATTGCCACGACCCACCTCGGCGCGCTCAAAGAGCTCGCGACGCAGGTCGATGGAGTCGTGAATGCATCCCTCCAGTTCGATCCCATCGCGCTCGCACCAACTTATCGCCTCACGAAGGGAGTCCCTGGTCGCTCCTACGGAATCAGCATTGCCAGGCGGCTCAATCTTCCGAGTGATGTGCTGGAACGAGCGGAACAGCGGATTCCGACTGATGAACGGCGGGTAACCGCGCTACTCGCTGAGCTCGAGGCACGCGAAAAGGCACTCACGGCGACGGAACGCGAAGCCGGTGAGATCGCCGAAGACGTCAAAGAGCGCGCGCGAAGAATCGCTGAGCGCGAGAAGAACGTGAGGGAGCGGGAACGCGAAGTAGAGCAGACCTCGAGACGCGAGGCGCGGCAGTATCTTCTCGAGGCGCGCGCCGAAGTGGAACGAACGATCCGCGAGCTCAAGGCGGCGTCCGAGCACGGCGAGGAAGCAGCGCGCGAAGCACGACGGCACGTCGAAGGTCTTGCCAATGAGCAAGGCCGACAACTGGATCGCCTCGAGCGGGAGACGCGGCATGCGACCCGCGAGTCGCGTGACACCGAGGTCAACATCGGAGATTTTGTTGAGGTCGAGACGTTAGGTGGTAAGGTCGGACGCGTTGTGGAGGTTCGGGATGGAGAAGCAGTCGTCGCCGTCGGCGTAATGAAGCTGGCCGTGCCGCGGAACAGTCTGCGTCTCTCGAGCGCGGAATCGGCCACGCCGGAAGTATCGGTCGCCATTCGCGGCGACCTCCCGGAAGTCCACGCTCCGAGCGAGATCGATGTGCGCGGCATGCGCGCCGGTGAAATCGAAGACATCATTATGCATGCGGTCGATGCTGCCATTCGTGCTGATCTCAAGAGCCTCCGCATCATCCACGGCAAGGGCACCGGCGCTTTGCGTGAGCGCGTCAGCGAGATGCTGCGCAAGGAATCCCGCGTGACGAATTTCCGCCTCGGAGCGTGGAACGAAGGCGGCGCGGGAGTAACTGTGGTGGAGTTCGCGTGATCCCCGACGAAGTCGTCGAGCAAGTGCGCGATGCCGCCGACATCGTGCAGATCATCGGCGAGTACGTGAACCTCAAGCGCGCAGGCTCCGACTTTCGTGGTCCGTGTCCGTTTCATCAAGGCACCCATCGCAATTTCTCGGTCTCGCCGAAGAAGCGGATGTACTACTGCTTCGTTTGCCACGAAGGCGGCGACGTTTTCCGCTTCTTGCAGAAGAGAGTCGGCGTTGAATGGCCGGCGGCGGTGAAACTGGTGGGCGAGAAATCGGGAATCGAAGTCCGCGAGGTCGACACCCGGCGCGAAGGGCCCGACCCGCGCGAGCCGCTTTGGGAAGTCAACGCGACCGCCGCCGCGTATTTTCAGAAGATTCTCTGGGACGACCCGCTCGGTGCGCCGGCACGCGACTATCTCGCGCACCGCGACATCTCACGCGAAGTCGCCGAGCAGTTCGGCATCGGCTTCGCGCCGCGCGAGATCGGGTTGCTCCGCAACTACATGACGACGCTCGGCTTCGACGAAACACGTCTGATCGCGGCCGGACTTCTCATCAAAGGCGACGACGAGACCGAGCCCCGCCCCAGATTTCGCAACCGGCTCATGTTCCCGATTCTCGACGCGATGAGTCGCAATATCGGATTCGGTGGCCGTCTGCTTGGACCAGGCGAGCCGAAGTACCTGAACTCACCGGAATCCGCAGTTTTCTCAAAAGGCAAAACCCTTTACGCACTCAATTGGGCGAAGAACGACATCCGACGTGAAGACCAGGTTCTGGTGGTCGAAGGCTATTTCGACGTCGTGCGCCTGTTGACAGCGGGCATTTCAACGGTGGTCGCGCCGATGGGTACCGCGCTTACCGAAGGGCAGTCCGCTGCTCTGCGAAAACTGACGAAGAACGTGTTTCTCCTCTATGACAGTGACAAGGCGGGACTTCAGGCGACATTCCGCTCGGGTGACGAGCTCTTGCGCCAGGGTGCGGCGGTACGCGTGGTCACGCTGCCCGAGGGAGAAGACCCGGATACCTTTGTCAAGAATCACGGCGCGGCAGCGCTAACCGCGCGTCTAAAGGATGCGATCGACGTTTTCGAGCGAAAGATCCAGCTGCTCGAACGTGCCGGCATGTTCTCAGAGTTGCAGAAGAAGCGGCGGGCGCTCGACCGGCTTCTTCCCACGGTGCGCGCAACGTCGGACGCGATCATGCGCGATCTTTACATCGCTCGCGCGAGCGAAGTGAGTGGCGTCGCGCGTGAAGTCCTGGAGCGCGAGTTGAGAGGGAAGCCGGTGCCGCCCATTGCGCCACCCTCACCGCCGATGCCGCGGATATCTCCAGCGGCGGCAGTGAGGCGCGGCGAAAGGCGCGCGCATTACAGCGAGCGTGGCGCGTCGGCGGAGCGCGAGCTCGTGCGGGCGATGCTGTTTGATCGCGCGCGCATCGAGCAGATTGTCGAAAAGCTGGGCAAGGAGAGCTTTCGCGACGCACATTACCGCGCGATCTATCGCGCCTTGATGTCGGCCGGTCCCGATTCAACGATCGAGGATATCACAGCGAACCTCGATGAAGAGGCGATCGCCACTGTTGAAGAGATTCTCGCCGAGGGCTCGTATCAGATAGATCCGGAGCGAACGATCAGCGATAGTCTTGCAACTCTACGGGCGCGTGAGCTCGACCGCCGGGCTGCGGAGCTCGATCGACTCATTCCGTTGGCCGACGGCGCGCAAAAGGACAAGCTGATCGCGGAAAAGGACGCGATCCGCAAAGAATTGAAGGCAACTGGAAGGAACTACTACAAGAAATTCAGACGAACGGGGACGCGATGATGATTCGGAGGTTGGATGCAGGGCGAGATTGAAGCGTTGTTAGCGCTGCAGGAGGACGACCTGAAAATACGCGAGATCGAAACCCAGATTCGTTTGCTCGATCCGCAGCTCGCCGAGCTCGACAAAAGGCGCGATCAGGCGGCGACGGCGCTCACCCGCGCCCAGGCAGCCGTTCAGGTAGAGGAGAAGAAGCAGCGCGAGCTACAGGGCCGACTCGCTCAACATCGGCAGCTCCAGGAGCGCAACCTCCACCAGCTCGAAGACGTAAAGCGAATGCGCGAAGCAACCGCCGCCACGGCGCAAGTCGAGTCGACCAGACGCCTGATGGCCGAGGACGAGAGCGAGCTCGCGATCCTTGGCCGTCGCATCACGGAGATGAATGCCGCTGTCGCCGCGTCGAAGCAGTCGCTGGAAGCGCTGGAGGAGGAACAGCGGGCTGCACGGCCGGAGATCGAAGCGAAGAGAGCAGCGCTTCAGGCGGAGCTCGACGATGCGAAACGCGATCGTGATGGAAAGGCAGGTTCCGTCTCGCGCCCCATGCTCGGCAAGTACGATCGGATCCGCGGCAAGCGGGCGCAGGCACTCTACGCCTTGCGCGGCGGATCGTGTGGAAACTGCGATACCGCCGTGCCGCTCCAGCGCCGCAACATGATGGCGGGCAGCGGTCAAATCGAGGTCTGCGAGGCGTGCGGCGTCC
The DNA here is from genome assembly GCA_045803975.1 of Gemmatimonadaceae bacterium. Taxonomy (GTDB): domain Bacteria; phylum Gemmatimonadota; class Gemmatimonadetes; order Gemmatimonadales; family Gemmatimonadaceae; genus UBA4720. The sequence continues at coordinate 5,223 of JBJMOA010000162.1, forward strand.
TCCTCTACTCGGACGGCACATAGCGTGACATCGGTTGCGTCCGAACACCCGGCGATGCCAGCGCGGTGGATTCTTCCCAAGCCGCCTGATGAAGACGCGGTGCGCGCGCTCATGGAGGCGTTGTCACTGCCGGACATCGTCTGCCGACTGCTGCTGATTCGCGGGTACGTCACGGCTGATGAAGCCAAGTTGTTCCTCCGTCCCAAGCTCGATCGGCTACACGATCCGCTGATGTTCCTCTCGATGGATAGGGCGGTCGAGCGACTCGCGCGCGCGGTGCGCGAGAAGGAGCTGGTTTTCATTCACGGCGACTACGATGTCGACGGCATCTGTTCGACGACTATGCTGACGCGCGCCATCCGCTGGCTGGGCGGACAGGCGATGCCCTTCATCCCCCGGCGCATTGAGGATGGCTACGACCTCGGCGACGCGGGCGTGAATGCCGCTATCGCGGCAGGTGCAAAAGTCGTCGTGACGTGCGACTGTGGCACTGCGGCCGTCACTCCCGTCGCCAAGCTCTGCGAAGCCGGTATCGATGTCATTGTCACCGATCACCACCTTCCGAGCGGCGAGCTGCCTGACTGTCTGTCGATCCTGAATCCGAAGCGGCCTGGCTGTGGCTACCCGGATAAAGATCTCGCCGCGGTTGGAGTGACATTCAAGCTGGCGCTGGCGCTGACGCGCGCGCTGGGCGGCAACGAGAATTTTATCTGGGCGATGCTCGACCTCGTCGCGCTCGCGACTGTCGCCGACGTCGCACCATTGCGCGGCGAAAACCGTGTTTTCGTGCGGTACGGGCTCAAGATGTTGGCCGAGACACGCAATGTCGGGATGCGTGCGCTGTTGCGAGCATCGGGCCTGGACGGCAAGCAGCTCACCGCCGGTCGCATCGGCTTCATACTCGCCCCGCGCTTGAACGCCGCGGGGCGGCTCGGCCACGCTCTGCGCGGCGTCGAGCTGCTCCTCACGGAAGACGAGCACCAGGCGAACGTCATCGCGCGTGAGCTCGAGGAGCTGAATCGGCGTCGACAGGAGATCGATCACGCGACGCTCGAGCAGGCTCGCGAGCGGGTGCTGGCAATGGATCTCGACGAGATGTTTTCTATCGTTCTCGCCGATGATTCATGGCACCCAGGTGTGGTGGGAATTGTGGCGTCCCGACTCGTCGAAGAATTCGGCAGACCAACGGTGTTGATCGCACTTACTGGCGATTTGGGCAAAGGCTCAGGCCGGTCGATTCCAAAGTTCGACCTTCACGGAGCGCTTGGTCAGGCGCGCGAGCATCTGTTGCGGTATGGCGGCCACCGTGTTGCCGCCGGCGTGACGATCGCGCGCGACAAGGTCCCCGACTTCGCAGCGCGCTTCAACGAGATAGCGCGATCGCAGCTCACTCCCGCGGATCTGGTTCCGGAGATCAGAGTCGATCTCGAGGTCAGCATCGAAGGTCTGGACGCGCGCATCGAATCGTTGTTCCGACACTTCGAGCCGTTTGGCATCGGTAATCCGACGCCTGTCTTGTTGGCCCGGAACGTCGTGATCGCGCGGCCGCCGCGCGTCGTCGGACAGGATGGGCTCAGGCTGGTGCTGGACACGGGGACCGGATCACTCGACGCAATCGGGTGGGGTCTGGCGACTCGCGCGCTGGAATTCCAACCCGGGACCAGGGTCGACATCGCATTCCGACTCGAGCGCGACGACTATCGGGGAGAGAGCTACCTCCAGGCGCGCATCGCGGACATCGTGGTGTGCGCATAGTCGCGGGCCGCTGGCGCGGACGCCGGATCAGCGCACCAAGCGGCACCCGGGTGAGACCCACGCTCGACCGCGTTCGCGAGGCGTGGATGAGTATTCTACAGCTCGATCTTCCTGAGGCTCGCGTGCTCGATTTGTACGCTGGTTCGGGCGCCCTGGGACTCGAAGCCCTGTCGCGCGGGGCAGTCAGCGCCGATTTCGTAGAGAAAGATCCAACCAGTCTCCGCGCGCTTCAGGAAAACATCGCTGCTCTCGGCGCCGGCTCACTCGCGACCGTTCATCGAAAATCGGCGCTCCCTTTCGCGCAACAGCTAAGTGCGCTCGATTACGACGTTGCGTTCGCAGACCCGCCGTACGCGAGCGGCGAGGCGGCAAAGCTCGCTGACCAATGGTTCCGAGTGCCATTCAGCAGAGTGCTCAGCATCGAACACGCGGCGACTGACGAAATGCCCGACGGAGGAGTGACGCGCAAATATGGCACGACGGCAATCACCTTCTACCGCAGCGAGGAGTGACGTGGGAATCACGGCCATCTACGCCGGCAGCTTCGACCCGATCACGCGGGGCCATGAAGACCTGATTCAACGGAGCTGCGAGTTCGTCGACAAGCTCGTCGTTGCGGTCGCCGTGAATTCGTCCAAGCGCGCACTCTTCACGACGGAGGAGAGGGTCGCACTGATACGGGCCGCAACCACCGCGAACAAACGCGTCGAGGTGACGCAGTTCGAGGGTCTGCTCGTCGATTTCGCCAAAAAGATCGGCGCCAAGCTCAACATCCGCGGCCTGCGCGCAGTGAGTGACTTCGAGTACGAGTTCCAGATGGCGCTGATGAACCGCCACATGTCCGAGAGCTTTGAAACAGTGTTCATGGTTCCGTCCGTCGAGACGACGTACATCAGCTCGAGCGTCGTGCGCGAGGTCGCGCAGCATCGCGGCAATCTGGATGGTCTGGTGCATCCCGCGGTCGCCAAGGCGCTCGCAAAGAAGTTTCACAATGGGCCCAAGTCTGGTGAGCTTCGTTGAGCGAATACGGCAGCGGGCGGGGGAGCTAAATCGGCGGATAGTTTTTCCCGAGAGCGGCGATGAGCGAATCCTGGCCGCCGCCTCTGAAATTGCCCGCACTCGAATGGCGACGCCGATCCTCGTCGCCGACGGGCCCCCGGTCGCCGAGGCCGCTGATCGCGCCGGTGTCGAGTGGATCGAGTCGCGGGATGGTTCGGCCCTGGAATTCGCACACAGGCTCGTCGCCAATGGTGATGCCGATGCCTGCGTCGCCGGCGCGGTCTACACTACCGCCGATGTGCTGCGCAGCGCGCTTCGGAATGTCGGTGTGGCACCTACCGTACGGGTCGTGTCCAGCGCCTTCTACATGATCGCCCCGGCCGGCGCCGACGTCAGTGAAGTCCTGACGTTCACCGATTGCGCCGTTATCCCATACCCGACCGCCGAAAACCTCGCCGACATCGCGATTGCCGCGGCGAACGACCGGAAATTGATCGTCGGTGACGAGCCTCGCGTCGCCCTGCTTTCCTTCAGCACCCACGGTAGCGCGAAGGGTCCGAGCATCGATCTCGTGCGTGAAGCATTGGCGATCATAAGGGAACGCGCGCCCGATCTCGCTGTGGACGGAGAATTGCAAGGAGATGCCGCGCTGGCCCCCACGGTCGCCGCCCGGAAATCACCTTCCAGTCCGGTTGCCGGGCGGGCCAACGTTTTGGTGTTTCCGTCGCTGGATGCTGGAAACATTGCTTACAAATTGGTGCAGCGAGTGGGTGGCGCACAGGCGGTGGGACCGATCCTTCAGGGATTCGCGCGCCCGGTCGCCGATCTCTCGCGCGGCGCCGAGAGGGAGGACATTATTAACGTGGCCGCAATTGCAGCGCTGCAATCGGCCGGGCGCGCCGGGCACCGCGCGCCTTAGCTGTCAGAACCGCACTGGAGATTAACTGAATGAGTTTCTCGATCAAGAAACAGGGAGAGGTCGTTGTGGTGGATGTCGAAGGCCAGTTGATTGTGGGAAATCGCCAGGAGCTCAAGCAGAAGGTGCTCGATGAGCTCGAGAAGGGCGAAAAGAAATTCCTGATCGACTTCAGCCAGACCGGCTACATCGACAGCTCAGGCCTGGGCGTGCTCGTCTCGTTGTCGAAGAAGATTCGGGAGCAGGGCGGCGAGCTTCGTCTGGCCAATCTCAATGACGATCTCCAGACGCTCTTCGAGCTGACGAAGCTCGATACCCTGTTCCAGATCTCCGACACCCGGGAGCGCGCGCTAGAGAGCTTTTAATGGCGGAGTCGCGCGTCGCATTCGATCTCCAGATCCCCAGCGACGTAGAGTACATCGAAGGCGTAGTGGAGCTCGCGAGACAGCGCTGTCGCGAGCTCAAGCTTTCCCCGACGAAATGCTCGCTCAACATCCCGGTGGCGCTGACGGAAGCGCTCTCCAACGCCATCCTGCGCGGTAACGAGGCGACCGGCGGCAAGCAGGTTCGCGTGCGCGCGCTCATCAGCGACACCGATCTCGTGTTCGAAGTCGTCGACGAAGGACCAGGCTTCGATCTCGATCAGTGCACCATCGACTGTACTACTGAGGAGAATCTTACTCGCGAGGAAGGGCGCGGACTCTTTTTGATGCGGCAGTTGATGGATCGCGTCGAAAGCTTCCGCGACAAGGGCAACGTCGTTCGCCTGACGTTGCACCGCGAGTGAAGGAGCTGGAAGCGGTCCTCGTTGCGTTTCGTGAGGGGACGCATTGCGAGGCCGCGGTGTGGGGAAGCGGCGACGGCCGTTCGACGCCGACGATAATCGCGCGCTCGAGTCCGAAAGTGCAGATGCCTGACGTTCTACCGGACGAGCCTGGCCAGTCGATTCCTACGAATTTCGGAACGCAGCTCGTGACGCGCGTCCCGTCGGTGAAGAAGATCTGGCTGACGGTCGGGCCATGCGATCCGTCGTACTCGCCTGAAGAGCGGCACATCAAGCTGCTGATGCCGGTTGTGTCGCAATTCACCCAGGCTGCGCTCGAGGTCGAGCACGCGGCCACCGAGCTGGCCGAGCGATACGAGGAGATCAACCTCCTATACACGATTGGCGAGATACTCGGCCGCACCGTTACGCTCGAAGACGCGGCGGCGACGATTCTCACCGAAATCTCGGAGACGGTTGGCGCGAGAGTCGCCTCGATCCTCGTCCATGACGCGCGCACGAATACGCTACAGGCTGTCGCCGCGCTCGGCGTCCCCAAGGAAGAAATTCCGCCAATCAACGCCGACGATCCAAGCAGCGTGTCGGCGCGGGTATTTCGCACTCAGCACCCGCTGATCGTCGTCGGGAAGGGAGTCACCTTCGGTAAAGAGTCGCCGTACGGGCGTGGCGAGATGCTGTCAGTGCCGATCATGTGGACGACGCCCGCGGGTGGCCAGCCGCTCGGCGTCGTGAATCTCGCGGATCGCCGGTCGCGGCAGCCGTTCACAGCCGGCGATCAAAAACTCGTAACGGCGATCGCTACGCAAATTGGAACGGCGATTCAGAACGCGCGTCTGGTCAGCGCATCGCTCGATCGGCAGCGCTTGCTGCAAGAGATGAATCTTGCGCACGATCTGCAGATGAAACTGCTGCCGTCGACAGACGTCGTCGCTCCGGAAGCGCAGGTCACCGCCCGAGTCATTCCCGCCGAGAGCGTAGGCGGCGATTTCTATCAGCTCTTCAAGCTGCGAGACCACACCACTGGTGTGATGATCGGCGACGTATCGGGGCATGGCTATCGCGCGGCGCTGATCATGGCGCTCGCGATGAGCGCGTCAGCCATTCACGCCCAGAATTTCGTGAATCCTGGCGAGATGCTCGGCGCGCTGCTCAAATCTTTGCGTGAAGAGCTCGAAACGACAGAGATGTTCATCTCGATGTTTTACGGCGTCGTCGATCCAGACCGGGAGAAACTCAGCTACGCGAACACCGGCCATCCGCACGCCTTCGTCATCAGTCAGGAAGGCACCGTCACGCGTCTGTCCGCCGTCAATCCGCCACTCGGAATGGTCGAAGACGTCCCCAACACCGCGTCGCTCAGCTGGGTGAGAACAAAAGATCTTCTGGTGCTGTTCACCGATGGAATCAGCGATGCGCGAAATGCCCGGGATGAGCGCCTCGGAGAAGAACGGGTTCTCGAGTTGATCAGGGAGAATCGAGACAACGACACCAAGGTGATCGTCGACCGGGTATTCAAGATGCTCGAGGTCCATACTCGCGCAGTGCCGACTCGCGACGACCTGACTCTCGTTGTAGTAAGGAGCTGACCGTGCCGCGCGCGCCCGGCGGGCGTGGCCGACACCCACCGGTTCTCAAGAAGTTCGGGCAGCACTTTCTCACCGACAAAACAATTCTCACCGCGATTGTCGACGCCCTCGCGCCGACTCCGGCCGATACCGTCGTCGAGATCGGCCCGGGTCGCGGGTCGCTGACCGACATTCTCGTCGAGCGAAGCCGGCGAGTAATTGGAGTCGAGATCGATCGGGCATTGGCGGCGCAATTGCGCACCAGGTACGCCGATCGCCCGAACGTAGAGATTGTCGAAGGAGATTTTCTGGACGTGGATCTCGTCGCGCTCACCGGCGGTTCGTTTCTGCTCATTGGCAACGTGCCGTACAACATCACGACGCCGATCGTGTTCAAGGCGCTGGAGCCGCCGATGCCACGGCGATCAGTGTTCCTGGTGCAGCGCGAAGTAGCGCAACGTATGGCGGCAAAGGCCGGGGACGAGGATTACGGCGCGCTGACAGTGAACGTCGCGGTAGTTGCTGCGGTCGAGCAGGTTTTTACTGTCCCCGCCAGTGCATTTCGTCCGCCGCCGAAAGTCGAGTCAGCGGTGGTGCGACTTACTCCGTTGGAAATCCCGCTCGTTCCGCTTCACGAGCTGAATGCCATGCGGAGCTTCGTGCAGGCCGCGTTTGGACAGCGGCGGAAGCAGATGCAGCGCGTGCTGCGATCGGTGCGCGCAATCTCGGCAGAACGAGCTGCTGCCGTTCTGGAGCGCGCGGGAATCGACTCGGCTGCGAGGCCGGAGGTTGTCGCACCCGAGCAGTTCGCGAAGCTACATCGGTTGCTGGGCGAAAATTCGAAGTAGAGGAACGGCCTGCGAACAACTAATTGCGAACGACCACTACCTGCTAGGCGCTGACCGCTTTTGTCGCTAGCCGCTTACCGCTTGACTACCGAGGGACATATCACTGCGAATTCACAGCAAAGGCAACGGCTGCAGTTTCTTTCACGCCAGCGAGATATGTCCCGTCGTAGGCAGCGGTAAGCGCTCAGCGGTAAAAGCGGTCAGCGCCTAGCAGGTAGTGGTCTCGCCTCAAGTCGTCCTACTCTCCTCGATTGGACAGTGCAAACGAAAGCCCCTCCAGCTCCATCGCCATATTCACGGTTCGAACGGTAACGTCCGCCGGAACCGACAACTGAATCGGCGCGAAGTTAAGGATGGCCTTGATCCCCGCTCGCACGATCTGCTTGACGACACCGGGCGTGCTCTCCGCTGGCGTCGCCACGACGGCGATGTCGAAATCTTCCTTGGCAGCATCTTTCTCCAGATCGGAGATGGGTCGCACGGTTAGCGACTCCCAGCGCTTGCCGACCTTCGCTTCGTCGATGTCGTACACCGCGGTGACGATGAAGCCACGGTCGGCGAATCCGCGGTAGCGGGCGAGTGCCGCGCCAATCTTGCCGGCTCCGACGATGCACACCCGCCATTCCTTTCCGAGGCCCAGAATCTCGCGCAGCTTCTCCGACAGCTCCGGCACGGAGTATCCAAGCCCGCGTTTCCCGAACGATCCAAACAGCGAGAGATCCTTTCGAACCTGAGCGGACGTCGTCCCGCCGAGCCGCGCGAGCTCGTCACTGGAGATGGTCTTTAGACCCTGACGTTCGATCCCCTCGAGAAAACTCAAATAGAGGGAGAGTCGCCTGACTGTCGATTCAGCGATCCGCTTCAAATCATGCTTGTGAAGTAATTCACAAAGTAAAGCGGGAAGCGGGAAGCGGGAAGCGGGGAAGCGGGATGGGGGGATGAGGGATGCGGGATGTGTAAAAGCTTTGCGCTCGAGTGCACACGGGTGCAGACGGTCACTTACAGGTACAAACAAAGTCGCGCGTTCCCCATCCCCCATCCCGCATCCCGCATCCCGCATCCCTCGTCCCCCATCCCCCATCCCCCATCCCTCGTCCCGTTATTTTCCGCGAATGCCTGTCCACGTGACCTCCGAAATCGGCGCGCTCCGCACCGTTCTCGTCCATAGCCCCGGCAACGAGCTACTCGCCGTTACGCCGAGCACGCGCGCGGATTTTTTGTACGACGACATCGTCGATGCGGATCTCGCCAAGCGTGAGCACCGTCGATTCGTCCAGGTTCTGGAGCGCTTCTGCGAGGTTCTGCACGTCCGTGATCTACTCGCCGACGTTCTCGAGGATCCTCAGGTTCGGGAGCTGATCATCCGTGAGACGCTGGACGTCGTCCCACTCGAGCCGCTCGCCCTCGAGCTCCGCGAGCTGCCCCCAGCCGCCGTCGTCACGTTGTTGATCGAAGGAAAAGAGGAGGAGCCCGGTCCGCTCTCGCACACCCTGAACGAGTCGAGCTACTCGCTGCCTCCGCTGCCGAATCTGTTCTTCACGCGCGACGCCGCGATGGCTATCAACCAGAACATGATGATCGGCTCAATGCGTTTCCACGCGCGTTGGACCGAAGAGCTCATCATGAAGGCGCTATTCACATCTCATCCCAAGCTCGGCAACAAGGGCATTCTCTATGACGGCTCCGTCGAGCGCCGCCTCAACCATACGCTGGAAGGCGGCGACGTTCATCCGCTTCGTGAAGACGTTCTTCTGATCGGCTTCAGCGAGCGCTCGAGCCCAGCCGGCATCGACAGTCTCGCGACTCTGCTGTTCGAGAAAACCGAGGTGAAGAATCTGATCGTCGTGGTGATGCCCAGGGAGGAGACGGCGATTCACCTCGACATGATCTTCACGCATATCGACCGAGACCTGTGCGCGATTTATCCGCCGCACTTCATCGGACCCTATCGCTTGCCGATCCTGCTCTGGCAGAAGGGCCAGAGTCGCATGAAAGAGCAACCTGATCTGTTCGCCGCGCTCAAGCATTGCGGTCTGCCGATGGAACCAATTCTTTGTGGAGGCTCTAAGAGAATCGTCCAGGACCGTGAGCAATGGGCATCTGGTTGTAACTTTACTGCTCTGCGCCCTGGCGTGGTCACATCGTACGCACGAAACGAGACAACATTGCGAGAGCTTCAAAAAGCTGGCTTCAAAATGATCGCCGCATCCGACTTTCTCGCGGATGACGCAGCGATTCCCGCCAATCAGCGCGCCGCGATCACGTTCGAGGGTGGGGAGCTCGTGCGCGGCGGTGGCGGACCGCATTGCATGACTTGCCCCATCACACGGGACGACCCTTGGACGTAGCGCGCGGAGTGTACTCGGAGCCCGAAGAGACGCTTCTAACAAATCGCGCGCTCAGCTATCTCTCGGCCGGTCCAGCCGATGTGGTCGATCTCATTGGGCATCTGTGCAGCCTGCCTGGTGCGCCGCGGATTGTTGCGGAGCACATGGCTCACGCGATGTTCGCTGGGCGTCCGCAATTCGAGCGGACCAGCGACGGACGGTGGATGCTCGCCGACCTCGCGCGAAAGCCGTATAGCGTTCCAGGACAGCGCTCCCGCGGGACAAGAGCCGGCACCGACCCGCTCCACAAACTTTCGTACGTCGTCGTCGACACTGAGACGACGGGCGGTCGCGCGTGGCTTAGCGATCGCATCACCGAGTTCGCCGCCGTAATCGTCCGCAACGGCGAGATCGTCGACGTCTTTGAGACACTCGTGAACCCACAGCGCTCGATTCCGCCGTTCGTTACGCGGCTTACCAACATCACGTGGGACATGGTGAAGGATGCGCCGACATTCGAACGGATTGCGCCGCAAGTGTTACGCGTGCTCGAGGGCAACGTCTTCGCGGCGCACAACGCCGCCTTCGATTGGCGATTCGTGACGACGGAGTTGTCGCGCGCGACAGGTAGACAGATTTACGGCCGGCGCCTTTGCACGGTGAAGATGGCACGCAAGGTTTTGCCCCAGCTGTCGCGTCGATCGCTGGATCACGTTGCCAGATACTACGGCGTAGAAATTCACAATCGACACCGTGCCGCCGGCGATGCGCTGGCGACCGCGAAATGTCTGGTGCGGATGCTGGGCGATCTCACGGATCGCGGCTGCGGAACCTGGGACGATCTCCAGACACTGCTGCGCGCTCCAGCCGGTCGCCGGAAAAAGCGACGGGCGTCTGGACTCCCAACGCCGGTAACTCGCGACACGACCGCGTGACGGCACCAACTCCGCTCGTTGAGCGCCGCAAGATAGGCGCGCTCACGGTTCACGCGGTGCAGGCGGGCGGACAGCGACTGGACGGCGGCGCGATGTTCGGGGTCGTTCCGAAGCCACTCTGGGAAAAGCGCATCCCCGCCGACGAGCGGAACCGCATTCAGCTCGGTATGCGCTGCCTTCTCATCGAGCATCCGTCCGGACTCGTCCTGATCGATACGGGCGCCGGCAACAAGGAGAATGAGAAGTTCAAGGACATCTACGGCCTCGAGAACGACGGCGCGAATGGCGAGACGATGCTGGAAGATGGTTTGCGCGCGATCGGCGTTGCGCCGACGGACATCGCGCTCGTTATCAACACCCATCTGCACTTCGATCACGCCGGCGGCAACACTCGCAATCGGCCGGACGGTTCGCTCGAGATCAGTTTTCCGAATGCGACCTACATCGTGAAACGCGGTGAGTATGAGTACGCCACCCACACCAACGAGCGCACGGCGGCGAGCTACTTCGAGCGAAACTTTGTGCCGCTCGAAACAGCCGGGAAGATCGAGTTCGTCGCCCGCGAGAAAGAAATCGTGAAGGGAATTCGCGTGGTTGCGACACCAGGCCACACGCCGTTCCACCAAAGCGTTTTAATCGAGTCCGCCGGCGAGCGTGCCTTCTACCTCGGCGATCTCGTTCCGACTCACGCGCACCTGCCACTGCCGTGGATCATGGGCTACGACGTCGAGCCGCTCGTTACGCTTGAAACAAAACGGCGGATTTTGAAGCAGGCGCTCGACGAGAAATGGTTGCTCATATTCGAGCACGACGCGACAGTCGCCTGGGGTAGAATCGAACACGACGGCAAGATGTATCGACTGCTTGAGGGCTCGGCCTAAAGTAAAACGGCAACTGCCTGCTGGGCGCCGACCGCTTTTATCGCTAACCGCTTACCGCTTGACTGCCGAGAGACATATCGCGGTGAATTAGAGCACAGGCAACGGATGCGGTTTCTTTCACGCCAAGGAGATATGTCCCGTCGTAGGCAGCGGTTAGCGGACAGCGATAAAAGCGGTCAGCGCCTAGCAGTGCAGTTGTCGTTGCATGCGCTGGCTCTAGCCGAGGGGTTGATACAACTCGATCCGATTGCCCTCCGGATCCTTTATCCATGCGAATCGGCCGTAATCGGCGTCCTCGGTTTTCTCGATCGCGATCCCGTCGGCTTTGAGCTGCGTCAGCAACCCCTCCAAATCCCGCACGCGATAATTGATGGTGGACTCCAATCGCTCGGCGGGAAGAGTGGTGCGGGACTGCGAAATCGAAAAGACGGTCGAATCGACCTTTGATGAATCGCCGA
>JBJMOA010000163.1:0-4448 GCA_045803975.1 Gemmatimonadaceae bacterium
CCCTACCCGCCACCCGCCCGCATCTTGCAATTGATCGCATCGAAACCCAACGCGAACAGGACACGCAAAAATGCTGACGAGTAGATCACTGGCTCGCGCGCTTGCACTCGCATCCGCGCTCGTTGTGTCGGCCCAGGCCTCCGCGCAGGTAACCACGCAGGCGCCCCGACAGGCCGCGGCGACTCAGTTACCGCCCGCAACATACCGGCCCGAGTTCGGGACGATGTGGACTTTCGACGCACCTCCGCTCGACTACTGGCGTCGCACCTACGGATTCGCGCCCGATCAGAAGTGGCTCGATCACGTGCGACTCGCTTCGGTGCGCCTGCCGAATTGCTCAGCGTCTTTCGTATCGTCGCGCGGATTGGTGATGACGAATCATCACTGCGGACGCGAATGCACCGCGGCATCGTCGCCGCCTGACTCCAACTACATCGTGACCGGCTTCGCCGCGCGCACGCTCGCCGACGAGAAGAAATGCGCCGGTTTGTATGTCGACCAGCTGCAATCGATTCAAAGCGTCACCGATCGAGTGCGAGGAGCGGTGACTGGAAGAACACCTGCCGAGCAAGCGGCGCAGCGTACCGCGGTGATCAACCAGATCCAGGACGAATGCAAGCAGCAGACGCAGCTCACCTGTCAGGTCGTGTCCCTCTATCAGGGCGGCATTTATTCGGTGTATCGATACCGCCGCTTCAACGACATCCGACTAGTGATGGCTCCCGAGGGCGACATTGCGTTTTTCGGTGGCGACCCTGACAACTTCACCTATCCACGCTACGATCTCGATCTGACACTGCTTCGCGTCTACGAGAACGACCAGCCTTACAGCCCGCCCGACTTCCTCAAGTGGAGCCGCGCCGGCGCGATCGAGGATGAGCTGGTCTTCGTTGTCGGCAACCCTGGATCGACTGGCCGGCTCAACACGATCGCGCAAATGGAATATCTGCGCGACGTTGGATACCCGGCACAGCTCGCGGGATATAAGCGCCAGCTCGCGATCTACGATCAGCTCTCGCGCACAGATACTTCCGCCGCGCGCCGATACCAGAACACGGTGTTTGGATTGGCCAACTCGCAAAAGGCGGTTACCGGCTACCGAGCTGGTCTTCTCGATTCACTGAGCATGGCCAAGAAGGCCGCGTTCGAGCGTGAGTTCAGAGCGAGGATTGTAACCGATCCAAAGCTCCAGGCCCAGTTCGGCGGGACGTGGGATGCAATCGCGGCCTCGCAGCGCGAGCTCGGGACGTTCGCGACGCAAGCGCGCTACTACGGATTTGGCGGCGGCTCGAACCTGCTCCAGCTCGCCGCCGGTTTGGTGCGCGTTGCCTCCGAGAGCGGCAAACCGGATTCAGCGCGCCTCCCACAGTACCGCGGTGTCGGACTCACTAACGTCCGCAACTCTATCGGCTCACCGGTGCCGATCGACACCGCGTTCGAGCGTCTGGCGATCGCCGCGCAGCTGCGCGCGGCGCAGAGCGAGCTTCCGGCGAACGATCCGTTCCTGAGAGCTGTACTGGGTGGGCGGACCCCGGATGTAAGGGCCGCCGAGCTTGTGCGTGGCACTCGTCTAGCCGACCAGACTTTCCGCCAGTCCCTGCTTCAAGGAGGACCGGCAGCGATCGATGCCTCGACGGACCCGCTAATCGTCCTCGCCCGCCAAATCGACCCGCTTAACCGCACGGTGCTGGCGAGAGCGAGCGCACTCAACGCTATAATCGCCACGAACAGCGAGAAGATCGGTCAGGCGTTGTTCGCGGCGTACGGGACGGCGCTTCCGCCCGACGCGACGTTCACGCTCCGCATCAGCGACGGCGTCGTAAAATCTTTTCCGAGCAACGGCACCATCGCTCCTTACAAGACCACGTTCTACGGCCTCTACGAGCGCTCGGCAGCGTTCGACAACAAGGATCCGTTCAAGCTTCCTGAGCGCTGGGTAACGCGCAAGGGAAACCTCGATCTCGCGACACCGTACAACTTCGTGTCGACCAATGACATTATCGGTGGCAATTCGGGTAGCCCCGTGATCAACAAGAACGCCGAGGTCGTGGGACTGGTATTCGACTCGAACATCGAGGGTGTGTCGAATCGGTTCATCTTCTCGACCGCCGTCGGGCGCACCGTAAGCGTGCACTCGCGCGGAATAACCGAGGCTTTGCGCAAGCTCTACGACGGAGCGCGCATCGCCGACGAGTTGGAGGGTCGCTAACCACTCTAGCGCGCGATCCGTTCGATAGCACCGAAGATCAATCGGATTCCAAACAGAAAAGAATCGAGCGGAATCCGCTCGTCGTTTCCGTGCATCCGCTGCTCGTCTGACTGACTCATGGGAAACGGCAGAATCCCATATGCCTGAACACCGAGTCGTCTCAGTCGCGCGCTGTCGGTAACGCCGGTGCTGAGATACGGCACCACCGCGATCTTTGGATCGAGCTCGTGCGCGGCCTCAGCAATCGCCATGAACATTTCGGAACCCGGCTCCGACGCAGGCGCTTCCTCGCCGCGCTGCGTCACTTCGACGGTAACGCCCGGTTCCGTTATGACCGTACGCATGCGGTCAACGACGTTATCGACCGATTCGCCGGGGAGTGTCCGCACGTTCAGCACTGCTCCGACGTTGTCAGGGATGACGTTGAATTGCTTCCCACCCTCGACCACCGTGGGCGAGATACCGTTGCGCAACACCGCGTTGAAGACCGGAATCTGCGACAGCACATTTGCTGCGACTTCGGAGCAAGCGCGATCACCGTCCGCAAAGTCCGACATCGCCTTCCTCTCCGTCTCGTCCGGCCAGATTCCGGCGAGCCGGGAGAAGAACTGGCGCGTGATCTCCGTCAGCATGGCCGGCTCGGCATAACGCGACAACTGGTCGAGCGCACGGCCCAGCCGGAAGATCGCGTTATCCGGGAGCGGAATCGCGGCGTGCCCTGCGCGTCCGTGCGCCGTGACGGTTACCACGTGTGATACTTTCTCGGCGCTCTGTATCGCGAGGTAGGTTCGGCCTCCTTCGATCACTCGCGTTCGACCGCCCTCATTCAGCGCGAACTCGGCCTCCAGCATTTCGGCATGGTTGGCCACGAGCCAACCCATTCCCCATTCTCCGCCCGCTTCCTCGTCAGAGGTAGCGACGAAGATCACATCTCTCGACAACGTTCCGCCGGACGTCGACACCGACCGTTGGAGCAGAAGCATCGTCATCAGATTCGCGGCGAGCATTCCCTTGTCGTCGATCGCTCCTCGGCCGTACAAGTAGCCATCGCTGATTTCTCCGGCAAATGGGTCATGCGTCCAGCTCGCACGCTCAACGCTCACGACATCCATATGCGCCAACAGAATTACTGGCCGTTTCGCTCCACTCCCTCGAATCCGCGCGACCACTTGTGCCCGATCGTCCGGCGTCTCGATCAGCGTTACGTCGATCCCGTCCGCGCGTAGCACTCCCGCCAGGTGGCGAGCCAGCGGTAGCTCATTGCCGGGGGGATTGGTCGTGTCGAAGCGAATGATTTCCTGGAGTTGCGCAATGGCCTCCGCCTTCACGCGTTCCCAATCAACCTTCAAGCAGAGCCTCGATCTTTCGAATCAGTGGCTGGAATGACAGCGAGCCCGCACTCACGCGGGTCGCGACTTCTTCCGCGTTCTCACGCTGACCTTCGGCGAAGAGCTCGCGCGCGATCCATGGACCCGCGCTCGGGTTTCTGAACCAGTCGACGTCAAACCGCGCCGTGAGCTCTTCGTTCAACACCGACTGCAATTGCCACGCGCGGAGATAGCGGGCGGAATAATATCGGGGATCGACGTCGACAAACGCGTCGGCAGCATCGTACTCGAAGCCGGTAGCGCTCGTCAGCAGCGACACGTACAGGTCCGGTAGCTCCTCCCAAGCGACCTCGCCGCTATAGAGCGCGCGTTCGTATATCAGCTTGGCGCAGTACCGTCTCAGGAAATGAAGCTCCTCGAATCCAGCGGTACGGAGGAATTTTTCGACGCGATTGGAACCCAGCTTCGTGTACCGCAAGAGCCATCCGCGGTCCTGCATCCGGTGATCGAAAAGCATCGCGTACGATTCGGTCACTGAATTGTCGCCGAGCCATCGGTACTCGAACGGATAGTCGGGGCTCGCGTAGCCAAAGTGAAGCGCGTGTCCAAGCTCGTGGAGGAATGTGTTGTAATCGCTCTGGCCACCGTGCGGGCGCAGCACCAGATAAACCTCCTCAGGAACTCGCACGGGCGAGCAGAACGCGCGCGACCGCTTCCCCTCACGGTCTCCGACGTCGAAGATGACCCGCCCGCCCGCGGTTGGATCGAGACCCATCTCCGACACCTGACGGCGCATCACGGCTTCCATCTCGCTGCCGGGAAACGCTGCGTCGTACTCTGATGCACGGAATAGCGCGAGCGCGTCGGCCCGCTTGGCCTCCGACCGCTTGATGCCAAGCGATTTGCGCAGA
>JBJMOA010000164.1:0-3950 GCA_045803975.1 Gemmatimonadaceae bacterium
CAATCGCAGTCTCTCCAATTGCAGTCTCATTGATGCGATACGCGAACAGCGAACGTCCAGCTCCGGAGATTGGCATTCTCCAGTAGCAATCAGCCCTGCGGCCCCACGCACCAAATTGGAGCGGCGAGGCAACTGGTTTCGTTGTAATTGTTTGACGGAGATGCCTTCTCTTCAGATCTCACCGTTGGCTTGCGCTGAGGAGCTGTTGGGGGCCGCGGGCGGACCGTTGCGACGCGAAAAACCGGATGCCTGGGTGGGCAGCCGGTTTTCGCAAATTGCAGAATCACAACGACTTCTAGAGCGGGCGACCGGGCTCGAACCGGCGACGTCCAGCTTGGGAAGCTGGCATTCTACCAACTGAATTACGCCCGCGGCACCACGCAACTTAGTCTTGCCGCCGCATCGCGAGAAGTCCTGTTAGCACGGGGAAAGATGCACGCGATGCGGCCTACAAGACTAAAAAGTGTGGCTTGCCTGGATCCCAAAGACTCGCTGGCCGCTCTCGTTAACGGCGGTCGTGGGATGAAGGCTGAGCGGCTTCCATTGTTCCGTTTCGCGCATTGCGCCAACGATCGCGCCCGTTGCGACACCTACCGCTCCCAGCATTGCGCCGACGATCGTTGCCGTCTCACCGCGCGATGTTCCCATAAAACAGAGGCCCTCGCACGGCGTGTAGGAGAGGGCGCCAAGTGTCGCGCCAAGCGCGACGCCCAAGCCGAGGCCGATGACCGCGCCTTCGGCGGTGCGCCGCCGTCGGCCCTGGCTCACGTCGATGCGCTCGATTTCACTAAGCGCCAGCGCCCGTGTCACCGGGTAGGCCTCGGAGCGGAAGAAAATGCTGTCGTTTTCCGTTGAGATGACGCGCGCAACCTGGTGCTCTGCCTTGAGTGACGACGTGATCAGCCGAACCCGAGCACCCTCGGCTACCCCGGGTATCTGCGCCATCCCGATCGTGGTATCAAATGGTGCAAGGGCGAGGACGAACAACAGCGCTTTGTAACGGGACATTGGCTCTTCCGGATGATGGTGGGCTGCGGTGCAAGCGCACGCCTGCGGTGACTGGGATGAGGATGCGATTAGCGAGATTTTGACCCAATACGTCGTATGACGTAGAAGTCAAACCGGGACCGGGAATTGCAAAACAAGTGAGTACCTTCGCTTGGAACAGCACCTAGTGCTCTCCCGTATTGGCGTCTATCATCGTCCCACCTTCGCACCTCATCGACCTCCGTATAGCCGTGCCATCCGAGCCACCTGCCTTTAGTCCGCAACACAATTCCGGGTCCTTCGGTGCTGTGGATGCCCTCGACCAACTGGCGCCCGGAGGCGTAGCACACGAATCGGGCGAGTTG
This sequence comes from Gemmatimonadaceae bacterium, assembly GCA_045803975.1. Lineage (GTDB taxonomy): Bacteria > Gemmatimonadota > Gemmatimonadetes > Gemmatimonadales > Gemmatimonadaceae > UBA4720. The sequence goes on from JBJMOA010000164.1 coordinate 1,353, forward strand.
CACCGCTTGCTCGTGGAGACAGTGGATGATTACGCCATCTTCGCCCTCGACCCGCAGGGCTATGTAATCAGCTGGAATGCTGGGGCGCAGCGCATCAAGGGGTACAAGCCCAACGAAATAATCGGGAAGCATTTCTCGATCTTTTATCCAGAAGAGAAGCGGGCGGAAGGATTCCCCCAGTATGAATTGAAGGAAGCCGCGCGAGTCGGCCGGTTCGAAGACGAAGGTTGGCGTATCCGCAAGGACGGCTCGCGGCTCTGGGCCAACGTGGTCATCACAGCATTGCACAATCGGTCAGGGGCCCTCGTCGGCTACGCAAAAGTGACGCGCGACCTCACTGAGCGACGAGAAGCCGAAGACGCGTTGCGCGCCAGTGAAGAGCGGTTCCGCCTTCTCGTGCAGGGCGTGAGGGACTACGCCATCTTCATGCTCGATCCGACCGGCACAATCACGACGTGGAACGAAGGCGCTCAGCGCATCAAGGGATATACGTCCGACGAAGCGATCGGAAAACATTTCTCCATCTTTTATCCGCCCGAGGACGTGGCTAGCGGCAAGCCGCCCCGCGAACTGAAAATCGCCGTGGCGACAGGCGCGTACGAGGAGGAGGGTTGGCGCGTCAGAAGGGACGGGTCGCGCTTCTGGGCGAGCGTTGTCATAACGGCGCTGAGGACGCCAGGCGGCGAGCTCGCGGGGTTTTCCAAGGTGACGCGAGACCTGACCGAACGGCGTGCCGCGCAGGACCAGGCGATTGACGCGGCACGCCGCGCGGCCGCCGAAGAAGCGGCGCGGCGGATAGCTGAGGAAGTGCGCGCGCGCACTGAGCGCCTTCAGAAGTTGACAGCCAGCCTATCCGGGGCGCGCTCGATCGAAGACGTAACGCGGGTCATCTCTGACGAAAGCCTACCTGCCGCGGGCGCGGCGGCAGGGGCTCTCGGCTTGGTCGATAAGTCCACTGCAGCCATCAATCTGGTCGCCGACCGCGGCTACGGCGATCTGCCGATGTGGGCGCGCTCCGTAGCTGTCGCCGACGATCATCCGATGAGTATCGCCGTGCGCACTGGTGAAGTTGTGACCTGGCGCTCGCGCGCGGAGCGTGACCGGCGCTTCCCGAAACTCGCCAAAGTGCTGGCAGCGTTCGAGGCTGGGTTGGTCATCCCGCTTCGTGATCGTACCAGTCCCGCTGGCGCTCTCGTTATGCATTTCGCGCCGGACACGCCGCTGACCGAAGATCTCACCGACTTCGTAAAAGCATTCGCTCAACAAGCGGCCCAGGCGCTGGACCGCGCGGCTCTTTATCAGGCGGAACAACAGGCACGGGCCCGAGCTGATGAAGCAAACCGCGCCAAAAGTCAGTTTCTCGCGGCGATGTCGCACGAGCTCCGGACGCCGCTCAATGCTGTAGGGGGCTACGCCGAGCTCATCGCGCTTGGGCTAAGGGGGCCCGTTACGGAGGAACAGCGGTCCGATCTGGAACGAATCAAGCGCAGCCAACAACACCTGCTCGGAATCATCAACGACATACTCAGCTTCGCGCGGACCGAGGCTGGCCAGACGGTTTACCAAAACTCGCCGGTCGTGATAAAGGATGTTCTCGAATCGGTATGTCAGATGATCGAGCCGCAGGCAAACGCGAAGGGCTTGAAGTTCACCGTTGTGCAGTGTCCGGCGAATGTCGTCGCATGGGCAGACCGAGCGAAGGTTGATCAGATTCTGTTAAACCTTTTGTCGAACGCGGTGAAATTTACGGACGCTGGAACGGTGAGCCTCGAGTGTGAGTGGCCGAACGAAGGACGGATCCGACTACACGTACGCGACACGGGCGCCGGAATCTCAGAACACGAGGTCGATCGGATTTTCGAGCCGTTTGTGCAGGTCGGCCGATCGCTCACGCAGCCACACCAAGGCACGGGCCTCGGGCTCGCGATCAGCCGCGACCTTGCACGCGGAATGGGCGGCGACATCACGGTCACCAGCAAACTGGGCGAGGGCTCGGTGTTCACGCTGTCCCTCCCGCAATGGAAAGCCGAGGGCGAAGCCCAGGAGCCACCACCCTCACAACCGGCGTAAAAAAAAGGCGCCGCGCGGCGCCTGTTGCCTGGTCATTGAGAGCCACAGGTGAGAATTGAACTCACGACCGCCCGATTACGAATCGGGTGCTCTACCCCTGAGCTACTGTGGCAAATTCTGCGAGTGCCCTGGAGCGGACTCGAACCGCTATGCCTTTCGGCACCACCCCCTCAAGATGGCGTGTCTACCAATTTCACCACCAGGGCATAACTACAGCTTGCCGCTTATCGCTTGCTGCTAGCAGCTGGCCATTCGCTGCCAGCTGCCTCATTACGGGGCCGACGGGGCTCGAACCCGCGACCTCTCGAGTGACAGTCGAGTGCTCTAACCAAACTGAGCTACGGCCCCAACTACTGGAGTCAGGGTCGGAAACCCCTTCCTCATACGCACCTGCCTTGCAACCCGAGCCGGTTGTCAATCGACTCGCCAAATAGCCCCAAGGGGAATCGAACCCCTCTCTGCACCGTGAAAGGGTGCCGTCCTAACCGATAGACGATGGGGCCGATCGATCTCCATCCATCAATAGCG
>JBJMOA010000165.1:0-15283 GCA_045803975.1 Gemmatimonadaceae bacterium
CGTCCCGCCTCCCGCCTCCCGCCTCCCGCAATGCGCCAGCGCACTCTCCAGGAAACCACCACTACCCACTCGCCCGCCGAGGTTCTTCAGGCAGCCAAGAATTTTTTTTCGCGACAGACCGGTGTGTACGCAGCGTTTCCCGAGCAGGAATCGAAGACCCATATCTCGCTGCGCGGGCAGGGCGGCGAGGAAGTCCTGATCGCCGCCGTGGCCGACCCGGCCGGAGCCAAGGTCACAGGCTCCAGCTATCTGTTCGACCAGCAAGTCGCGCGGTTTTTTGCGACGCTGTCGCCGGTGCCCCTCGCCGTATCCACCGAATCCGGCGAATGACTAGTCAGACGCCATTCGTAACCGGCCTCAGAACCCGGGGTAAGCCCTTCGCTCTCGGATCGGCCTCCGCGGAAACCCTGAAACTCAGGGCGCAGGTTTTGGAGGCATGGGACGCCATTCGGGTCGATGCCGATCCGTCGGCATCCGTCAGGAGCCTCAAGCAGCTCGCGCTCCGGGAGCTTTATCCCGATGTTCGCCACGAGGACGAATACGTCGTCAAGCTCAATGGCTTCGAGATCCTGGACGAAGACGCGCCGATATCATCGACTGCCGCAAGAAACGGATCGACGTTCCTGATCACCGATCGACGCCGACGACCGGTCGAGTAATCCCGGCGGTGCGGGCCGCATTCATTTCCCACAGCGATTGCGGACGACACGACACGGGCTGGGGCCACCCCGAGCACGTCGGCCGTCTCCGCGCGATCACCCGGGCCTTGCGTGACGACCCGGAGTTGTTTCACGGCGTCGAGCAAATAGAGGGAAGGCACGCGACCATCGATGAGCTGGAGCTCGCACACGATCCCGCGTACGTTCGGTCGGTTCGCGTGCTGGCCGAGCAGGGGGGCGGCCGACTGGACGCGGACACGGTGGAGAGCAGCGGATCGTGGGATGCCGCAACTGCCGGCGCAGGATGCGTACTTTCTGCCGTCGATCTTTCGATAGGCGGGGTCCATACGCGCAGCTTCTCCGCCGTGCGTCCACCTGGGCATCACGCCGTCCGCGACCGAGCGATGGGGTTCTGCCTGTTCGGCAACGTCGCGATCGCGGCGCACTACGCGCGCGCGAAGCACGGCTTGAAGCGAATCCTGATTGTCGATTGGGACGTGCATCACGGCAACGGGACTCAGGCGCTCGTCGAGAAAGAGCCGGACATCCATTTCGTTTCGATGCACCAGTGGCCGTGGTACCCAGGGACGGGACCCGCCGAAGATCGCGGGCCGCATAAAACGATCTGGAACGTTCCTATGCCCGCCGGACTCCCGCGGCCGGCGTACATCGACGCATTCGAGCGCGGTGTCGACGCGGCCACGCAAGGTTTCGTACCAGATCTGATTCTCATCTCCGCCGGTTTCGACTCTCTCGCCGGCGACCCGCTCGGTGGATTCACGCTCGAAATCGATGATTTCGAGACTCTTACCCGCTCGATGGTCTCTCGCGCCGACGATTGGTGCGCGGGCCGGATTGTCAGCGCACTCGAAGGCGGCTATGCGCCGGATCGAGTTGCTCAGGCTGCTATGCGCCACCTGAGCGCGCTGCGCGACTAGACGCTAACTTGCAAACTCATGAGCGCCGCCCTCCGACCGCTGCAGTACGTCAGGCCATCAGCGGAACCCCATGTCTGGAGCTGCTATAACGATCCGAATGGGCAGATGCGCCAGGATCTGTCGCGCGAGGAGATCGAACGCGCCCTTGGCCGTGAGGACGGAACTCTCTGGGTAGACATCGACACCCGTGCAAGTGACAAGGTGGCGATGCTCAAGGAGGTCTTCCACTTCCACCCGCTGGCTGTCGAAGAAGCGGTCAACCCGCAGTCCAGAGTCAAGCTCGAGGAGTTCGACCGGTACGTTCTCCTCATCGTGCGCACCGTCGCCTTTCGCGAAGCCACTGACGACCCTTACGACCTCGACACCGTCAACCTCAGCTTCTTCCTCGGCAAGAATTATTTGGTGACGGTACACGGGCCGGACACGAACCCGGTCGACTCGACCCGCGAATTGCTGCAGCGTAAACCTGAGCTTGCCACCCACGGACCTGCCAAGCTCATGCACGCGATCGTCGATCAGGCTGTCGACGCCTATTTCCCGATCATCGACAAGCTGGACGAGTTCATGGACAGCCTCGAAGAGCGAATCTATGGCGCGTTCGACCAGGACGCCCTGCGTGAGGTCTTCGCGGTCAAGCGCCTCGTCCTGACCCTGCGGCGCCACTTGGCTCCCGAACGGGATGCGCTCAGCGTCCTCACCAATCGGCCGAGTACTCTGCTAAGCCCCGAGACCCAGGTCTACTTCCGGGACATCTACGATCACGTCCTCCGGATCTACGAGTCCCTCGAGACCTACCGCGAGCTCCTGGGCAGCACCATGGACAGCTATCTAACCCAGGTCTCCAATCGTCTAGGTATGGCGACCAAGACGCTTGGTGTGGTCGCCACCGTCACGCTCCCATTCGTTGTGGTCAGCGGCATGTGGGGCATGAACTTCGAGCATATCCCGCTTCACTCTCATCCGCACGGCTTCATGATTCTGGTGCTCGCGCAGCTCGCGCTGGGTTTGACAATTCTCGCCGGTCTGAAATGGCGCAAGCTGCTGTAACGTCGTTGCGGCTGTACGGGGTGGCTGCTGTCGAGTCCGGACAGGTGACCTCGCTCGCCAAGGGGACGACGCTGGTCCACTACCGCGCTCTTGCGGCCGTCGTTGAGCCCGCGCCCTACGCCCAGGTTGCGTTGGACGACGAGGAAATGGCGAAGTATCTGGGCGTCCTCGAGGAGGCCTACGGTCACGCGACGGTGTTACCCGCGCCGCCAGGGACGGTGTTTCAGTCGAGGTCTACTCTCAACCGCTGGCTCGAGCTGCACTACTTCACGCTCACCGAGGCGCTCTCCGTCGTGGAAGGTCATTCCGCCGCGCGCGTCAGCATCACCGCGCAGCCTACCGACGACGAGGGCGATGCGCAGAAGAGTCTGGCGTCACTCGCCGCGGAGAGCCTGAGGCTGTTGAGGGGTCAAGCGTCGGCAACAGTCACGCTCCCACGAGCCGACGGGGATGAAGAGGATGGTGTGGTAGCCCGAGCGTCCTTTTTGATCGACAGTCAGCGGTGGGACACCTTCAGGGACACGGTGTCGAAGGAGGCGCAGCGGCAGCCATCTCTCGATTTCCGCGTCACTGGTCCGTGGCCGCCGTACGATTTCGTGCGCATGCAGTTCGGGGGCTGAGGATGTTCTGTACTGATTGTGGAAGCTGGAACCGCGCGGAAGCCGCCCGCTGCGTACGCTGCGGCATCAAAATGCCGGAGGGTGGTGATCGTCGGCAGTCACCCCCCGATCCATCGGTGACGGCGTTGCGCCAGGTGACGGGCGGACGGTACACCATCATGCATCGCGTCGGCGAAGGTGGGATGGCGAGCGTTTACTACGCGTTGAACGTCGCGCTCGATTCACCGGTAGTGATCAAGGTGCTGCACCCGCATCTCGCGCGAGAGCACGAGATGCGCGAGCGCTTCAAGCGTGAAGCCGAATCCGCCGCGCAGCTAATGCATCCTCACATCTGCAAGATCATCGACTTCGGGATGGTCGACGATCACGTTTTTCTGGTGATGCCGTACATGGCCCGCGGAACTCTGAGCGATCGCATCGGGGGCCATCGCTCACTTTCTCCCGAGACCACAGCGGCCGTCGCGGCGCAGGTCGCGACTGGGCTCGACTATGCGCACCGTCGGGGACTCGTGCACAGAGACATCAAGCCGGACAACATCCTTTTCGATGAGGATGAGAACGCGCTGGTCACGGATTTTGGTATTGCGACCGGCCATTTCCGCAGCCGAATGACCGGAAGCGGCAACGTCATGGGAACTCCGCACTACATGTCACCGGAGCAGGCGCGCGGAAAACTTTTGGATGGTCGCAGCGATCTCTACGGGCTCGGTGTCGTCATGTATGAGACGTTGCTCGGCTTTCCGCCGTTCGATGGCGCCGACAGCTACTCGATAAGCTACAAGCACGTCACGGAGATCGCGGTCTCGCCGGATGTTGTCGATTCACGGATACCGCAGCAAATGGCCGCGATCGTCATGCGGTGTCTCGAGAAAAACCCTTCGCACCGCTTCGAGCGCGGCAACGATCTGGCCGACGCGCTCATCAATTTTCTATCGACGGCAGCGGCGCACCACGAGTTCCGGATGGCCCGCACCGCTCGCAGCATGCCCACAGCCCCGTCAGTACCCGCGGCGGCTGCCGGTTGATGCTTCGGCTATCGCACCAGACAATCGAGCTCAACCCGACGCACCCATTCGTGATCGCGCGCGGCGGGTACGCGCACCACCGGAACGTCATCGTCAGACTTGTCGACGACGATGGCACGGAGGGTTTCGGCGAAGCGGCACCAAACCGCTACTATGGCGAATCAGTGCCGACTGTGATCGCCGCGCTGGCGCAATTCAAGCCGCACCTCGAGCAGGCCGATCCCTTCTCACTGGAAGCAGTCGAGTCACAGCTGAATCGCGTGCTGCGCGGCAATGCGTCCGCCAAGAGCGCGGTAAGCTCCGCGCTTCATGATCTCGTCGGCAAGAAGCTGGGTGTTCCCGTCTATAGGCTGTGGGGACTCGACGCCGCGAACACACCGGAATCCAGCTTCACCATTGCGATCGCGGAAAACGAGGAGCTCGAGCGTCGAGTTGCGGAGGCTGCCGAGTATCCGATTCTCAAGATCAAGCTGGGAACGGATCGCGACATGGAGATCGTGCGCATCGTCCGCAGCGCCGCGCCTGCCAAACGGCTGCGCGTCGACGCGAATGCGGCGTGGACAGCGAAGCACGCCGCCCGGATGAGCGAGTTTCTCGTCGATCAGGGCGTGGAAATGCTCGAGCAGCCAGTGGCGGCGAACGACGTAGAGGGTCTGCGCTTCGTTCGGAATCGGTCAAGGGTGCCGGTTTTCGCTGACGAGTCGTGCCTGGTCGCTACCGACATTGCGAAGCTCGCTGGAGCCGTCGATGGCATCAACATCAAGCTTGCGAAGTGTGGCAGCCTCCGCGAAGCGCTGCGGATGGTGCACACTGCCCGCTCTCTCGACATGCAGGTCATGGCCGGTTGCATGATCGAGAGCTCACTGGGCATCTCGGCGATCGCGCAGATTGCGCCGTTGCTCGATTACGCCGATTTCGATGGAGCTGCGCTATTGTCGAATGATCCGTTCCGCGGCGTGTCCATTTCCCAGGGCCGCGTTCAGTTGTCTACGTCGGCCGGACTTGGCGCGGTGCCCGCCGAAAACATGGACCTGTCATCGGCGTTCCAAAGTGCGTGAGCAGGCGCCGGGTTTTGTCGAGGTCGCGCTTCCTCTGCCGCTCTTCCAGACATTCACGTACGCAGTCGACGAAGGGCTCACTCATCCGGTAGGAGTTGGGTCGCGGGTCGTGGTGCCGCTGCGCAGCGGTAAGGAAGTCGGTATCTGCGTTGGGCTCAGCGACGTGAGCCCACTAAAGCGAAAGCCTAAGGCTGTTATTGAATCGCCCGACGACCAGCCGGCGATCAGCCCGTCCCTGCTCGAGCTTTGTCGGTGGATGTCGGATTATTACATCGTCCCACTGGGCGTGGTGTTGCGGACGGTGCTTCCCGCCGCGCTCACCGGCGCGGAGGATCCTCATCCGGCGCGGAAGACCCGGCGGATCGTCAGGCTCGGCGCCGAGATTCCATCGCTCCTCGAGCGCGACAAGATTTTCGCTCGGGCGAAACAGCAACGCGCGGTATTCGAGCTGATCGAATCCTTGGGAGGCCGGACCACCGTCGAGCACCTCACGGGGCAGCTCGAATTCTCGCCATCGGTGCTCAAGTCACTCGAGAAGCGCGGGTTGGTCGTGATCGAGGAGGAAGAGATCGATCGCGACCCATTTTCCGTGCGCGGCGGAATAACGAGCGCGCGACTCCAGCCGACGCCCGCCCAGCAGCATGCGGTCGACGTGATGGCGAACGCCGAGCGCGGTGATGTGTTTCTCCTGCATGGCATCACGGGCAGCGGTAAGACGCTCGTCTACATCGAGCTGCTGCGGCGGATCGTCGACGAACGAGGGCAGACGGCAATCGTTCTCGTTCCCGAGATAGCGCTCACACCGCAAACAGTCGACCGATTCCGCGCCGCTTTCGGCGACCGCATCGCCGTCCTCCATTCCGCGCTCAGCGAGGGTGAGCGGTACGACGCGTGGCGCGCGCTCAAGCGCGGTGACAAGCGGATCGTCGTTGGCGCGCGCTCGGCCGTCTTTGCGCCGCTGGAAAATCTCGGCGCGATTATCGTCGACGAGGAGCACGAGTCGAGCTACAAGCAGGGAGAAACACCGCGCTATCACGCGCGCGAGGTCGCGATCGTGCGCGCAAAAAACGAGGGCGCCATTACCGTTCTTGGCAGCGCGACGCCATCTCTCGAGAGCTGGGCGAACGCGGAATCGGGCAAATACAAGCTGCTCACGCTGCCAGATCGCGTCGGCGGCGGACGCCTGCCGAGTGTGGAAGTGATCGACCTGCGCAAGACAGCAGTGGACTACACCGCGATGGCGCAGGGCGGCGTTGACTACGGCGCGGTGATTCGCGAGCCACTGCATCACGCGATTGTCGAGACGATGCGTCGCGGTGAGCAGAGCATCCTGCTACTCAACCGGCGCGGCTATTCCTCGTTCATTCAGTGCATCGATTGCGGCGCCGTCGCGACTTGCCCGCACTGCAGCATCACGCTGACACACCACCGCAATCCCGAGCGGCTCGTTTGTCACTACTGCCTTCACAAGGAAGATCCCCGCCCGGATTGCCAGCGGTGCGGCGGGCGAAACCTGAAACAGCGCGGGCTTGGCACGCAACAGGTCGAGCGTCTCCTTTGTGAGCGATTTCCAGCAGCGCGCGTAGCGCGAATGGACGTCGACACCACCAGCGGGAAGTGGGCGCATACCAGGATTCTCGATCGTGTGGCGGCCGGCGAGGTTGATATTCTGCTCGGCACGCAGATGATCGCGAAGGGACTGGATTTCCCGAATGTCACTCTTGTAGGCGTCGTTGATGCCGACGTCGGAATCAACCTTCCGGATTTCCGCGCGTCCGAGCGCTGTTTCCAGCTACTCAGTCAGGTGTCGGGGCGCGCCGGACGCGGCGCGAAGGGCGGACGGGTCCTGATCCAGACCAGGCTGCCTGGACATCACGCGGTCCGCTATGCTGTGGCGCACGATTATGTGTCGTTCGTGCGCGACGAGATGGTTGGCCGGGCCGATCCGCGTTATCCGCCCAACGTCCGCCTCGCGAACATCGTGTTCAGCGGATTCGTTGAAGACGCTACGGCAAAGCTGGCGATTCACGCCGGCGAATGGCTGCGCGAGCTGATCACGACCCGCGCAGGAGACGAAGTCGTCGTCGTCGGCCCCGCGCCGTGTCCGATCGAGCGCATCAAGAGCCGTTGGCGCTGGCACGTCCTGCTCAAGTCGGAGCACCCGGGAGAGCTCACGCGCGTTAGTCGGTACTTCATGGAGCGCTTCGAGATACCGAATACTGCTCAACTACGCGTGACCCTGGACCGCGACCCCGTTGCGCTTCTATAGGTTCTGAGTGCACTCAACTCACGCTTATCTTTAGACCGTGACGACGTTAAGGCATCCTGATTTCAATTCGCCCGACCTGGCAAACGCGCCCGATGCGCGCTTTGCGCCGGCTCCGGCCGATGGCGTACTGCCCGAGAATTTTTTCTCGACGACGAACCTTCCGACTTACGTCCGTATCAAAGGCGCCTGGCGCATGCCTCGCGAGCCGCGCATGGATGCCGCGCTGGTACTGGATAATGATGGTCTATGGATCCGCGAAGGTCGCAAGCTGAAGAAGGGCGACATGGTCGCAGTCGGCAGCGCCGAGGACGGAAGCGAAGGCATCTACGTGCACACCGGCTCGTTCCTCGCCGACGAAGAAGGCGAGTTCAAGTTCATGACGAGCGAGGTGTCACGCGAAAAGCCCATCGATTACGCACTGATGGCGCACATCCTCCTCGAGGAGCGCGACCGCGGCGGTTATCCAATCTGGGTTACCGGGCCGGCGCTCGTGCACTCGCGGGCTCGCGCCGATATGGTGTGGTTCATCGAGAATGGTTTTGTCTCCGCGCTCCTGGCGGGGAATGCGGTCGCCGTACACGACATCGAGGCTTCGATTTTCGGCACGACACTAGGCATGACGCGCACCGGCGAAGCGACGACCGGCGGGCACGGACTTCACATGCGCGCCATCAACAAAGTGCGTTTCGCCGGATCGATTGCCAAAGCCGTCGAGCAGGGAATCGTCAAGGACGGAATCATGCACGCGTGCGTGCTCAAAGGCGTCCCGTTCGTGCTCACGGGCTCGATTCGCGATGACGGTCCGCTCCCCGACGTGATTACCGATGCGCTCGCTGCCCAGGATGCGATGAAGCGGCACACCACCCGCGCCACTATGGCCGTGCTGATCGCGACCGCGCTGCACGCAATTGCGACGGGCAACATGCTCCCGGCGTTCGTGACGGAGAAGGACGGGTCGATGCGCGAGCTGCCGACGATCTGCGTCGACTCGTCGGAGTTCGTCGTGAGCAAGCTCAAGGACCGCGGAACACACCAGGCGTTCGGAGTAGTAACAAACGCTCAGGATTTCATGCACATTCTCAAGCTGTACGTCGAGCGAGAGCTGAGCGAGAGGAAATCGGTGCAGCCGGCCACTCCGGCCGCGAAGGTCCGGGCGTAGCAGCACGATTCACGGCGTGCGCGAATGACATCAATCAGACAAGAGTGATCGAAACCACCGAGCGATTCCTTCGTGACATTGCCGACCGCATTGGATTGGATGCGGTCGACGAGGTCAGACTATTTCCTCCGCTCCGGCAATCCGGTGTCGAAACAGGTGTTGCCGTCGTCGCTGCCATTCCACTGCCACCGGAGCCCGAGCATTCTCACGCGGCTGACGAGCCCCCGGAAGCTCTAAGCGAGAGCGCCGGCGACGAATTCCTGCCGATCGAGGAGGAAGATCGCGAGATCATCGTACATCGTCACACGGTGTTCACCGCCCGCTATCGTCACACACTCAAGGGTCCGGACCGCGGCAAGTGGGAAGTCGAAGTTCAAGCCGAGGCCGATGCTCCACTCGTGACCGTCGATCAAGTGGTGAAGGGCGTGATGAAGAGAGCGGGCGAAGCGTTCGAACCGGAGAAAATCTCGGCGTCAGCGTTCAAGACGATTGTCTCAGGCGCCAAGCTGACAACGCCCTGAGTTCACGGTTCTATTGGGTCTCCGCGACCGCTGCCCGCGCCGCCATCGGAGTCAACCGCGCTGCGGAAGGGGGAGCGCCCTCGGCGTTCGCGGCTGCGTACCGCGAGAGAATAGTGCGATGGATATCGCGGGCATCCTCCAGCGACTCACTGGCCAGACCCAGCCTCTCGGGCGAAATGATGAACGGATAGACCTGATCGCCGCCGGCCGAGCCGTGCGCACCGACCTGATCGTCGAAGGAGATGATGTCGTAGCCGTCATATTCACCGAACAAAACGCAGTCGCCTGCGTTCGGCTGCCTTACGAGAGATTCGATCGCGCGTAACACATACGGCTCCGTTCCGAAGATCTCGAGTGGATTCTGACCCGACGTTACTTCAACCCGGGCATCGCGCAGCGACGCGCGGCCGTATTTGCTGGCGAGATTCACCCGGTCGCCCGAGACGGTCGCCACCAAGCCGATTCCCGGGTGCGCGACCAGACGCTCGTACAACTTCGCCCACCGCGGGTCCGCGAGAATCTGTTCATGGGCGAGCCGTTGTTCAGTGCCAGCGAAGTACACCAACGCGAGGCACGAGCTGTAAGTGACGACGACGTCGTTCGTTCGGTCGACGCGATACTTCTCCGGAAAAATGATTTCGCGCAGACCGTAACGACTGCGCAGCCAGTCGCGAAAACGGCGAATAGCGCGGCGGGCGCCGAATGATGCCGGCGTCAATTGCGCGACAGCCTCCACGACCTCAGGCCCGATGTCGGCGTATTCAGTGTCCTCGGCATAGCTGGCGAGCGAGCGCGGTGCGCGCGTACCCGTCGCCGGCGTCTCGTCGAGGATCGCCTGCACCGTGGTGCCGAGCGACTCGCCATATTGCACCCGATAGCTCAGGGCGGGTGTCATCCCGTGATCGGACAGAATAATGAGATCGTACCCGCGCCCGCCGGCCAATTGCGCCATTCGCCAGATTTCGCTGATCCGCGCATCCGTCCGGCGAAGATCGGCGAGCGCCTGTCTGCTCGACGGGCCAAAGTGGTGGGCGAGCTCGTCGTACTGCATAAACGTGCTATAGATAACTGGCACGCCCAGGTACACGTCGAGGAGGATAGCCATCGTCTGCAGCTCGCGCACAACGACGTTGCTCAGAATTCTGATGAACGGGAAAATCCCTTCTGAGTGAGTCGCGCGACCGGCCAGCTCGCCGCGCGCGCGCTCCCACTCTTCGAGCAGCCACTCGAGCGCGCCTTGTAGGACCATGCGCCCCATACGGATCGGATGAAGCAGCATCAGCAGCGCCATCCGCGTCCCGCCAAGGCGGCGGTATACGGACATCTTCTCCCGTGTGGCGACAGTGAAAGCCACCGTCTGTGCATCGCCGTCGAGCAGATTCACGTAGCTCGACCCACCGGCAAGGGCCCCCGGCGAATTGATGCGATCGCGAATGTACTGCACACCGTGCGGCGCGTTGCACGTGATCACCCTTCGTGCTGCCTTGTCGTAAAAACGAAACGCCGGTATCCCGCTATTCTCGCCGTGGAACATTCCCGCCTGGCAATAAGGAGTCGCCGACGGCAGTCCACAGAACCAGCGTCGAAGCGCGAAGCCTTCGTTCAATAGCCGGGCGATGGTTGGACAGAGGCCGAGTTCCAACGCGCGGCGCAGGTCCGAGTAGGCAAGCGCGTCGATCTGCAGCATGATCAACCCGCGCTGAGGCGGACGCGGCCGCTTCTCGCGCGCGAAAGGCCGGTACTTCGTGCGGTAGTACCAGCGAAGGAACGGGCCGGCGCGGGGACGCGCGCGACGTTCCGTTATGCCAGGTGGAGCTCGATCTGCCGTATGATCTCCCTGATTGGAACTGGCTTGAGCAGTACAGCCGCGCAGCCGGCCTCGAGACATATGCGTCGCGATTCGGCGTCGTTGTGGCCGGTCATCACCAGCGTCGCGCGGGGAGAGCGTCCCTGCTTCCGTAACGCCGCCAATATGTCGAGGCCGCTGCCGTCCGGAAGCGAGAGGTCGAGGAGCAACACGTCCACCGGCGCAGCAGTACCGCGCGCGACTCCTTCCGCCACTGAGGCGGCAACATCGACTTCATACCCAGCTTCCGTGAACAGTACGCGGAAAGCATCCGTGACGAGCGAGCTGTCCTCGACGATCAGTATGCGCGTTGCCACTAATCGCGATGAGGATTCAACGGCAGTGTAAAGAAAAAGCGACTACCCTTGCCGAGCTCGCTCTCCACCCAAATTCTGCCCGAGTGCAGCTCGACGAGTTTGCGCGCGATGGCGAGGCCGAGCCCCGTTCCATGGTGGGGGCGGGATGGAGATGCGTCGACTTGCGCGAACTCGCGGAAGACCAGCTCGTAGTGGTTGCGGGCGATTCCGCGACCGGTGTCGCCAACTTCGACGACAAGCTCTTCGCCGTCCGCGCCGCGCCGGGAGAATGCGACCCACACGCGCCCGCCGTCCGGCGTGAACTTGATCGCATTTCCGATCAGGTTCGCTAACACATGTTTGACTTTGTCGCGATCGGCATGGATCTCCGGGAGATCGTCGCCGTTGAGCCGCTCGATCGTCAATCGCTTCTTGGCGGCGAGCGGCTGGTTCAACATGCGCAGTTGATCGACAAGCTCGGTGATGCTGAACTCGGTCCGCACCAGCGTCACCTGGTCGCTCGCGCTCCGCACATAGGTGAGTATTTCGTCGACCATGTCCAGCAGTTGTTGGCCGCCGTTCACGATTCCTGAAACGCTCTCCCGCTGCCTGGCGTTGAGCTCTCCGAGCATCCCATCGCGAAGTATCTCGGCGTGCGTAATGATCGCGGCGAGCGGAGTGCGCAGGTCATGCGAGATGTTCGAGAGAAACTGCGTCTTCAGCGCGTCGCGAGATTTGAGCTCGTCGATCGTGCGCTGTGCCTCCTCGGCCTGGGTTTCGAGCGCAGTCACCCGCTTTTTCAGGCTTGATGTATCGACTGGGGAGGACATCCTCATATTGTACTTGCCGTAGCATTGCTTGCCAACGCATCAGATTCGACGGCGTCGAGCAACTGCTGCCGACGCAGCAACGACCAGTAGCGTCCGCGCAGCGCCATGAGCTCGCCGTGACGGCCTTGCTCTACGACGGCGCCCTTTTCCAGCACGATGATCCATGAGGCATCCCGTATGGCGCTGATGCGGTGCGACGCGATGAGTGCGGTCCTGCCAGCGAGCGCTTCCCGCAGCGCGCGAAGGATCTCGGCTTCGGTGTGCGTATCGACGGCCGAAAGGGCGTCGTCCAGCAGGACGATGCTCGGCTTCCTCGCGAGTGCGCGCGCGAGTGAAGCGCGTTGCTTCTGGCCTCCGGAGAGGTTGATGCCGCGCTCGCCGAGGATGGTGTCGTAGCGCCCGGGAAATTCAGCTATTGTCTGGTCGAGTTGCGCCACGCTCGCCGCCCATTCGCCTGTTTGCGTCAATTCATTCGTCCCGTACGACAGATTGGACCCAATCGTGTCGCTGAAGAGCAAACTCTCTTGCGGCACGAAGCCGATTTCGCGGCGCAGCTCCGTCGGAGAAAGGTGTCGCGTTGGCACTCCGTCGATGAGAATCTCGCCCTCCTGTGGATCGTACATGCGGGGGATTAAATCGATGAGCGCGCTCTTTCCGCTGCCCGTGGCGCCGACGACACCGAGCGTTGCACCACCGGGCACGCTGAAGCTGACATTGCGCAGCACCCAGCGGGGCTCGGAGCCGATGTCGGATGGATAATGGAAGCCAACATTCCGGAACTCGATCGTCCGTCCCGATTTGGTCGGAGGCAGGGTGCGGCGTGGTTCCTGAGCGACGATGCCGGGGCGAACGTTCAATATCTCCGCCAGTCTTCCCATCGACGCGTCGCCGCGCTGGAACAGGTTCACGACCCATCCGAGCGCAATCATCGGCCAGGTAAGCATCGTCAGGTACATGCCGAACGCTACGAAGGAGCCTACGGAAATCGTTCCGTTGATCGCGAGCGCACCGCCGGCGCCCAGGACGACCACCGCCCCCAGTCCGCCGAAGAACGCAAAGAGCGGGTTGAGTGTCCCCCACAGGCGCACGAGCGACATGTTGAGCGTCAGGTACTGTTCGTTGATTCGCCCGAACCGCTCGATCTCGGCGGCTTCCTGTCTGTACGCCCGCACGATTCGCGCGCCCGTAAGGTTCTCCTGTGCCCGCGTCGTAAGAGTCGAGAAATGCTCCTGAACGGCTTCGAACCGGTCGTGGATTGCCTTCCCCATGCGCATCGTGAGGATCGGGAGCACCGCGAGCGGTACCAACGCCAGCAAAGTGAGCTTGACGTCGATTCGCAACATGAAGTAAAGGGCGAAGACCGCACCCGTGACAGTGTTCGCGAGGTACATGACCGCGGGTCCGAACGCCTGTCGGACGGCTCCAAGGTCGTTCGTGAGCCGCGCCATGATGTCGCCCGTGCGAGTTTGTGCAAAATAGGCGGTGTCGAGCGTCTCTAGATGTGTGAAGAGATCGTTGCGCAGGTCGTACTCCATCCAGCGGCTCACGCCGTTCATCAACTCGCGCATCCCATACCTGAACGCCCCGCCGATGATGGCGGCGAGCACAATCAGGCCGCTCAGATTCCAGATCGTCCGCATCGGCGCGCCAGCGCCGATCGCGTCGATCGCGCGGCGGAGCAGCCACGGGATGACACTGGTGATCGCCGACGAGGCAAGGACGATCAGGAGACCGCTTGCAAAGGGGATCCAGTACGGTTTGTAGTATGGTGCAGCGATGCGGAGATTCTTCATACGTTCGTAGCGGCCGGGCAGACTAGGAAGTCCAAACGGCGTACATCATATTTTGGCGTGTGGATTGCATCCACACATACTCATGAGCTTGGCTCTTGCCAGGCGCTCACACGATGGAGGAGGCTTCATGGTGCAATATATTCCCCGGCTAAGTGCGTCGCTCGCGCTTTCAGTTGCGTTGTTCGCCGGTGCGTGCTCAACGAAATCTGACAACAACGCCGCCGCGGATTCGGCTCTCAACAGGGACATCCAGCTCGCGAACCGCGACAGTACAGCGCAGCCGGCCCTGACCGACGTGCCCGCTGCGTCGACGACGGGCGCAGCGCCAAGCGCCACAACGCCGGCGAGAACGACGACGGCGCCGCGCACAACTGCACCGCGGACAACGACCCGCACGCCGACCACCACCACCCGCCAGCCGACTACGTCGGTTACATCGAGCGGCAACACGGTGACGCGCACCGGCGCCGGATCAGCGGCTCGCGTCGGGACCATTCCTGCTGGCGCGACGCTCAACCTCGCGTCGGGCTCGACCGTTTGCACGAACACCAACAAGGTGGGCGATCGCTTCCACGCGACTGTGAGCAACGCAGTGGTTGGCTCGAACGGAGCTGTCATCCCGGCCGGCGCAACGGCCACGGTGGAAGTGACGGAACTCAAGCGCAGCGAGAACGCCAACGACAACGTCGTCATGGGATTCCGGGTCGTCTCGGTGAACTTCGGCGGGCACACCTATCCGGTGAGCGCGACGACGAGCTACGCCCAGGTAAGCAAGGTCAAGAATCAGCCGAAGGGGAAGGACGTGCAGAAAGTAGTTGGCGGCGCAGCAATCGGTGCGATTGCCGGTCAGATCCTCGGCAAGAGCACGAAGGCAACCGTGATCGGTGCCGCAGTTGGTGGTGCCGCTGGCGCGGGAGCAGCTGCCGCAACAGCGAACTACGAAGGCTGCGTCAACTCCGGCGGTCGCATCTCGGCGACACTAAACTCGTCGACGCAAGTCAACATCTAGATTCGTCTTGCATCACGGAAAAGCCGGCGTGATAGTCACGCCGGCTATTTTTTGTCCGCAGTCAAAACCCAACTGCGGCTCCCCCTCTGGACCTTGGATCGTCGAGGCCTTCGTATCCTCCACGAACGCGCATGATCGACGCCGCCGAGGCGACTCCTCGCTGCTCGTAAATGAAATGGCCCATCTCACGGAGCCTCTCCATCACGGCCGGCT
>JBJMOA010000166.1:0-4147 GCA_045803975.1 Gemmatimonadaceae bacterium
TTCACCGGAACCAGCATCTGGATCGATCCGGAGCGCGGAGTGTTCGTGGTGCTGCTCACGAATCGCGTGAACCCGACGCGCGCGAATCTGCGGCACGAAGCGCTGCGCCGAGCTATTGCCGACGCGGTACAGACGGCGATCATCGATGCGCCGTTGATTCAGTGGCGACCGGAGTGAGCTGGCATCTCTGCACTGACGGGCTTTGAACTACAACTGAACGGGTGCGAGGTGTGAGCAGAACCCTGGTGAGTGGCGGGTTCACTACGCCGGGACCGGTCGGCCTGGCGCGATAGACAGTTTGTGCTTCGAACGCGACTAGTGCCGTCACGACGTCGTGAACCCGTCACTCGCCAGGTAGTTGCTCACACCTCGCACCCGTTCAGTTGTCGTTCGATGTTTTCAGTCACGGGTCGCCGTTTACCGCCCTCGCCCGAACTGAAAAACGGTTCGTGAGCGGACCCGCTCTCCCGGCCGAAGAATCGTCGATGGAAAGCTCGGATGGTTCGGCGAATCGGGATAATGCTGGGTCTCCAGCGCGAATCCGTAACGGAAGCCGTAACCTCGTCCGCCTTTGCCGGTGATGCTCCCGTCGAGAAAATTCCCCGAATAGAACTGCATCCCCGGCTCCGTCGTGAAAATCTCCAGGGTGCGCCCAGATGACGGCTCCTCGACCCGCGCTGCAAACACCGGCGCGTCCGCTGCCAGCTTGCCTCGGCGGAGCACGAAGTTGTGATCGTAGCCATCGCCGTAGCGGATCTGCGTGTTGTCTTTCTGATCGATGCGCGCTCCCATCGGCGTTGCGGTGCGGAAATCGAACGGTGTACCGTCGACGGGCGCGATCTCGCCGGTTGGGATGAGCGTCGAATCAACCGGAGTGATCGCGTCGGCATTGATCGTCAGCACGTGATCGAGAACGTCGCGTGACGCGTCCCCGACCAGATTCCAGTAGGTGTGCTGACTGAGATTGACCGGCGTCGCCTTGTCGGTTGTCGCCTCGTAATCAACGACCAGCCGATCGTCGTCGGTCAACGTGTACGTAACGCGCGCGTGCAGGTTCCCCGGATAACCTTCCTCTCCGTCGGGACTCCTGTAATCGAGCGCGACTCCTTCGCCGTCCCTATTCTGAAACGGCTTCGCATTCCACACCACTTTGTCGAAGCCGCGAAGTCCGCCGTGCAGGCTGTTCGGGCCGTTGTTTATCGCGAGCGAGTACGTCGTGCCGTCGAGCGTGAAGCGCCCGCGTGCGATGCGATTCGCGTAGCGTCCGACGATCGCTCCGAAGTAAGCCGGGTCTTTGAGGTATCCAGCGAGATCATCGTAGCCGAGCACGATGTCGGCGAAGTGGCCGGCACGGTCGGGTGTCTTGATCGATGTGATGATCCCGCCGTAATTGGTGAGCCGAACCTCGATCCCGTGCGCGTTCTTCAGCGTGAACAGCTCGACGGGTTGGCCGTCTGGTATCCTGCCGAATAGGCTGCGCTGAACTCCCGGCATAGCCGTACAAGCTATCCCGAATGTGGTTAGAAGGGCGAGACGGCTGCAATACGCTGGCAGTGTGTGCACCTATATACTTACCACTCGGCGATGCACAAGTCTTTAACGACAACTGAACGGGTGCGAGGTGTGAGCAGGGCCCTGGTGAGTGGCGGGTTCACTACGCCGGGACGGGCTGCCCGCCGCAAAATGGGAGCTCGCGAGAAAGAGTGATGTCGTCGCTGCCTTTTTTCGCCGCATCATCCGCGCGTGAGCGATTTCAGGAAGTTGAAAGTCTGGGGTAAGAGTCACGCACTCGCGCTCAACGCGATCTCAGTCGCGAAAAAGATTCGCGGGAGTGAGAGTTCAGCGCTCCGAATGCAAATGATCCGCGCTGCGATGTCCATTCCGACGAACATCGTGGAAGGAAGTGGACAGGAGAGCTCCAAGGAGTTTGGCCGCTTTCTCTCGATCGCCATTAAATCGAGCTCGGAGCTCGAATACCACCTCGTCCTCGCCGCCGACCTTCAAGTAATCACGAAGAACGATTTTGCTTCTTTAACCGATCAAACAGTCGAAACTCGGAAGATGCTGTACGCCCTTCGCACCCGAGTAGTCGCCTCGGCTAAGAATGCCCCAAGAGCCGTCCCGGCGTAGTGAACCCGCCACTCGCCAGGCTCCTGCTCACACCTCGCACCCGTTCAGTTGCACTCAATACGCTTTACGAGATGCCGGTCACAGTACCGAGCTAGTATCGTTCGGCACCAGCACCCTCCTTACCATTTTGATCGGCGGGAATCCTTGCTTGACGAACGCATCATGAAATTCGCGTAAAGAGTACCCCGCCCCGCGAAGCTTCTGATAATCCGCGCGCAGCTTGTAGATCTGTAGTTTCCCCAGCGTATAGTAGAGATAGGTCGGATTGTACGCCCCGCGGCGCGCCTCTTCGTACGCGTTCGCCGGCTGCTGGAAACATTTCTTCGTGAAATAATCCGTCGCGCCTTGTTGTACGCTCATCCCCTGGGTGTGCTCCTTCATTCCCACGACCCAGCGACAGTCTCTGAGTAGCGCCTCCGAGAGCTGCGCGAGACGCGTCTTCGGATCGTTGTTTCCGAATCCCTCCTCGACCATCATCTGCTCCCCATAATGCGCCCAGCCTTCGGCGTTGCTCGCGGCGCCGAGGAGCTTGCGCGTCTTGGTGGGAAATTGCGGCGCGTAGATGAACTGGAGAAAGTGTCCCGGAAAAACCTCGTGTACAGTGATGATGTTCATCACGCTCTTGTTGAAGAGCCGCAGATGCTCTTCGATGTGATTCGCGTCCCAGTCTTTCTCCGGCGGCGTCACGTAGTAAAAGGCTTCCGTCGCTTTCGTCTCGTACGCACCCGGCGTGTCCATGCTCGCGAACGATCCGCTCCGCGCGTACGGCGGCGTCTCCGTTACTATCGGCCGTACGGCCGAAGGGACATCGACGATCTTGTGGTCTATCAGGAATTGCCGCAGTCCCTCGACTGTCGATTTCGCTGATGGAATGAGATTCGTCGCCGTCGGATGATCCGCCTCGAGCGTCGCCATCGCTTCTACAGGAGTCTTACCGGGCGCCACTTCCTGCGCCGTCGCGACGAACGCCTTGTAATCCTTGTCGAGCTGCGCCTCACCAATCTCGAGCAGCCTCGGCAGTGGAATGTCGACCATCTCGTCGTAACGCAGCTTGTCGGCAAACGCTTTCGCGCCGATCGCGAACTTTCCGTTCGACTTGGGCAGCATCGTATTCTTTAGCCAGTCCGATGCGCTTTGCATCGCGACAGCGACAGAGTCGTTCACCTGGGTGAACTCGCGTAGCGCCGCAGAGTCGTTTCCGGCGGCGCCCTTGGCCCACGTCGCGACATCTCCCTTGAAGAATCCAACCGACCCGCCGGCGATGCGACTCGCGAGATCCGTGAACTCGCGCGGTGGATTGACGATGTTCTGGCGCATCGCGGCGAGTACCGCTGGTACTCCACGCAAACGCGCGGTAACCGATTTAAGTCGATCGGCGGGCGGCGCAAAGTTCCGCTTCATCAGGAGATCGACCGCATTGCCGGGAAGTCCGACGTAGCCCATCGGATTCTTCTTCCAGTTGGCGAACTGCTCCTCGTCCTGCAGCTCCGACTTGATCGCGCCATCGATGATCGCCGCGTCAATCGAATCGTCGAGCGCCAGCGTTCCGGATCGAATCGAATCCAACTGGCGCTGCAGCGCATGCAGCGTTGCTATGCGACGCGCGAAATTCGCCGCCGAGAGGTCCTCGACTTTGTTGTCGTACTGGTGGAAGCCGGCCGCGGTGCCTTGCGACGGACTAAACGAGTACAGCGAATCGAAGTAGGTGTCCACCAAATGCGCGAACGCCGGGTTCGTTCCGGATGGCGCGGTGGATGATGGAGTGCTCGACGCGGTCGTGTCGGAGTCGGTCGTTGTGCAGCCGAAGACGATGAGCGCGAGCGCGAGCAGGGAATGACGGAGGGAGGTTTCAGTGCTCATTGGTGGCGATTGATGGAGGCAAAACATGCAACCCACTGTGGGCAGGCATCAAGTTGAAAACGTAAACGACAAACACCCCGCCTTTGTTTTTGTCTTCGGTGAGCGCCCATCTACGTCAAAGTACGTATGGGAGACGTTCTAGTGATGGTGGATCGTT
>JBJMOA010000167.1:0-3001 GCA_045803975.1 Gemmatimonadaceae bacterium
GATTGTTTCACGATTCCGTAGACCGTAGACAGTCCCAGGCCCGTCCCCTTCCCAACTTCCTTTGTAGTAAAAAACGGCTCGAATACACGCGCCCTCGTGTCCCGATCCATCCCGATTCCGGTGTCGCTAACGGCGAGCATCACATAAGGGCCCGCGGGCACCGTCGCCCCCTGCCGAGCGCCGTAGTGTTCATCGAGCTGCACATCGGCCGTCTCCAGCGTCAATGTTCCGCCCTTCGGCATCGCGTCGCGCGCATTCACGGCGAGGTTGACGAGAACCTGCTCGAGCTGCCCTACATCGGCTGCCACTTGCCCTTCGAGTTGCCCGGTTCGAGTGATCATCTCTATGTCTTCGCCGATCAAGCGCCGCAGCATCGAGCCGAGACCAGTCACGACATCGTTGAGATTGACCACGCGCGGTTGCAGAATCTGCTTTCGGCTGAACGCCAACAGCTGCCTCGTCAACCCGCTCGCGCGCTCGGCTGCTTTGGAAATCTCGGCGACATCTTCGCGGCGGCTGTCATTCGCGGCGAGACTTTCCATGAGGATGTCGCTGTAGCCGCGAATCGCCGTGAGCAAGTTGTTGAAGTCGTGTGCGATCCCACCCGCCAGCTGACCCACTGCCTCCATCTTTTGGGCCTGTCTGAGCTGGCCCTCGAGAACCTCGTGGTCGGTCACGTCTCTCGCCAGAACGAGGCGCGCCGGCCGTCCATCCACCTCGGCGTCCTCGGACACGACTTCGACTGTTATGAGCGTCCCATCCTTTCTGCGGTGCGAGTGCGGACCAACGTGATTGCGACCTCCGCCAGCAGGCGACCTCAGCGCGATGATTTGCGGAGCTTCGTCGCCGGCCAGGAGGTCAGCTACGCTCATCTTGAGGAACTCAGCCTGGGAATAGCCATAGTCGCTGATTGCGGCCTCATTCGCCTGCAGGATTGCCATCGTCTCGGCATCGAAAAGCCACATCGGAAACGGGTTCCGCTCGAACAGCAAGCGCTGACGCTTCTCGCTCGCCCGCAGCTCCTCGACGAGTGCGCGCATATCCGCCTCGCTCTGACGAAGTGCGAGCTCGGCGTTCCGCTCGTTGGTGATGTCACGCGCGACGGCGTAGCAAATGCCGCGAGCATCTGGAACCGACGAGCGCCACGAGAGCCATCGATACGATCCGTCCCTGCAGCGGTAGCGGTTCTCGAACGACACGCAGGCGGCACCGGCTGCCGTCTTAGCCGCCTCCACCTCGCTCGCGCAGTTGTCGTCGGGGTGGATGAAGTCCCAATATGGCACGGCAAGGAGCTCTTGAGCGGAATAGCCGAGCGTGCGCTCGAACGCCGGGTTGACGCGCTTGAAGTAGCCGTCGACGCCGCATAAGCACAGCAGATCGACCGAGATTTCGAACAGCCGATCGGCATCGGACTGTGAATGCACCGCGGAGGTTTCGGAAGCCGTCACACTGCGCAGACGACCCGACAATCTGTGCTGTAACGGCCGGAAGCGCTAACGCAGCTCTCGAATCATGAGGCCTCGCCGCGCCAGCTCCGCTATGTATTTCGGCGCCGGGATGGCTTCGTCAGGCGTAAAGACCCCAGCCTTTCCGATTTCGCCGCGCGCTTGCATTTGCCCGGTTATGGAGAGCGAATAACCCGTCGACCGTTCCATCGCGCTGATGCCATTTTCATCGTCGTATCGGTCGACCATCTCCCAACCGACGCGCTTGGGTTTGCCGTCCTTCGTGCCTTCGGCGAAAACCCGCATCGCCACCAGGTCGTGGGCGTCGGGCTTTGTAAGCCGCGGACCCATCGCCGCGACGACGAGATCCCGCGGCACCACTTTGACTCCCTTCACGTCGACAGGCTTCAGCTCCAGCAAACCCAGATCGCGAATCGCTTCCATGATTCGTGCGTGTCCCGGGTAGCGAAGCGTCTTGTACTCCATCGTGGGAATTTTTCCTTCGTACCTGAAGGCCATTGTCGAGAGACCGCCGGCGGTGTGGAATCCTTCGAGCGTTCCGAGTGATCCACCAAATTCGACGGGCTCGATCTCCGACAGCGCCGCCACCTGCGTGCGCTTTCCATTGCGCAGAACCCACGACAGGGTCGTGTAGTAGTCGAGCACTCCCTCGAGAGAGTAAACGATCTGATAGTTGAGAGGTGGCTGCGGATGTTGCGGAAGCCCGCCCACGAAAATGCGAACGGCGTCGACGGAATCGAGCTGACGAATCGCGTGCTCCGCCAGAATGTTCACCATTCCTGGAGCGAGGCCACAATCAGGAATGACGGTGATGTTTTTCTTCTTCGCGGCGGCATCGAGAGTCTTCTGCTTGAAAACAATCTCGGTATTGCCGCCTAGATCGGAGAAATGCACGCCGGCTTCGACGGCAAGCGCGGCGAGGTCGTAATTGAAGTAGTAAGGGATCGCACTCATCACCGCATCACATTCGCGCATTAGGGCGAGCGTGGCTTCACGGTCGCGCACGTCGAGTGTCGTGAAGATCAACCGATCGCCTGAAAAAGGCGCCAGAAACGGCTCCAGGTGACCAGTGTGCAGATCGGCCAGGCGAACTTCTTTTACATCGGGATTCTTGAGCAGGTCATAGGCGCAAGCGGAGCCCTGCAGCCCCGCGCCGAGCACTAGCATTCGCATTACGTGTGGATCTCCGGGTGTTTTGAGCTGGACCTGCTCTTGCAATTTATTGACGCGGTGACGGGCCCGTTACCCCACGAACCTCGAGTACGACATGAGCCAGCAAGTTGAACTGATTGAGACACGACAGAGTGATGACGCGAACTGGCGCGATCATCTACTCGAGACTCCTGCTCAGATAACGAGGCTGCTCGAGAATACGCGTCGGATCGCGGTGCTTGGAATGAAGCCCGACGAGACGCAACCCGCCTATTATGTGCCCGAGTACGCAGCGCGCGCGGGCTACGAGATCGTGCCAGTTCCCGTCTACTACAAGGAGCTGACCGAGATGATGGGCAAGAAAGTGTACCGGAAGCTCGTCG
>JBJMOA010000168.1:0-12989 GCA_045803975.1 Gemmatimonadaceae bacterium
GTCTCCGCACGGCAGTCACCACTGACGGTTTCGATGCGAAGATCCCCGTTGACCTGGGCAGCGTGAGAGGAACCGGACACCGACTCCACACTCACCGACCTTACCCCGTCGGCAACATCGACGTCGCCGCTGACGCTCGAGGCTTCGATCTCGCCCTGAGAGCCCCTCGCGAAGATGTCGCCCGAAACCGCCTCTAGAATGAGTCGAGATCCGCGCGGCACGGATACATCGTAGCGGGCATCGCCGCTGTCGTTGTGTCGCCTGCCTCTGCGGCCATTGTCGTTCGAATCGTCAACGGTGAGCTCGACACGCGACGAGTTGGCGGTGAACTGAAGCAGTCCGCTCTCGATGGACGCCGAGATCTTGACATCGGGGCGATCCCATCCCGTGACGCGAATGCGCCCGGAGACCAACGAAAGATCGACGGAGCCTCCACGATCCAATCTGACCGTGGTGTCTATTTGAGTGAAGGTGCGCCCGTCCTGTGCGCCGGCGGAGAGCGGCATCGCCGCCACCACCGTCGCTGTGACGAGCCCAACGAGTCTTATCTGATTTTTCATTTTAGGCGCTTGTCGGCAGCAGCGCTGCCGTGCGTAGGAGCTCGACCTTCTTGTCGAGCGCGTGTGTCAGCTGGTCACCGAGCAGACGACTGGCCGGATCTCTCGCGAGGGCGGCTCTGCTTTGCTCGATTGCAGCATCAATGATCTGAAGATTCTTTTTGATGATGGCCACCGTCGCCGAGTCGAGCTGAACCTCCCGTCGGCTGACGATGTTCTCCAGCATCTCGATCTCTTTTCCGTATACGAGATCCGAGTGTGCCCGTTCCATCTGCTCGGTCCGACTGACGAAACTCGCGCTGCCGGGCTGTCGGGTCGACGGCTCGTTCGTACCGCGCGAAACTGTACGACCTGGCTGCGTCGCGACGTCAGGGGCGACGCCGGCGTTCGTTGCTACCGAGGTTGGAATCGACCCGGTGTCGTCAGGTTCTGTAGTTGCTTTCTCGCCCTGCGCGGGTGCGACCTGGGCTACAGTGGTACTCGCACCCGGTTTCAGCGAGCGCGCGGTAAGCATGTAGGTAACGCCCGCCGTGCTGATCACGAGTGCAGCCGCGGCAACACCCATCCACGCCGGGGCGAAACGCTTCTGGCGCTCGGGGCGCGCGGCAAGGGGAATGACAGGCGCAGCAATGCGCGCCTCGATTCCCTGCCACAGATCACGCGACGGAACCAGCTCCGGAAGTGCGGCGGCCTCGGTGCGAATGTTGTCGATGTCTCTCACCAGACTGGCGCAACGCACGCACTCGCGCAAATGGCGTCCGACCGACGCGCGACGCGCATCGTCCAGCGTTCCCTCGAGATGATCGGGGAGCGCGGCGTCAAATGCTTCGCAGGTCATGTCCGTGATAGTCATCGTTCCAGTGCCTCTCTCAAAAGAAGTCGCGCCCGGTGGAGCTGCGCTTTGCTTCCGCCCGAGGTGATGCCCATCATCTCCGCTATCTCCTCGTGCTTGTACCCTTCGACATCGTGGAGCACGAACACCTTCCGCGCCCCCGCCGGCAGCGCCGCGATCGCGTTTGCCAGGTCCATCCGTTCAATGTGGAGGGGAGCACGTGCTGCTTCATGAAGTCGCTCATCTTCCACATCCGATTCGTCCGTTCTCGAGGTTTGCTTCCCCTCGGTCTTCCGTGCGTTCAGTACCACGTTCACTGCCAGCCGGTGCAGCCAGGTCGAGAATGCGCTCTCGCCCCTGAACTGCGGGAGCTTTTCCCAGGTCCTCACAAATACGTCCTGGGTCAGCTCCTCGCCCTTTACCCGGCTTCCCGACATACGCGCGCAGATCGAGTACACCCTGTTGGCGTGTGTTCGGTACAGCCGCTCGAAGGCCTGGCGGTCCCCAGCCGCAGCCAAGGCCACGTCCGTGGAATCACCCATTGGTACGCGTACCGCGTTCAGTGCTGCCGCCGCCATTCGATCGTTTTCCGGGCTTTGTTGCAGGATTGGATAGCTCGAGCGGCTCAAAGGTTTGAATGCGGGACAATAGGGCTTTTCCTGGGGCTGCAGATATGACAGCCAGGGAGAGGCAATGGTTTGAATTGGGTAGGGAAACTGCAACTGAAGACTACCAGCTAATAGCCACCGGCGAAGCGGCTCGGGGCTTCGAGCCGGCTCGTGGCTGCCAGCCGCTCCGCTCACGGCCCCCAGCTGGTAGTCTTCAGTTGCAGTTAATCAGTCAGCCCCAAAGCCCTTACGAGCTGTCTCGTTCCCTTTTCCAGGCCGCCCGCGCTCTGCGCCACGAGCGTGACATGCCCAACTTTTCGCCTTTCCGTCGGCGCTTTCCCGTAAAGGTGCAAATGCGCACCCTCGATCCCTAGTACGTGTTCGATCGGCGGAATGTGTCCCAGGATATTGAACATCACCGACCTCCCTCTCGGAGTCGTCACACCGAGCGGCAGCGACATTACGGCGCGCAGATGGTTCTCAAACTGGCTGGTCTCGGCGCCCTCGATCGTCCAGTGACCAGAGTTATGGACTCGCGGCGCCATCTCGTTGGCGAGCAAAGTTCCGTTGACCGCGAACAGCTCGAGCGCCAGCACGCCGACGTACTCGAGGCGGTCTAGCAACCGCCGGCAGTACTCGATACCGAGCGCCGCGAGCTCGGGCGTGACGTTCGGCGCCGGCGCGGTCGATTTCCGGAGCACGCCCTCGCGGTGCACGTTCTCGACCGGTGGGTAAAAGACCTCCGCGCCATCACAGCCCCGGACCCCAATCACCGAGAGCTCGTGCTGGAATTCAATGAATTTTTCCAGCAGCAGTGGCACTCCGCCAAGGGTCCGCCACGCTCCACCGATCGCCGATGCGTCGCTGATCACCACCTGACCTTTGCCGTCGTAACCCATTCTCCGCGTCTTGACCACCGCCGGCAATCCAAGCTTATCGATACCACGGCGGAGATCTTCCTCGCTGTCCACTCGCGCAAAGGGCGGCGTCGGAATTTCCAGTTGCGTGAAGAGCGTTTTCTCCAGCAGCCTGTCCTGAGCGGTTTCCAGCGCCTTCAGCGGTGGAAAAACCGCGACGCGCTCGGCTACGAATTCCACCGTCGATATGGGGATGCTCTCGAATTCGTAGGTGACGACATCGAGGCTGTCCAGGAAGCGCGTCAGCGCATCGTGATCGCCGTAATCCGCCGCGATGAGCTGGCCGATTTGTCCGACTGGCGCGCCGGCGTTCGGATCGAAAAACCTGAACTCGACGCCGAGCTGGTAGCCGGCGATCGCAAGCATCCGCCCGAGCTGACCACCGCCAAGTACTCCGACTCTCACTCGGGAGCGGACGGATCGGGCTGAGCAAGCACCGCGTTCGTTTGCTCGGCTCGAAAAGCCCGCAGCCGCTCGCGCACATCGGGGCGATTCGCGGCGACAATCGATGCGGCGAGGAGAGCAGCGTTGATCGCGCCTGGCTTGCCGATCGCAAGCGTTCCGACTGGTACTCCCGCCGGCATTTGCACGATCGACAACAACGAGTCGATCCCTTGAAGAGCCTTCGATTCTACCGGCACGCCGAGTACGGGCAACGTCGTTTTGGCGGCAGCCATGCCGGGCAGATGCGCCGCGCCGCCCGCGCCTGCGATGATCACCTCGATTCCGCGGTCCTCCGCCGACGACGCATACTCGAACAGCAGGTCGGGAGTGCGATGCGCCGAAACGATCTTCGTCTCGTGCGACACGCCGAGGACGTCGAGAATCTGCGCGGCGTGCTGCATCGTGTCCCAATCGGATTTGGAGCCCATGATCAGTCCAACGAGCGCATCCGCCACGTGAATCCTCGCGTTACCGTGATCGAGCGAGCTGATCAGCGCTCGCCTTCCAGCCTCTCTTCCGAATCTTCCAAGTCGATGCCCGTATCCGCCGCGAGCATTTCATCCACCTCATCCTCGTCGGGAATCCCGACATCGTCCAGCCCTTGTTCCGCGAGATCTTCGAGCTCGCTCTGATGCTGCAGCTCGAGGAGAAGGTCGCTGATGCGGCAGAAGCTCTTGCGATGGTGCGGAGTGATTCCGTACGACGTGAGCCCGGCGACGTGCTCGCGGGTCGTGTACCCGGCGTTGTGATCCCAAATATACTGCGGATAGCGACGACCGAGCCGCGTCATGAGAAGATCGCGCGTGACCTTCGCGAGAATGGATGCGCAAGCGATGCTGAAACATCGCGCGTCCCCGTGCACGACCGCGGTGTGCTGAATCGGAAGCGTCCGCATCGATCTTCCGTCGATCACGACATGATCGGGAGTCACTACCAGTCGGTCCAGTGCGCGCCGCATCGCGAGAACGCTCGCCTGGTAAATGTTGATGCGATCGATCTCACGCACCGATGCCGCACCGAGCGCGAATGCGATCGCGCGCTCCCGGATCTTGACCGCGAGACGCACCCGCTGGTCATGCGTAAGACGCTTGGAATCGTCGACGCCGGCGATTGCGCGGATATCGGGCGGCATTATCACGGCGCACGCGACCACCGGCCCGGCAATTGGACCGCGGCCGACTTCGTCGACACCGGCTAGGAGTGGGCCCTTCTCACGGCGCAGATCGCGCTCGATCGTCGTCCAGCGCTTCCGCCGCGGCACAAGCCTGCGGCGAGGTCCTCTTACCGCTGGCCCAGGTAGCTCTGCGGGCGACTCCAGAGGGGGAGTGCCCTGCTTGACCTCCTCGTCCTTCATCCTGGTCCAGCTAAACCGATGAAGGATGGGGGAGAGCTACGCCTCGGCTCCCGCCTCGGTCGTGGTTTCGGCAAGCGTTTCGGCGCCTGGAATAACGACCTTCGCCTTCCGCTCTCTGATACGGGTCGCTTTGCCGGTGAGGTGGCGTAGATAGTAAAGCTTCGCGCGGCGAACCCGGCCGCGACGCACGACGACGATCTCGCTGATCATCGGGCTGTGGATGGGAAAAATGCGCTCGACTCCGACACCGTTGGAGATTTTTCGGACGGTGAACGTCGCGCTCACACCACTGCCGCGCTTGGCAATGCAGACGCCCTCGAAGGCCTGGATTCTTTCCTTGTCACCCTCACGCACGCGAACGTTGACGCGAAGGGTGTCACCGGCCCGGAACGGAGGAACGTTGTTGCGGAGCCACTCTTTCTGCGTTTCGATGAAGGGATGCATATGGCGCTCGGGGCTGGAGTTACAGCCAATAAAGACGTGTTTAGAGAATTCGTGGACAGCCACGAAAAGTAAACCGCTTACCGCCTCAATGCCAGTCAGAGACAGCGCGGTTACGCGTTCCTGAGATCACGGTTTACCGGGCCGCCGTGCCTGACTGAGGCGCTCGCCTTCCTGCTCTCGCCACTCGGCAATTCTGGCATGGTCGCCTGACAGCAATACTTCAGGCACCGCATGCCCTCTGTACTCCGGCGGCCTCGTATAACTCGGTGCACTCAGTCCTCTGCCGAAAAATGAATCGCCGCGCGCGCTTTCGATGTCGGACATCGCACCGGGAAGAAGTCTGACCGTAGCGTCGATGATGGCCAGCGCTGCTGCCTCGCCACCGCTCAATACGAAATCACCGAGCGAAACCTCCTCGGTGGCCAGATGGTCGGCGACACGCTGGTCGATGTCCTTGTAGTGACCGCAAAGAAGGGTGAGCTCATCCCCCGCTGCGAACCGCTCGGCGTCTGAATGCGAGAAGATCCGTCCGCGCGGCGACAGCAGCACAATTGGCGGCTTGGCGCCTAGCGCTTCCACTGCTTCGAAAAATGGCTGCGGCTTCATGACCATGCCGGCGCCGCCGCCGTAGGGGTAATCGTCGACCGTTCGATGCTTGTCGTGCGTGAAATCACGAAGGTCGACGAGGTTGTATTGAACGCTGCCGGCTGCAGCAGCGCGCGACGGGATGCTCAGCGAAAGCGGGCCGCTGAAAAATTCCGGAAAGATGGTGACGACGTTGATTCTGAGCGGCACGGTCACTCCTCGGACAAAGGAGTGTCGTTGAGGAAGCCCAGGGTGTCGTGGATGACGAGGGTCCGCGCGGCAATGTCCGCGTGCACTACGACTTCCGGACGATAGGGGATCATGACGCTGCCGCCAGGCGTGGCGATATCGAGTACGACCCCCTGCGGCAGCTCGTAGTACGCGGTTACCTCCCCGATTTCTTCGCCACTCGGGTGAACAGCCTTCATCCCGACCAGGTCGTGAAGGTAGACCTCGCCCTCTTCCAGCGGCGGCAATTCCGAAAACGGGACGAGCAAATAGCGGCCGCGCCAAAGGTCGGCACTATCGCGATCCTGTATCTCCTCGAACTGAACGATGAGACCCTTCTTGAACGGCTTCGATTGGGCGATTGTCAGCGTAGGAATCTCTTCCTCGCCCTTGACGTCGCGGGCCACGGCTGGATCGCCACTGGAGGTACCCGCAAAAACACGACTGCCGGACGCGAAGATCACGTCCGGCTTATCGGTGAGAGACTCGACGACAACCTCTCCGCGTATGCCCTGCGCCTTCCGGATCAGTCCGACGATCGCGTACTCGGGGTCACGCATAGGTCGCCATACGCCGGGCAGCGCGCATGATGCACCGCCGAAGCTTGTGAGGCTTTAGGCCCCAGACGGCGTAGCTTCTTCGGCCTGCTCGCTGACCGGGACCGCCACGACCTTCCGCTCGATGCCGAGGCGCTGCTCGTGGCGGCGTCTGAGGACGCCGGCGCGACGGAGCAGCGACCGGACGGTGTCAGTTGGCTGAGCGCCCTCGTTGAGCCAGTAGTTGGCTCGTTCCTCGTCCACCTGCAGAGCACCCTCACTCTTGCGGGGAGCGTACTGCCCGATGATCTCGATGAACTTCCCGTCGCGAGGGCTCTGTGAGTCGGCGACGAGAATTCGATAGAACGGCGCATTTTTCCGCCCAACGCGGCGGAGACGAATCTTTACCATGTGCGTACTGCTCCCTGATGAGGGTACCGAGCGGGCTCCTCGCATCACCGGCGATTCCGGCGCGCACCCGCTTCCCCGAATACTTTCGGGTCACGGAATCTAATTACAACGCGCTACCCATAAAACCTCGAGACAGAAAGAACTGCAACAAAAGGTGTGAGGTCCCGGGTACTGGGTGCTGGGTCCGAGATAAAGTCGTCTTGGCTCGTACCCAGTACCTGGCACCCCGCACCCCACACCTTTTGTTGCAGTTGACCTTCCGTTACCCCCGGAGTTGTCGTGTCACCGTCGGCAGCAACGACGCGAGTGTCACGAGCGCTGTAACCACTCCAGCAATCCAGAACGCTCGTAGTCGCGTCTCTCCGGTCTGCGCGAGCCCCTTCACCAGCTCGGCACCGGCGTACGCGTATGCTGCCGCTGACGGCACCGTGCCTACAGCGGTGGCAAGCATTAGCGCTCGCAGTGAGGCTCCGACCAAAGCTGCGACGTAATCGAGTACGCCGAACGGTGCCAGCGGCAACAATCGCAGTCGAAGAAGTGTCCAGAAATCGGAGCGCTTTCGTAGCCGATCGAGCAGGTGATGACGGCCGAAAAGTCGCCGCGCCGGACGTTGCCCGATCGACCGAGCCATCCCGTACGCCGTCAGCGTACCCAGCATTCCGCCCGTCCACGCCAGCACGAATCCACGCGCCGCGCCGAAGAGCGCGCCCCCGACGACGGAGAGTACGGTGATCGGGAGACCGAGCGTCGCGAAAAGCGCGTAGACGATTACGTAAAGGACGCCCGCTCCGTCGGTCTCTCGCGCGCGCTGCACGACTGAAAAGAGCTGTTCGCGCCGCGCGAGATCGAAATAGCCGAGGCGCCAGGCGATGAGCAGCGCAACCACCGCTATCGCGGGCAGCAGCGCGAGTCGCGCTACAAAACGAACGCGACTCACGCGATTGACCACTTCCCCCGCCTAACGATTGCCCGCTTGTGGCGGGTGGTCTTGCCGGTCAGATGCGGTTTGCCGCTGCATCGTGCGCCGGTACGCCGGTTTCGATCGCCGTCTTGACCCGCGCGAGATCGTCGTCGAGCTGCTTCTTCGGATCGCGCCCGAACGCAACCGCCACCGCGTGTCCGGCGGCGCCCAAGATCGGGTTATACGACATCCTGATGTCGACTCGCGTAGATCCATCTTCGTTGCGGAAGAACCGCATCACCCCAGCGTGCGCGATGGGGGACCCTTCGACCGTCTTCCATGCGACGATGTCCTGTGGCTCGTAGCGCGTGACGATCGAGTCCCAGGAAACGGTCGTCCCGGCCGGACCATCAACAACCCAGTGGGTCAGCGTTCCGTCGCCAGTTTCACCGCTCGCCCTGACTTCCCGGATGTGCGACATCCACTCTGGCCACCGCTCCCAATCGGTAAGCCACGCGAAGACTTCGTCGACGGGCGCCATGATATTGATGGTCTTCTGCAACGTGACCGCGCGCCGTCCGGCGCCGATGCCGAGGAGCTGGTCGAAGGGTTTGTTCGCTGCACCACGGACGAAAAGCGCTAAACCGGCTAGTCCGATGGATTTCGTTAGCAGGTTTCCGCGATCGCCCCGTCCGATCGCCATTGCGGCGAGCGCACCGCCTGCCACCGTCGCGGCGAGTCGCGTCGCTGGCGTCCATTTCTCTTGAAGCAGCTCAAACTTGTTAGCTGGTGGACGCGGTGTCCCCTGCAACGCGGGAACGTCTCCGGGCTGATCGTGCCGGTCGAACCGTGCCTCGACATCTTCGATCCCGCGCACCTTTTTGACACCGGCGATGAGTTGATCGGCCTCGTCCGCGAGAACCGCCCCGCTCAGGATCGCGCGGCCGTTCTCGACCTGAACCTCGATCGCGCCTGGATGCGAGACAAGTCGTCCCAGCGCCGCGCGTACACGGTCGCCGATGACTACGTCGTCACCATCCTGATCGGCGAAGGTATTGCGAATTCCGGCGGCGAGACCACGACTGCGGTTACGAAGATCTCTACTCGTGACGCCGATTGCATCGGTTGCAACTCTCGATGCATGCACGACCTGGTCTGCCGCTAAATGGCGGCGTCTTTCCCCGCGGTCCGGGTCGAGAAAGTACGCGAGCGCCGCACCAACGCCCACCGCGCCCACTAATGGGAGAACGTTTCCCCTATTCTCGGCTTCAACCCAATTTTCGGCTTCCATTGATCGTCCCTCCGGTTCGCTCAGCTTCCCCGCTTGATCTGGAGAATGTTGCAAATGCTGTGCGGCTTGGGACGGGACCGAGCAACTACCGCCCGAACATTCCCGGCATTGCCGGCATTCTGCCACCGCCAGCCATTTTCTTCATCATTTTCTGCATTTCGCGGAACTGGTCGAGCAGTCGGTTGACGTCACTGATTGGGCGACCTGAGCCCTTCGCGATGCGGGCACGGCGGGAACCGTTGATGACCGAGGGATTTTTGCGCTCGGCGGGAGTCATTGACAGCACGATCGCCTCGACGTGCTTCATGCGCTTCGGATCGGCCTTCATCTGCTTGAGCGCCTTCGTATTCACGCCAGGCAGCATTTTTAGAATTCCCTCGAGCGGGCCCATCTTCTGGATCTGGCGCATGCTGTTGAGAAAATCGTTCAGATCCATTCCCTCTTTGCGAACCTTCTTCTCGAGTCGCTTCGCTTCTGCTTCGTCGAACGACGCCTGGGCTTTCTCGACGAGCGTAACGATGTCACCCATCTGGAGAATGCGGCCGGCCATTCGATCGGGATGGAACTCCTCCAGCGCATCGGGCTTCTCGCCAACGCCGATGTACTTGATCGGCTTCTTCGTTACACCGTAGATCGAGAGCGCAGCGCCACCGCGTGCATCGCCGTCCATTTTCGTCAGGATCACGCCGGTCACGTCGAGTGCCTTGTCGAAGCCTTGAGCAATCTTGACCGCGTCCTGTCCTGTCATGCCGTCGGCGACGAGCAATATCTCGCTCGGCCGCAGAGCTTCCTTGAGGCGCGCGAGCTCCTGCATCATCGGCTCGTCGATCTGCAAGCGGCCCGCGGTATCGAGAATCACCACACGGTCGCGCTCCCGCAGCGCCTCAGCGACGCCGGCACGCGCGATTTTTACAACGTCTGTCGTAGTGCGGTCGGCGTAAACCGGAATCGAGAGATCACGACCGAGAGTTTCGAGCTGATCGATTGCCGCCGGACGGTATACGTCAGCAGCAATGAGTCGGGTCGACCGTCCTTCAGCCTTGAGCTTCCGCGCCAATTTGGCCGCGGTGGTCGTCTTTCCAGAGCCTTGGAGTCCAACCATCATGATCACCGACGGCGGGACAGTGCCGAGCTTCAGTCCTTCGCGGCGCTCGCCGAGCATGTTGGCAAGCTCTTCATGGACGATCTTGACTAGCTGCTGTCCGGGCGAGACCGTACTCAGAGCATTGACGCCCGTCGCTTTTTTTTCGACACGTTCGAGGAACTCGCGCGTCAATTGAAAGTTGACGTCTGCCTCGAGCAGCACGCGCCGTACTTCGCGCAGGCCCTCCTTGATATCGGCTTCGCTTAGGACACCGCGGCCACGCAGGCGGGCGAACGTGGCTTCGAGCTTCTCGCTCAGGTCTTCGAACATAGCCTTTAAACTTAGGCGCCGTTAACTTCTGAAACAACTGACTGCAACACACCCCCGAGAGGAATTGGATGGCTGCTACACAGCGTAAAGACGACATACTCCACGCTGAAATACCGGCGACGCTGCCGCTGATGGCGCTTCGCTCGACGATCGTTTATCCACTTGGCACCATCGCCGTCCAGATGGGTGCGCCGGAAAATCTGGCGCTTCTCAAGGCCAACGAGCACGCGGGTCTCATCGTCGGATTAGTTGTGGCAAGCGGGGATCACGACGATGTCCTGGATCCCGAGCGCTTCGTCGGCCGCGTCGGCGTCGCGGCACGAGTTCACGAGCGCATCAATCTTCCCGGCGAGACCGTACAGATCACCCTTCAGGGTCTTCGTCGGATCGTCGTCGAGGGTGTCGTACAGACCGAGCCGTTCGCGATCGTCCGCATCAAGCCGGCAAAGGAGATTCCGCCTGATCCGAACGAAGTCGATGATCTCATTTCGCGCATCGTTACAGGCGCGGAGACGCTCGCGGAGCTGATCGAGCGCATCCCGGATGAAGTGCCGGCGATCCTCAAGATGAACATCTCCGATCCGGGCCGTTTCGCCGATCTCGCGGCTACCAACCTCAATTTCAAGGTCTCGGACAAGGACGAGATTCTCCAGCGCCTCAACATCGGCCAGCGCCTCAAGTTCCTGCTCGGCCGCGTCGAGCGCGAAGTGGGTCGCGCACGCGTCGCTGAGGACGTGAAACGGCAAACGGAAATCAAGATCGAGCAGCACCAGCGCGAGTTTTATCTCCGCCAGCAGCTGCGCGCCATTCAATCAGAGCTGGGCGAGGGCGATCCGGGCGAAAAAGAAGCGATCGAGACGCTCAAGAAGCTCGAGGAAGCAAATCTCCCCGAGAAAGCAGCGCAGGAAGGGCGGCGCGAAATCGAGCGCATGCGCAATCTGTCGCCGGCCTCGAGCGAGTATCAGGTAATTCGTACCTATCTCGACTGGATGCTCGCACTGCCATGGAACAAGCGCTCGACGACCGACGAAGTCATCGAGCTGAAGAAAGTCGAAGACCTGCTCGATTCGCGTCACTACGGCCTGAAGGAAGCGAAAGAGCGTATCACTGAGTACCTCGCGGTACGCAAGCTCCGCGGCGGCGATCCACACGGTCCGATTCTTTGCTTCGTTGGACCGCCCGGCACAGGAAAGACTTCGCTCGGTGAAGCCATCGCGAGCTCGATCAACCGCGCGTTCTACAGAATTTCCGTCGGTGGCGTCCGCGACGAAGCCGAAATCCGCGGTCATCGGCGGACCTACGTGGGCGCGATGCCGGGACTGATTCTCCAGTCGCTGCGTCGCGTGCAGGTGCGCGACGCGGTTCTAATGATCGATGAAATCGATAAAATGACGAGCGGCGGTCCATCGGGTGATCCTACCGCGGCGATGCTCGAGGTGCTCGACCCGTCGCAGAACTCGAACTTCGTCGATCACTATCTGAATCTGCCGTTCGACCTCTCCAGCATTCTCTTCATCTGCACCGCTAACAATCTCTACGACATCCCGGCTCCGCTGCGGGACCGCATGGAAGTCATTCGCGTGCTCGGCTACACCGTCGAGGAAAAGGTCGAGATTGCCTGGCGTTACATGCTGCCGCGCCTGATCGAGGAGCACGGGATTACCGACAAGGACATCCAGTTCACCGACGAAGTGTTGGGATTCATCTCCAATCGCTATTCCCGCGAGGCCGGTTTGCGCAACTTCGAGCGCAACATCGCCGCTCTGATGCGCAAGCGCGCGCGCAAAAAAGCGGACGGCGAAGAGGGAGCGTGGGTCGTGGATAACAAGATGGTGATCGACATTCTTGGTAATCCTACGTACACGCTCGAGGACGCCGAGCAGGAGCCGGAGATTGGCGCGGTGACCGGAATGGCGTGGACTGCCACGGGCGGTGATCTCATGGTCATCGAGGCGCTCAGAATGCCGGGCACGGGACGCCTCACCGTTACAGGTCAGCTAGGCGACGTGATGCGCGAATCCGTGGACGCTGCTTACTCGTACGTTCGCTCGCGCGCCCACACACTCGGTGTCGCTGACCTGGAATTCAAGGAAGTCGATTTGCACGTCCACTTCCCTGCCGGCGCGATTCCAAAAGACGGACCCAGCGCCGGAGCGGCCGTGACGCTGGCGATTGCCAGCGTGCTGAGTCGCCGGCCGGTGCGGCGTGACATCGCCCTCACCGGCGAAATGACGCTGCGCGGCAAGGTTCTCGAGATCGGCGGCGTGAAAGAGAAAGTGATGGCCGCATATCGCGCCGGCCTGCGTCAGGTAATTCTGCCCAAGGCAAATGCGAAAGATCTGCGCGGCATCCCCGACGAGGTCGTCAACAGCATGAGCTTCACGTTCGTGTCGACAATGGACGAGATCATTCATCTCGCCCTTCTTCCGAAGCCGCCGGGCAGGCTGGCGGACGCCGCCGAACCACA
>JBJMOA010000169.1:0-29064 GCA_045803975.1 Gemmatimonadaceae bacterium
CTGAGGGCTTGGGACCAAGTGCATTTATGATCGCGGACTAATTGAGGATCTAGGACAAAGGGCATCAGCGCAGGACCGAGGATAACCTGTCACCGCGTTGGTCCTTAGTCCTGCGCGAATGCCTTTTGTCCTCGGACCTCACTCAGTCATCAATCAGCAATGCACTTAGTCCTAAGCCCTCGATCGGAAGGAATGCCCGAAGCCCCGCGCCGCTCCGCCCAAAGCTCCGTAGCCGGTAGTTCGTAAGTAGCCGTCAAGGCGCTGTCTGCGCCAATCTGTCGAGCAGCTTCTGATGTATCCCCCCAAACCCCCCATTCGACATTATCAGGACGACATCCCTCGGCTGAAGCCGAGGAACCAGGTCGGCCACGATAGCGTCAGCGTCCTTTAGCTGCTTCGCTTTCTTTCCGTTCGTCGCAATGTCCGAGATGAGCTCGTTCAGATCCAGCGCCGTTTCCTTCGTGTATCTGTCCGGCCTGTAGAGCGACGCAAAAATGACCTCGTCCGCTCCACCGAACGCCTTCGCGTAGTCGTCCTGGAATTCGCGGCGCTGAGCCGTGTAGCTCCGTGGCTCGTAGACAGCGACAATGCGGCGGCCCGCGTACTTCTGCCTGATCGCATTGATCGTCTCACGCACCGCGGTGGGATGGTGCGCGAAATCGTCGATCACCGCGACTCCGCGCACTTCCCCGCGCACTTCCATTCGCCGTTTCACGCTTCTAAAGGTGCGAAGCCCTTCGCGCACGCCGTCACGATCGGCATTTACCGATTCCGCCGCCGCGATTACGGCGAGCACGTTTCGCACGTTGAACGCACCAGCGAGCGGAGTGTCGATGCGTCCCCATTCATGATCCGAGCGAAACGCCCTGAATCGTGTTCCGCTCTCGCTAAATTCGACATCGCGCGCGTACCAGTGCGGTTGAGCGGCGGGCGGGGCCGCGTCCTCTCCGTACGCGAACGTCTCGACCGGCGCAAATGACTTGGGCACCAATTGCCGCACGATTGGCGAATCCCACCCGGCGATCACGACCCCGTTCTTCGGCACGAGGTTGATGAAGCGGGCGAACGCGAAGTTGTACGCCTCTTCGTCCCGATAGATGTCGGCGTGGTCGAACTCGATATTGTTGACGATCGCTGTGTCCGGTAGGTAGTGCCACATCTTCGGACCCTTGTCGAAGTACGCCGTGTCGTACTCGTCAGCCTCGATTACGAAATAATTCGAGTCCGTCAGTCGAAAAGACGTTCCGAAGTTCTCGGCGATCCCGCCGATCAGGAAGCTGGGATTCAGCCCGGCCGATTCCAGGACCCATGCGAGGAGTGAGGTCGTCGTCGTCTTTCCGTGGGTCCCCGCCACGGCGAGCGAGTGGTGACCCCAAATAAACTCCTCCTTTATAGTAGCGGCAGCTGACGTGTACCGGAGCTTGCGGATCAGGACTTCCTCCAGCTCAGGGTTGCCGCGCGAGATCACGTTCCCGACAACCACTATATCGGGCCGCGGCTCG
Source organism: Gemmatimonadaceae bacterium (assembly GCA_045803975.1). Taxonomy (GTDB): domain Bacteria; phylum Gemmatimonadota; class Gemmatimonadetes; order Gemmatimonadales; family Gemmatimonadaceae; genus UBA4720. The sequence goes on from JBJMOA010000169.1 coordinate 1,503, forward strand.
AGGTTTTCGGCACGGTATCCCTCGGTGTACGCGATCCCCATCTCCTGAAGCCCGGTCGACATCGGCGGATACACATTGGCGTCGGAGCCAGTCACCTTGTGACCCGCGGCCTTGAGAAGTCCGGCGAGCGAAGCCATCGCCGTTCCGCCGATCCCGATGAGATGATAGTGCAGCGGAGGTCCGTTACGTTTGTCGGTCGCTCGTGCCATTCCGCCTCGTCGTGGCTTTCAAGGGGACTTCGGTGTACTGGAATCTATAATGCTCTTCTTGATGCCAACCTGGCGGCGAAACGCATGCGTGTTTGCCGCCGTAGGGGTAATACAGCCCACCGAAATCCATGCCGCAAAGACACAATAGATTCTGGACGATCCTGCTTGCGACCTTGCTACTCGATGTCGCAAGCAAGCGATTTGCCGTCACCGAGCTGTCACCGCCCTACGTTCCTCACAACGTTCTCGGCGACGTGCTGCGGTTCACCCTCGCCTACAACCCCGAGGGTGCGATGAGCTTCTCGCTCGGTCCTTCGTCGCGTTGGTGGTTCGTATCCCTCTCCGTTGGGACGCTCTTCGTGCTCGCGTACATGTACAAGCAGACCCGACCTGACGACCGTATCCAGATCGTTTCTCTCGCGCTCATCTGCGGAGGTGCGCTGGGTAATCTCATCGATCGCCTGCGATCGGCCCGCGGCGTCGTCGACTTCATCGACGTTGGAATCGGCACCCACCGCTTCTGGACATTCAACGTCGCCGACATGGCGGTGACACTGGGAACTGCGACCCTCACCTGGGTCCTATGTGTGCGTGCCGCGCGCGACGAGCGGCGTGCTCACGCAATCGCGCCAACTCGAGCTCTGGACGAGTCGAGCTAGTCGTCCTTCTGGCCGAAGATGGCCATGTTGGAGCTGTGGCCCGGGTTCACTTTCTTCTCCGGGTAGATCCAGTGGACCGCCTGATTCACGGCGGTTGCCGCCTCACCAAATCCTGTTGCGATCAGCTTGAGCTTCCCCGGATAAGTCGTGATGTCCCCCGCGGCGTATACTCCTGGACGTCCCGTCTCCATCAGACTGTTGACGACGATCTCGTTCTTCTCGCAGTTCAGTCCCCATTCGGCGAGCGCTCCAATGTCGCTATGGAACCCGAGCATGGGAAGAATCGCGTCGGCGTCGATGTCGCGAGTGGTTTTCGCCTTGATATCTCGCACGACGACCCCGGTAAGTCTCTCGCCCTCGGATCGCACGTCGTGCAGCTCGTGGAAGGGTAGCAACGTCGTCCGACCGGCAGTCGCCGCCGCCTGGACATCGGCTACGGTTGCGCCGTGCGCGCGGTACTTGTCACTGCGATGAACGAGCGTCACCGCTTCCGCGCGATCGCGTAGCTGTTGTGCCCAATCGAACGCCGAGTCGCCCCCGCCGATGATGACGATGCGCTGACCGCGGAATTCGTCAGGATTATTCACCCGGTCGAAGATTCCGCGCCCGTACCACGGCTCGGCGCATTGCTGTGGCAGACGGCGCGGTGAGAACGCCCCGATCCCGCCGGCGATGACGATCGCGCGCGTCGGAAAGCGATCCGTTTCGGTGACGAGCACGAAGTGGTCGTCGCTCCGCTCGAGGGCCGTGACGTTCTGATTGAGGTGCGGCCGCAAATTGAACTGTGAAGCCTGCTCGACGAGCGCGTTGACGAGATCCTTTGCGAGAATCTTGGTGAACCCGCCGACGTCGAAGATGTATTTCTCGGGGTAAAGCGCGGTAAGCTGGCCGCCCAGCTGCGGCAGGGCGTCGACGATCTGCGCCGTCGCTCCCCGCATCCCCGTATAAAAAGAGGCGAACAGCCCGGTAGGACCGCCGCCAATGATCGTGATATCCGTTATCTCGTGCGTCATCTCTTCGCCGAAATATATGGTGTCGGACGGACCGCGGACTTGGCCCCAACTCGCTGCCGAAACAGATTCCGGGAGATGCAGAGTTATGTCGAAGCGAGACCGCTAAACGAGCAGCCCACGCTTACAACGGAGCGTCTGATTCTTCGACCCTTCGTCGATGACGACGCCTTCGATGTCGAGCGGCTCGCCGGCATGCGCGAGATCGCGGATACCACACTCAACATTCCGCATCCATATCCGCACGGTGGCGCGGCGGACTGGATTCGCATCCAGGCGCCCGCCTGGGCCGACGGAACCAGTGCTACCTTTGCGATCGTCGGCAGGAAAACAGAAGCGCTCATCGGCGCCATGAGTCTCATGATCAAGCGCGAGCACCGTCGAGCTGAGCTCGGCTATTGGATCGCGCTCGATTGCTGGAATCGCGGTTACGCGACCGAAGCAGCCGAGCGCATCATTGACTTCGGATTCGAGACGCTCGGGCTCCACCGCATCGAAGCGCGGCACTTCGTGCGTAACCCCGCCTCGGGGCGGGTGATGCAGAAGCTTGGCATGCAGCAAGAAGGCGTCGAGCGCGATTGGGCGATCAAGTGGAATCGCTTCGAGACGCTCGCACTGTACTCCATTTTAGAGCCCGAATGGAGAGCCGCTCGCGCCCGCACCGAACTCAGTCCAACGCCGTCACGATAACAGTCGCCGTCCCATCGGCCCGATAACGCACGCTGACGTTCCACGGCTGACAACAGACTTCGCAGTCTTCCACGTATTCCTGCGCCGGCCCTCCGCCCGGATCGAGAGCGATCTCAACATTCTCGTTGCAGTAGGGGCAGTAAACCGTTGCCTCGGTCTCGGCGGTGCCATCGCCCAGAGGGAAGTTGCTATCGAGCAGATCCTTTTCGTCGGGCAGGCGCATTTGGGGTCGGTTCGCAGGGCTTGGGTGTCACCGAATACTATCGTGACGGGGAAGCGGGGCAATCAGCGTTACATTTCCCGCGATGAAGATCTACACGAAGACGGGCGACGCTGGCGACACCGGTCTCTTCGGTGGAGGACGGGTTCCCAAGGATGATCCGCGCGTCGAAGCTTACGGCGATGTCGACGAGCTTAACGCGGTAATCGGCATGGCGCGGGCGGTTGAGCCTCTTCCCCGAATCGACGAGGTGTTGGTCCCCATGCAGCGCGACTTGTTCAGTATCGGTGCGCTGCTCGCGACCCCCGACCTCGAGAAGATGCACAGACACCTGAGCAAGGCAAACATCGACGACCGCCGCATCATGGAGCTCGAGCGCGCGATCGACGCTTGCGAGGAGGAGCTCGAGCCGCTCAAAGCCTTCATTATTCCTGGTGGCAGTCGAAAGGGCGCGGTACTCCACGTTGCCAGGACTGTGTGCCGCCGAGCCGAGCGCCGTGTTGTCACGCTTCAGCGCGACGTCGAGATCCCATCGCTCGTCGTCATTTATCTGAATCGGCTGTCCGACCTCCTTTTCACGCTTGCCCGCCTGGCGAACGTCGTCACCGGCGCAGGGGAAGTAACCTGGTAGAGGTCGTCCTCGGCGGATGCTCCATCCGCGTCGCGCCCGGCCTGTTGTCGCGCGCCGGCTCGATGATACGCCAAGTCGTCCCAACCCACCGGTATGCGGTGATCACGGACTCGAACGTCGGTCCCAGGTACGGTGAGGTTATCGCCAGCCAGTTCGAACGAGGCTCCCTGGAGCAGCTAATGGTACCCGCCGGCGAGTCCAACAAGACGCGGGACAGCTGGGCTCGGCTCACCGACCAGCTGCTCGTGAAAGGCTATGGCCGCGACTCTGTCGTGATTGCGCTCGGTGGCGGCGTAGTAGGGGATCTCGCCGGCTTCGTTGCCGCGACCTTCATGCGCGGGATTCCGGTGGTTCAGATACCGACGACTTTGGTGGCGATGGTGGACGCCTCGATTGGGGGAAAGACGGCAGTCGATACCTTCGCCGGGAAGAACCTGGTGGGCTCTTTTCATCCGCCCAGCCTGGTTATCGTCGATCCGCAAGTCCTTGTCACACTTGCAGTTAGGGAAATGCGTGCGGGACTTGCAGAGATTGTCAAGCATGGCGTAATCGCGGACGAGCCTTATTTTCGTGAGGTCGCCAGGAGTGGTTCCCAGATGCTGTCGGCAAGCGGTGCGGCGAGTGACAGGTTGCTCGCACTCATCGTCCGTAGCATTGAGATCAAGGCCGACATTGTCTCACGTGATGAGCGGGAGGAAGGCCTTCGAAAAGTTCTCAATTTCGGCCACACGATTGGCCATGCCGTTGAGTTGGTTAGCGGCTACTCGCTCCTCCATGGCGAGGCGGTCTCTATCGGGATGGCGCTGGAGGGCAAGCTCGCTGAGCTAGTTGGGGTAGCTCAACCCGGAACCGCGACCGAGATCGCGGCCGTGTTGCAGGCGATTGGCCTGCCGACCGGGCTCCCTCCGGGATACGCGGCGGATGACGTGTTGGAAGCGATGAAGTCCGACAAAAAGGGGCGAGGCGGGAAGCTTAGGTTCGCTCTTCCCCTGAGAATCGGAGCGATGGCGGCGGCAGAGACTGGATGGGCTGTTTCAGTAAGTGACGATCAACTTCGGGAGGTGCTTGCATGAAAATCAGCAAAATCTCTCGGCGTACCTTCGCACTGAGGCGCGCTGACGACGTATCTGTCTCGCGACCGCGTGGCGAGATTCTGCGTACCGTGGTCGCGGTATCTCTCGCCGTTGCACTAATCGGCACTGGTGCAGTCGCGCTGCCCTCGCTTGCGCCTGTTGAAGCCAGCATCGATGGTGATGGCCCGCCGCTCAAAGGCCCACAACTCGAGCCTGATCTACTCGCCGATATCGAGAGCGTTCACGATCAAGCCGGGATGCTCACCCCGCCCCTGCGGGATAGGGTTGCCGATGCAGCCAAAGCGCTCCCTTCCGCGGCGGTAAATGCGGCCAGAGCGACAACCACTGTTGCCGGACCAATCGCGGATGGAATTGAATCCATTCCCGTGAATGTCATACGGGCAACTGCGCACGAAGCGATCAAAATGAAGCGCGGCCTGCTTCCGCTTATCCCGTCCAAGTTCGCCCGCGCCCAGGACGGCGTTGCCATTCCCGTCTCTCTTACCCAGTACTGCTTACAGGGTGAGACGCGTCGCGGTCGTCAGACGAGACACGGAATCGTCGCTGCGGACCCGCGAATTTTCCCGCTCTCGCGCTACGTCGAGGTCTTTCTCGACGACGAATACCTTGGTCGCTACCTCGTCGACGACACCGGCGGAAACGTCCTCGGTGCGACTCTCGACATTTGGAATCCGAACTGCAAAGAAGCCGCACGCTTCGGCCGCCACTGGGGAACCGCAGTGCTGGTCGCGCGGGAAGTCGAGCAGGTTCCGAATGACTCGCTCACGCCGACTCGGTGGGACGGGTTAGCCAAGCGCTAGCGTAGATGCAGTGAGGCTCCCGGTTCCGTAGTTAGCTCTGCTTGGCCCTACAATTGCGCGACAGTCCCGCGAAAATTCCAACTCGAGAGCGACCATGTCCTCGTTCAGTACCTACCTGATCGGATTCATCGTCCTGATCATCGGTCTCGCGATCGCCGCAATTCTGGTGGGCGTGTCACAAACCTGGGTGATCGTGGGCTGCATAATTCTGATCGGTATAGCTATCCTGACGGCCACAACCCGAACGAAGACCAAAGATCCTCCGGGCCCTCCGGTGGCATGAAAGATGGCTGTTGACGGCTGAGCGTACGCATAGTTAACGTGCGCGTCCAGCAATGCCGGGCGCGCCACCCAGGCCGCCGGGCGACAAAATTGTCGCTAAAAGGGGCTTATGCAGACAACGGGTGAAAGTAGATCCAAAGGCTTCTTCCGTTCCTCCCCGTCCACCGCATTCGACCAGTACCTCCAAGACATACAAAAGCTTCCCCTGATTACCGACGCCGAAGAGGAGCGTCGGCTCGCCCGTCGCGCCCAGGCCGGCGATGAGAAGGCAGCTGAGCGGCTGGTCACCGCCAACCTCAGATTCGTCATTTCCTACGTTAAGAAGTACCAGGGTCACGGACTCGACCTGGGTGAGCTCGTCGCAATCGGAAATGAAGGACTTCTAAAAGCGGTTAGAAAGTTCGATCCGGATCAAGGCGTAAAGTTCATTTCGTATGCAGTGTGGTGGGTTAGACAGGCAGTACTGAAGGCCCTCGCGGAGCAGACACGGAGCGTGAGGATCCCGCTCAACCAGAATTCCCAGCTGATCAAGCTCGCCCGCGCACAGACAGTCCTCTCCCAGGTACTCAAGCGCGATCCCACCGACAACGAAATTGGCAGGCTCCTGGAGGAAACTCCGGACGCAGTTCGCTCCGCCAAGCAGATGTCGGCCACCGAAATCTCCCTCGATGCTCCCATCGATCGGTCAGATCGCGAAGCCTGCACACTCGGTGAGCGCTTCGCCGGCGTGGATGGCGGAGAGATCGAGGACGTTACGGACTTCCACCTGATGCGGGAATTCATCGATCGCGTGTTCCGGAAATACCTCACGCCCCGCGAGCGCAAGATCCTCCACCTCTACTACGGGCTCGAACAGGGCTCGGATGCGATGACGCTCGAGAAAATCGGCGCGCTGATGGGAGTCACGCGCGAACGGATCAGGCAGATTCGTGAGCGCGCCTTCGAGAAGCTCCGCGAATCGCCGGATGGTTCGGCGCTCGCAGGGTTCTGGAGTTAGCTGGAAGCGCGAAGCGCAAGTTTTTAAGCGTGTCGAGACGCCGGCCATTTTTGGTCGGCGTCTTTCTTGTATGAGTGCCAAGCTGTCCGAATACCGGGGTTGCTCTCCGCTCCCATCCCCCATCCCCCGTCCCCCATCCCCCATCCCCCTTCCCCCTCCCCCGTCCCCCTTCCGATGCCGAGCGGCCCTGCCTCCCACAACTCATCGAAACTCAAAGCATTCCTGAACTCAGAGTGCGGGAACGCCGAGGCTGCGCGGGAAGCGCTCGACAAAGTCGGCTTCGACCTGAGCGTCGTGAGAGGAGTCGATATTGAATCGCGGCTGAAACAGGCAATCGATTCCGGCGCGACGAGGATCCTTGTCGCCGGCGGCGACGGTACTATCGCCACAGCAGCGGCTCTCGTCGCCAAAACTCAGACTGAGCTCGCCATCCTTCCCGGCGGCACGCTCAACCACTTCGCCAAGGATCATCGTATCCCCACCGACCTCGGCAAAGCCGCGCTCATCGCCGGCGGCGAAGGAATCGTGCAGGCCGCCGACATTGGCTATGTCAACGATTGCGTCTTTCTCAACACCAGCTCGATCGGCGCTTACGTCACGTTCGTACGCGATCGCGAACACCTGGAGAAGCGCGTCGGCTATGGCATCGCGACAATGGCTGCCTTCGTCAAAACGTTGTCCCATCTCCGTAATTTTACCGTCACCCTCGAAGTCGACGGCGGAAAGAAAACGTACCGCTCATCCCTCGTTTTCATCGGAGTCGGCGAACGCGAGCTCAAGATGCCGAGTCTTGGGAGCCGCGTTAAAAACGGGAGAAGCGGGCTCCATGTCATGATCGTCCGCGGCCGAGCACGCGCCAGGCTGTTCGCGATCGCACTCGCTGCGATCGCGAAAGGGACAAAAGAGGCTGGGCGACTACCGGAGTTCGACAACTTCATCGTCGACCGTTGTCGCATCGACCTTAATCGCGCGAGCGCAACGGTCGGTCTCGATGGCGAGTTGAAGCAAGTAACCACCCCACTCAATTATCGGATCGAGCACGACGCACTCCGCCTCGTCACCGCCGCGCCAGAGCAAGACGAATAGCTAAATTCAAATCAATGGTTGCCGAACGCCTGGCCGACATCGTAGGTGAACGCCACGTCTTGAGCCGTCAGAGCGAGCTACTTGTCTATAACTCCGACGGATTGCCGGGCTATAGGCGGCAGCCGCGGCTCGCGGTTTTTCCAGGCACTCGCGACGAAACCATCGCTGTTGTTCGATTGCTGGCTGACGAGGGTCTGCCGTTCGTTCCTCGCGGCGCGGGGACCGGCCTCTCAGGCGGGGCACTCGCGGACGATATCGTTGTCGTCGGGCTGCATCGTCTCAAAAAGATCATCTCGCTCGACATCGATAACCGCCGCGCGACGGTGGAACCGGGCGTCGTGAACCTGCGGCTCAATCGGCACGTCGCGCCACACGGATTGCTCTACGCTCCTGATCCGTCGAGCGAAGCGGCGTGCACGATAGGTGGCAATGTCGCCGAGAACGCGGGAGGCCCACATTGTCTCAAGTACGGCGTCACGCTGAACCACGTGCTCGCGATGACTGTAATTCTGCCGAGTGGTGAGGTCGTCGAGCTTGGCAGCAAGATCGGCGAGCGAGATGGCTACGATCTGCGCGGCGCATTTATCGGATCGGAAGGCTGTTTTGGTCTGGCGCTCGACATAACCGTGAAGCTGACACCAAAGCCCCCGGCGGTCAGAACGCTACTCGCCGATTTCATGTCGGTCGATGCCGCAGCGCACGTCACGTCGGCGATCATTGCGTCGGGAATCGTACCAGCCGCGTTGGAGTTCATGGATGGTCCGACGATTCGCGTCGTCGAAGATTCCATCTACGCCGCGGGCTACCCGAAGGACGCCGAAGCGATTCTGCTGATCGAGCTCGACGGACTCGAGGCAGGCGTCGCCGCTGATATCGAAACGGTGCGTCGCATCTGCAACGAAGGTGGCGCGCGCCAAGTTCGAATTGCCCGCGACGACGCCGAGCGGCTCAAGCTCTGGCAGGGAAGAAAAAAAGCATTTGGAGCGATGGGTCGGCTGGCGCCGCATCTGATCGTTCAGGACGCGGTAATTCCGCGCACCAAACTGCCGGAGATTCTCGCCGCGATCCACGCCATCAGTCAGAAGTACTCGGTTCTGGTCTGCAACGTGTTTCACGCCGGCGACGGAAATCTCCATCCCAACATCGCCTACAGCGCCGATGATCCGGCCGAAGCCGAGCGCGTGCACAAGGCGATGCGGGAGATAATGCAGACCTGCATCGCCGCCGGCGGAAGCATCACCGGCGAACATGGGGTCGGTCTCGACAAGATGGGATACATGGAGTCGATCTTTAGCGAAACTTCGCTCAACGCGATGTGCCAGCTGCGCGGAGTCTTCGATCCCGACCACAGATCGAATCCGGGAAAGGTCGTTCCGGTGCACTCGTGCAAGGAATGGCATGGAGTGCGGAGCACGCGGAACCTCCCGGCAGAGACCGAATCTTCGCCCCTGGAAGCCGAGCCATCGCGACCGACTGTCTGGTGAGCACGGAGCGCGTCACATCCGCGATTCGCGACTGCATCGCTTCCCGCTCGGCCGTTCGTATTTCCGGGCGCGGTGGCTGGCTCGACGCCGGCCGGCCGGTCCGCGCCGAGAACACTCTTTCGCTTGGTGGGGACACCGGAGTTGTCAGCTACGTTCCGGGCGATTTGACTCTGACAGTTCGCGCGGGAACCACGCTCGCGGAGATCACCGAGGCCACGGCGGAGCACGACCAGTGGCTGCCCTTGGACCCCTACGGTTCGCCCGACGGCACGATCGGCGCGACCATCGCTACGGCATCCGCCGGCCCGCTCGCCTCGAGTTTCGGTCTGCCGCGCGACTTGCTGCTCGGCCTCGAGTTCGTAAATGGTCGTGGCGAGACCGTCCGCGCTGGCGGGAAAGTCGTGAAGAACGTCGCCGGCTTCGATTTGTCGCGTCTCCTCGCTGGATCATGGGGTACGCTGGGAGTGATCACGGAGGTCACCCTCAGATTATATGCACGGCCGCAGGTGGATCGCACTTTCATCGTACCGCTTGCTGGAACGGCGACAGAGTCCAGCGCATTCCTGCGCGCGTTTTTGAGTGCGCCCTTTAGCGCGTACGCTTTCGAGCTACTCAACTCTTTCGCCGCGCAGGCGCTCGAGCTCGGCACTACTCCGGTCTGCCTGGTGCGATTCGGCGGAAGCACGGCGGCCGTTGATGCACAGATCAGAACACTCTCGCAACTGGCGCGCGCGGAAGAAACGGACGTCAGCAAATGGCAACACCTTCGTGCGCTGGAGCGCGGCTCAGGATGCGTAATTAGAGTTTCAGGATTACCAGCGCAGTTTCGGTCTGTGGCCGGGACGATACTGGCCGATTCTCATCCCCGATTCTTCACATACATCAATCCGCTCCGCGGCATGCTGCGCCTCGTGGAACGACCGTCGCAAAATGACGCCTCGACTAGTCAGTCGGAGCTTGGACTCGGTACAGAGCCGCCGCCGAGCGGGTCTGTCGTGTATGAGACGCTTCCAGCCGAAGTCTGGTCCGAGGTGTCGCCGAGCGTCACTGCGGATCCGTTGTCGCGGGGTATCAAGAAGGCATATGACCCGTTCGGCATTTTGAATCCGGGAATACTGGGCGACTAATCGTGACAGCGACTCCGCCCCTTCCGACTCCCGCGCCCGTTGCGCATCCCGATCCACTGCCGCCCGATGCGATGCCAGGGTGTGCGCTGCCCAACAGCCCGCTCGCCGGCGCGCTCCCCGGAATCAACGCGTGCGTGCATTGCGGATTCTGTCTTCAGGCATGTCCAACCTATCTCAATCTGGAAGACGAGAACGACAGCCCGCGCGGACGGATCTTCCTCATGCGGTCGCTTCTCGAAGGCACGGTAAGACCGGACGATCCGAGTGTGCAGCAGCACATCGATCAATGCCTTGGATGCAGAGCGTGCGAACCGGTCTGCCCGAGCGGGGTTCCATACGGCCAGTTACTGGAAGCGACTCGAGCGACGCTTAACGAGTATCGTTCCGTTCCGTTCATTGCTCGTCTGATTCTGTTCGTGTTCGCGCGCGAATGGCTGCTGCGCCCGGCAATGTTTTTTTCGCGGCTACTCGCCGCCACACCAATTCCAACGCTGCTTTCTGGAATCAAGGGACGCCTTGGCTTCGCGATGGCGATGCTCGCGTCGACGGGGCGTTCAATCGAACGATCTCGCTACAGTCCGGTTACGAGTGGTGAACGCGGTAGTGTCGCGACGCTGCGCGGATGCGTAATGGACGGCCTGTTCAGCGCGACGAACCGCGCGACCAGGCGCGTGCTCGCCGTGAACGGATATGCGATCGTTGCGGCCCCCGGCCAGCGATGCTGTGGAGCCCTTCACGCCCACGCTGGAGATCTGGTCACCGCCCGAAAGCTCGCCCGAAAAAACATCGATGCGTTCGAACGCTCTGGCGCGACCTTCATCGCCGTGAACGCTGCCGGGTGCGGAGCCATCATGAAGGAGTATGGCCACTTGCTCAAGGATGATGCCGAGTGGCACGACCGGGCGGAGGCGCTGAGTGCGCGAGTGAGAGATGTCAGCGAGCTTCTCGCCGCAGCCGGTCCGCGCGAGGGCGGGCTGCTCCCGATCAAGGTGACTTACGATGCGCCGTGCCACCTTCAGCACGCACAGCGCGAGACTCAGGCACCACTGTCGGTGCTCGCGGCGATTCCGGGACTCGAGCTGGTCCCGCTTCACGACTCCGATCAATGCTGCGGAAGCGCTGGCATCTACAATCTCATCGAGCCCGATACTTCGGATGCAGTGCTCACGCCCAAGCTCGCGCATATCCGCGCGACTGGTGCGCCGTGGGTGGCGACGGGGAATCCCGGCTGTCTCATGCAGATCGGAGCAGGATTGATCCGCGCTGAAATCGGTGCGCGATCGATTCACCCAATCGATTTGCTCGACGCTTCGTACTCCGCGTTCGGCCAGTAGCGCCCGCTGAGGGCACTGGCTTAATTGCAGTTAATGTCGGAAATGAACGAGTATTCCGCACTGCACAACGGTGCGCTCTTCTTCGATCGCAGCGACCGCATGCGGATGCGAATTTCCGGACCGAAGGCCGCCGAGCTCGTCACCGGCATGGTGACCAACGATGTGTCGGCGCTGACTCCGGGCGAAGGCCAGTACGCCGCCGCGCTGACCCCGAAAGGAAAAATCGTCGCCGACCTTCGCATCTTCGCGCTCGAAGATGCACTGCTGATCGACACGTCGTCTGCTGCCGCGCCGGGTTGGAAGGAAATGGTGCGCAAATACGTCAACCCGAGGATGGCGCCGTATCACGATGTGACGTCTGAGCTGAGCGACCTCGGAGTGTTCGGACGGTCTTCGCGCTCGGTTGTATCACGCTTGACCGACGTCGATGACAAGGATCTCGCTGCGCTCGCGCCGTACGGACACGTCAGTCGGCCGTTCTCCGAGGTGACCGCGATAATCGCGCGCGTTCCCGAAATGGATCTCGACGGTTTCGAGATCTTCATTCCCAGTGAAGCTGTCGGCTCACTGAAGGCACAGTTTCACGCGTTGGGAATCGCGCCGGGAAGCAGTGACACGTGGGAGATTGCGCGCGTCGAGAGTGGTCGTCCGCAATGGGGCGTGGACATGGATGACTCCACACTTCCCCAGGAAGCCAATTTCGACGACCTTGGCGCGATCTCCTACACGAAGGGCTGTTACATCGGTCAGGAGACAGTTGCGCGCGTGCATTTCCGCGGACACGTCAATCGTTTTCTACGCCGACTCCGCTTTGTTACTCGTCCCGCGCCGCCGAAGGGCGCCGAGCTTCTCGACGAGAGTGGGAAGGTGATCGGAGACATCCGGAGCTCCGCGTTGTCGCCGCGCTACGGTGGAGTCGCGCTCGGGATGGTGCGGCGAGAGGTGCCCGCCGGTACGACGCTGCAGGCGAAGTGGGAAGGCGGAGAGTGCAACGTGCAGATCGAACAAAACGAAAAAGGCGCCACAGTCTAGTGGCGCCTTCGCGTGCTACTGGAAGATTGGACTTACCTTCTCGTGCTCGACGGAGTCGTGCTGGCCGTCGTGTCCATCTTCATGCCGGTGTCCATCGCTGCCGGGGCCGGAGCCATGGCGGGAGCGGAGGTGTCGGTGGTTGCCGTCTCGTCTTTCTTGGCGGTGCATGCGGCAAGTGCGAGGACGGCGGCGACAAGGGCCAGGCGCTTCATTTACGATCTCCTTGAGAGGCAAACGTGGAATAAGTCGCCGGTCGTGCACGCGTTTGCATGCCCGTTTTTGGCGCGCGCGAAATTTTATCTCAACCGGAAGCAGTGTCAAGGGCAGAGCCGTCTGGTTGCCCTCTGATACGCCGCGTAGATTAACGAAGCAAGTTCGTATTTTCCCTCGGAGAATCGGTTGTCGGTCTACCCAGAAACATTTGGTGCGCTAAAGCGTTCCGCGTTCGGATCTCCAGAGCGCAGACAGCAATCCATCAAAGATGAGCTTCGCGCGAATCTCCTCACTCGGCTCGCCACCCGAAAGCCCATTTTTCATGGTGTGATAGGCTACGAGGAGACGGTGATGCCGCAAATCATCAACGCCATCCTGAGCCGACACAACTTCATTCTGCTTGGACTGCGTGGACAAGCGAAGTCGAGAATACTGCGCGCGTTGACGACGTTGCTCGATCCGGCACTTCCGATCATCGCCGGCAGCGAGGTCAACGACAATCCGTTCGCGCCTGTCTCCAAGTACGGAAAGAGTCTCCTCAATGAAGCCGGCGACGACACTCCCATCGCGTGGCTCGACCCCGATCAACGCTACGTAGAGAAGCTTGCGACGCCCGATGTCACCGTTGCCGACATTATCGGCGATCTCGATCCGATCAAGGCGGCGCGCGGCGGCCACATCCTCGGCGACGAGCTCACAATGCACTACGGAATGCTGCCGAGGGCGAATCGAGGAATTTTCGCGCTCAACGAGCTGCCGGATCTCGCGGGGAAAGTACAGGTCAGTCTGTTCAACATCATGCAGGAAGGCGATGTTCAGATCAAAGGGTATCCCGTACGCCTGCCGCTCGATGTCATGCTTTGCTTCACCGCCAATCCCGAGGACTACACCGCGCGCGGAAAGATCATCACGCCGCTGAAGGATCGCATCGGAAGCGAAGTTACCACGCACTATCCGGAATCCGTCGAGCTCGGCATGGCGATCACGAATCAGGAAGCATGGACTGCGCGCGGGGCGGGAAAGGTTAGAGTTCCGGATTTCATCGCCGAGGTCATCGAGCGGGTCGCGTTCGAAGCCCGCATCGACAAGCGGATCGACAAGCGCTCGGGGGTCTCGCAGCGAATGCCCATCAGCGTGCTCGAGAACGTCGTGTCGAACGCGGAACGGCGCGCCATCCAGACCGGCGAGCGCGACATAGTGCCTCGCATTGCTGACATCTACGCGGCGCTGCCTGCGATCACCGGAAAGATCGAGCTCGAGTACGAGGGTGAGCTCGTCGGGGGCCACAACATCGCGCGCGAGCTGATCCGCCGCGCTGCCGATGCGACTTATCAGGATCGCGCCGGCGGAGTCAATACCGACGAGATCATCATGTGGTTCGATGTGGGCGGTGCGCTCCAGGTGACCGATGACGTGCGCGTCGAAGCCGTCGTCGAGGGGTTCGGCAGTGTACCCGGATTGATGCAGGTCGTGAACACCGCTGGTCTCGCGCGGATGGACGATCTGCCCGTCGTCGCCGCGGGCTGCGAGCTGGTGCTCGAGTCACTGGTCGCGCGCAAAAAGATCGCACGGTCCGACGCGGGCACGTACGGTCGCGCAGTCGAAGAAAAACGGCGACGCCCTTATCAGGACTAGAAGTTGTCAGTACTCACGGTCTCGCGGCTGTACGGGTCGGGAGGCTCCGAGGTCGCCGCCATTGTCGCTAAAACACTCGGCTGGTCGCTCCTCGACAACGCCGTAGTCGACGCGGTTGCCGCGCGCATGGGTTTGAGCGTAGCCGAGGTGCGCGATCGAGAGGAGAGAGTTCCTTCGCTTGTAGAGCGACTGACGGCGGCGATGGCGATGGGCTCGCAAGAGTGGATGTCTCCGATCGCCGAAGCCAAGCGCCCCACCGACGAGCAGCTGATCGAAGTAACGCGCCACATCATCGAAGAGGCGATAGCTCGCGGGCCACTTGTCGTCGTTGGGCGCGGCACACAGGAAATGTTGGCCGAGCGCGAGGACACGCTGCACGTGTTCTGTTATGCGTCGCGCAAGGCGCTGATCGCGCGAACCATGCAGCGCGAGGGATTGAGCGCGGAGGAAGCCGCGCGCCTCGTGGACGACACCAACAAGCAGCGCGATCAATGGGTCCGCCTGCATTGGGAGCGCGATCGCCGCGCGCACGAGAACTACGACCTGAGCGTGAACACCGAGCGGCTGGGCATTCAGGGTGCAGTCGACTTGATCGTGGCGGCAGCCCGGATGCGTTTTCGCTAGCCCACGTCTCCTTTCTTCGGCGCTCGCTTCGCTGCACCGGTTCTTTCGGCTGGTCGTTTCGATCCACTTTGTTGGCCGCTTGCGCGTTTCTCACCGGCATGAAGCCGGACATTCGGCCCCGCACTCGCGCCGCCAACGCCGTCGCGCCGCGTCGCGCGTTGGTCACCGCTTCTTCTCTGCTCTGCCATCCGCGCTCCTGAATAAGCTCTTACTCCGTGCTCCGCACAGAGCATTCCGCATTCCTGCGCGCGTCGCGGTCGACGATTCTGTAACACCAGCCGGAACTGAGGCGTATTATGGAATGCGATGATCTCACCTACGACAACTATCCAGACCCTGTGGGTCGTCTGGCTTCTCGGCTGGTTGCTCGCGGCAGCTCATACGGGGCGGACGGTTGCCCATGAGTCAGCAGCATCGCGTCTTACATACGGCGCATTTACGTGGGTAGGTGCGCTTTTCCTCTTCGTGCACTGGGATGCCATGGGACTTCTGCTGCGCCACGTTGTGCCCGCGTCGACCTGGATAAGCTGGACAGGCGTCGCACTCGTGGCAATCGGACTGAGCATCGCCGTGTGGGCACGAGTATATCTGGGAAAACTCTGGAGCGGTGCCGTCACTCTCAAGGCAGACCACACGATAGTTCGGAGAGGACCGTACGCAGCTGTACGCCACCCGATCTATTCGGGATTGCTGCTAGCGATTGTTGGTACCGCCATCCTGCGCGGCACAGCAGGCGCATTCCTCGGCGTGCTCTTGCTCGTCGTCGGCATTGTGCTCAAGCTTCAACAGGAAGAGCGCCTTTTGATCGAGCACTTCGGAGCCGCGTATCGGAGCTATCAACAAGATGTCGCGGCGTTGATTCCACATCTCTTGTAAGGTTCGCGGGGAGGTTTCGTAGATGTCCGTTACGATCCGTCGTTGTAGCTACTGAGTCTCCGGTATCCAGGCTGCCCGGGTGGCGGCGGACTTGAGACAGAATCTCGGCGCGGACGTCAGACTCGAGGAAGGTCGCTACGGCCAGTTCTCGATCCTCGTCGACGGTGAAGAAGTGTTCGACGCCGGCGCGCTTGCCTTTCTCGGCGTACTTCCATCGAAACGCCACGTTCGCGAGCTGGTTGCAGAGCGTCTCCGCAAAGAAAAGAAAAGCTGAACAGGCGTTCGTCGTTGGCCTGCGTAATGCGATTGCATTTTTGTGACTCTCGCATTTGGTGACAACGATGCCTCTGCAGTACGAAAATCTGGATCCAACCACTCGCCGATACGCGCTCGCTGAGCTCGATCACGATTTGGCGACCAACGCATTTCACGTGTCAGACCGTTTACGTCCAACCGCGATCGCCGACTATCAGCGGCTCCTCCGAGATGCAGTGCGCTACT
This sequence comes from Gemmatimonadaceae bacterium, assembly GCA_045803975.1. Taxonomy (GTDB): domain Bacteria; phylum Gemmatimonadota; class Gemmatimonadetes; order Gemmatimonadales; family Gemmatimonadaceae; genus UBA4720. Next base: position 18,007 of record JBJMOA010000169.1, read on the forward strand.
ACGACGATCGCTGGCTCGAGGAGCACGCATCCGACCTCCTCATCGAGGTCGAGAACAGGCGCACGCGAACTGGCGGAACGACGACCGCCAGAGTGCCGCAGATGGCGGCGCGCATGCTGGCGGAAGGAGATTTCAATCGCTACTACATGCGGGGTGTCTGCCTGCGGGCTATCGAAGAAGGACGACAGATCGTCGAGGTGTATCGCGCGCGACTCTCAGTCGAACCGCGGCCCGAGTCGGCGGAGCTTGAGGGGCGCCGTGTCCCCGCCGCTGAAGTCCTCGATCATTTGCGCGGGCCGCTCAGCGCGGATCCCTCCGTCGCGCCACTTGGACGCACCAACTCCGGATTGAGCGTACGTCTGGTATAGAACGCGAAATCGGACGAATCGAAGCGATCTGGATCAAGCGCGCCCACCGCGTGCCGATGGTTCCTGTGAAGGAGGGAGTGCTCGTCGAGGGCCGCGGACTCGCCGACAACGTCGATCGAAGTCGCCGACGGCAGATCACGCTGATCGAGCGCGAAGCCTGGGATCGAATGATGAGCGAGCTTGGTGCGAACGCGGACCCTTCAGCTCGGCGCGCCAATGTACTCGTGAGTGGAGTCAGGCTCGCGCACACGCGCGGTCGCTCGCTTCGCATCGGCGACGCGCGCATTGTCATCGGTGGTGAAGTGACGCCATGTGAGCGAATGGATGAAGCATTACCAGGCCTTCGGGCGGCGATGCGACCAGACTGGCGCGGCGGCGTGTTCGCGCAGGTGGTTGGCGGCGGAAAGATTCGTGTCGGCGACGCCGTGGAATGGGACGACTAGCGTCCTTTACTGAGGGTTCGTCGCCCAGATGGTGGATTCGGTCACGAAACCGTGATCCTCGAGCTCCAGCATGCTCACAATGAGCTGCGCTATGTCAGACGCATTGAGCTTGGTCGGATTTTCCGGCTTGGTCGGTACGGATTGGCCGACGCCGAAGCTCGTTTGTACCTCGCTCGGGTTCACCTGCATGACGCGGATGTTGTGCGGGCGCAGCTCCGCTCTCCAGCATTCAGTGAGCGCGTGGAGAGCAAACTTGCTGGCGCAGTAGGCAGACCCGTTAGCAACGCCGCGCTGGCCTGCGGTTGACGAGATGTTCACGATGTTGCCGTACTCGCGCGCCACGAAATGGTGGGCCGACTCGCGCGCGACGAGCATCGCGCCGAGGACATTGGTCTGCCAGACTCTGAAGAATTCTTCGGCGGTGAGATCGACGAGCGGGCCGAACGTGCCGAATCCGGCGTTGTTGATCAGTGCGTTGTAATCCTCGTACTCGTTCACCACGGTTTGCACCATCCGCTTCACGTCGTCTTCGTTACCGACGTCCGCGACGATGGGCAAGGCGCCGAGCTGCGCGGCCGCCGTCTCAAGCATGTCCTGGTGGCGAGCGCAAATCGCCACCCTCGCACCGCGTTCGCGCAGTAGTCGAGCCGTTTCGAAACCAATTCCGCAGCTTCCGCCAGTGACGAGGACCGCCGCTTTCTTCAGGTCCACTGGCGCTCCTTGGTGCCAACGGCCGCTCGCACAAGCTCAACGAAGTCGGCGATATCTTCCTCAGTGGTGTCGAACGATGTAATGAGGCGCGCCTCGGTCGTCGATTCATTCCAAATGTGAAAGGGCCACTGCTCCTGCAGCTTTGGAACGATGCGACGCGGCATAATCGCGAATACCTCGTTCGCCTCGACGGGCTGGGTCAGTGCGATTCCGTCCACGGTCTCGAGCTCTTTGGCGAGAAGGCGCGCCATATTGTTTGCATGCTGAGCGCTCCGCCGCCACAGGTCGTTGGTCAGGAGCGCACTGAATTGCGCGGCGATGAACCGCATTTTCGACGACAGCTGCATCGCCTGCATGCGCTTGAACTCGAAGTCGTCAGCGAGCACCTGCTTGAAGAATACCACCGCTTCCCCCGCTACCAATCCGTTCTTCGTGCCCCCAAACGATAGCGCGTCCACTCCAGCGTCGCTGGTGATCGCGCGCAGCGGGACGTTGAGATGAGCCGCGGCGTTGAAGATCCGCGCGCCGTCCATGTGGAGAAGAAGGGAATGCGTGTGCGCGAAATCGGCGATGACTCGAATTTCCTGTGGCGTGTAAACGGTGCCGTACTCCGTCGCCTGCGTGATCGAGATGGCACGCGGCTGAATGTGATGCTCGTTCCCGATGTGATGTAGATGCTCGGCGATACCCGCCACCGTGATCTTTCCGTGCGGCGAAGGCACCGTCAGCAGCTTGCAGCCGATGTGTTTCTCGGCCGCGCCGCATTCCGACGTGTGGACGTGCGCCGTCTCCGCGCAGATCACTCCTTGATGGGAGCGCACCATGCTACCGAGGCAGAGCACGTTCGCCGCCGTGCCGCTGAACACGAGGAACACCTCGGCGTCTTCGCCAAGAGCGGCACGGATGCGGTCCTCGGCCTCGCGGGTGTAGGGATCGGCGCCGTAAGACGGAACGTGGCCGACATTCGCTGCCGCCATCGCGGCGAGTACTTCTGGATGAACGCCGGCCCAGTTGTCGCTCGCGAAGGCGCGTCCCGGGTTCTGCTTTTGGCGCATCAGCCTACGATAACGTCACGCTCGCTTCAGCGGCAAGACGACGCCGGCCTTCTAGTGCGCGTATTCGGGAATGTTCTGTTTGTAGAACGCCATCGATTCCTGAACATCCTCGTCGGCGGGATCCAGCAATGCGGCAAGCGACTCGTCGCCGTACGACTCGTAAAACAGTCGATGTTGTTCGGATCCGTATGCGTAACGTCCGAGCTCGTACTTGGTGCTGGCGATGCGATGAATCAATTCCGCGTGTTGCGGCCGCTGGACCAAGGCGCGTTGGAGGTCGGCGAGCGCGTCTTCATCACGGCCCAACGCGTGGTATAGCTGGCCGCGCTCGAAGCGGAATCGCCAGAGATCGCCGAACGATAGAGCGTGATCATAGAGCTCGAGCGCGCGTGCGGGCTCACGGTGCCGCTCGGCGATGTCGCCTTTGTCCCAGTCGGCGAAGCCGTGAAGCGCGTGAAGTCGCGGATTCCGAGTCGAGAGGGAGTCGGACTCGCGAGCGAGGAGCTCCATCGCTTCGTGTGATCCGCCCCATCGCGGTCGCAGGTTGAGCATTTGTTCTTCGCGCACGACATAGCTGTAGGGTTGAATCCGCAGCGCCTCGTCCATCGCGTCGCGCGACATCGCAGTATCGCCGACGTAGGGCGCGATCGCCATGTAACCTTTGTACGCCATCATCGAGCAAGGTTTGCGGCGCACTGCGCTATCGAGGTCGGAGAGCGCGCGGTTGAAATAGCGCCGGGCCGCGAGGGCCTGGCGGTACGACGTTCTGCCAGCGCGGGCGGCGCCTCGCTCGTGCCATGCAGCTGCCGTGTAATACGTCGCGCGAACGATATACGCATTCCCTGACGTCGGATGGGTGCGTATCCAGTCGTCCATGAACGGCTCGAGAGTCGGCGCGGCAGTCGAGAAAGCACTGTAAGCGTCGAGCATTCGGTACTCGAGACGAAAATCGCGCCGGGCGCTATCGCTGTAGGCGGTCAACAACGAATCGAGTGCATCGTATGATGCCTCGATCAGAAGGTCCCGCACTTCGATGCGGTCGATCGTCTTTGCGGGGTACCCAAAATCTTCTGGCTCGCCGAGCGCTGCGAGGGGCGCCGAGAGACTTGCATTGGTCGCCGCCGCACAAACCGCGGGCGCTTTCGGAATCACGTAGGTGTGTTGGGGGTCTTCGTATCCCGCATCGATCTGGCCTCGCACGACGTAAAACGTGGCGACGCCAAGCGCGGGCAATCCTATCGCAAATTGAAACGCGAGGTGGTTGCGAAGCGCGTACAAAAGAACGAGGAGAGCCACGCAGATCAACACCAGCAGGATGCGAATCAACAGGCCGCTGCCGCCGCTCAGGTAGCCCATTCGCACACTGGCGAGGGCTGCGTAGACTACGCCGTTCACGATTCAGTTACCCCGCTTATTCGTTGGCTGGACAAACCGCTTGGAGATAGACGCCCCAAGGGCTCCTCTCGCAAACTGGTCGAAGGCAGGTACTCGGGAGGCGGGAGGCGGGAGGCGGGAGGCGGGAGGCGGCAAGCGGGAAGCGCCGTCTAAGGCGCGCCTCCGCCTAGTGAAAGTCCCGCGACGCGTGGACGAGCTGCTTGACCTCAAGCTCGCTGAATTTTTTGCCGATCACGTTTCGCACTCCGTCGTCGCGCTCGAATTTCCCTTCCACCATGACGAACGTGGAAAATCTGACGACTTCGGAATACTCCTCGACGAGCTTTTTCGAGACGATCACGTTGATGAAGCCAAACTCGTCCTCCATCAATAAAAAGACGGTTCCTTTGGCACTCTGAGGCTGTTGGCGGATCGTCACCAAGCCGGCGGTGGCTATCCACTCTCCACCCTTGAGCTTCTCGAGCTGTTTTGAATCGAGCGCTCCCGCTTTGCGCAGCTTCTCGCGCAGATGCTCCATTGGATGACCGCTGACGCTGATTCCGACCGAGAAGTAGTCGAGGAAAATGAGCTCGTCACGAGTGAGAGGACGCGGGTTGTACGGTGTCTCGCGTGCTGGAGCAAGCGGCAGGCTGTCGCCGACCTCGCGCATCGCGACCCACGCCGCGCGGCGACGATCCGACTCCCAGCAGCCAAACGCGCCCGCGCGCGCCAAGTGCAATGCATCGGGTCGCTTCAACCTGGCCCGCGCGATGACATCATCGATGGATGTGAATCGACCCCAGGCGCGGGCGGCCTTGAGTGCATCCAGAGTTTTCTCGCCGAGTCCACGGATATGGCGCCAGCCGATTCTCAGCGCTGGCCGCTCCGGATTCTCCGTCGGCTCGGTGATGCACTCCCAGTCACCATCGCGCATGCACGGCGGCAGAACCTTGAGCCCGTGACGCCTCGCATCGTGAATGAGCGTCGACGGCGGATAGAACCCCATCGGGTAAGAATTCAATAACCCCGCGTAGAACTCCGCGGTGTAGTGCGCCTTGAGATATCCGGTTGCGTACGCGATGAGTGCAAAGCTCCACGCGTGCGACTCCGGGAACCCATAATTCGCGAAGCTCTTGAGATCCTCGGCGATCTTCACCGCGACGTCTTCTTCGACCCCGCGCTCGACCATGCGCTGCCGCAGCTGCTCGAGCACGCGATGCAGCTTCTCGACTTTCCGAATGTGACCCATCGTGCGTCGCAGCTCGTCGGCCTGCGCCGCCGAGTAGCCACCGAGCTTCATGGCGATGGCCATCGCCTGCTCCTGGAAAATCGGAATTCCCTGCGTGCGCTTGAGAATTGGCTCCAGGTCGGGATGTGGGTACGTAACCGGCTCGAGTCCGCGACGACGCGCCGTGTACGGATGAACGAAATTCGCCTGGATCGGACCGGGACGAATTAGCGCAACCTGCACGACGATGTCGTACAAACGATCTGGCTTCGTGTGCAGCACCGACGCGATTTGTGCTCGGCTCTCGATTTGGAAGGTACCGATCGTCTCACCAGTCGCGATGAGATTGTAGGTCGCCTCGTCGTCGGGCGGCAGCTTGTACATCTCGGGCCGAGTGCCGGTGCGCACCTCGATCATGTCGAAGGCGCGTCTCACCAGCGACAACGCGCCTAGCCCGAGGAAATCGAACTTCGGAATTCCGACAGCATCGAGATCATCCTTGTCGAACTGGATGATCGTGCGGCCCATCGTCGTGTGCTCGACGGGCAGATAGTCGCCGAGTGGAGCGGAAGACAGCACGAATCCACCCACGTGTGTGGAGCGAAGACGCGGCACTCCCTCGAACGCCGCCATCGCCGCGAGCGTGGCCCGGCCGCGCGGATTGTCAAAATCTATTCCGAGCTTGGGTGCGAGCATGTCCTCTATGTACTTCGCGCCCTCGATCGGATCGCTCCAGTGAATTCTCTTCGAGATGTCAGTCGCCATCTCCACGGGATAGCCGAACGCGCGCATCGAGTCACGGATCGCGTTCGGCCCACGGTATGTCTGCACGATGCAAGTGATCGCGGCTTTGTGGCGATTGTATTTGTCGTAGACGTAGTCGAGCACTTCCTCGCGGCGATCGTGCTCGATGTCGACGTCGATGTCGGGAGCTTCGGTCTGGCCATCGACGCGGATCTCGGAGAGAAATCGCTCGAACAGGAGTCCGTGACGCACCGGATCTACCGCAGTGATCGCGAGACAGTATGCCACCGCGGAATTCGCGGCGCTGCCGCGACCCTGGCAGAGGATTCCCTTCTGTCTGGCGAAATGCACGGCGTCCCACATCACGAGAAAGAATCCGGAGAATCCGAGATTTCCGATTACCCGCAGCTCGTGCTCGAGCTGCGAGCGCTGCTTGTCGTCGATCTCGCCCCATCGCTCGCGAGCGCCCTCGAAGACTTTCTCAGAGAGAAAGGTGTCGTCGTTGTAGCCGGTCGGAACCGGGAATTGCGGTAGTGGCGGTCTCACCCACGCCAGACTGAAATCGCATTCGTTGGCGATGCGCTCGCTCTCTTCCAGCCCTGCCTCGCGACCTTTCCAGCGCTCGGCCATCTCCTCCGGCGAAGCGAGGCGCCACTCGCCGTTCGGATGCAGCAGTCCGCGCGCAACCGCATCATCTATAGTGGTGTCGTACCTGAGTGCGGTAAGCACGTCGTGCACGAGCCGGCTGTCGTTATCGATGTAGCGCGGCTCGTGACTGATCACCCACGGTACGCGATGTCTTTCGGCTAGCTCGATAAGGGCGGTTGCCAGTGCTGCTTCATTCCCGCTCGTGTGATGCAGCTGCACTTCGACGGCGAGGCGCTCGCCGAATACTTCTCTCCACTGACATAGTGTGCGCTCCGCTCCCTTGAAGTCGCCCGCACGCAGACTGGATGCGACCGGCCCGGACGCCGGACCGGTCAGCACCTGCAGTCCCTCGCTCCGCTCCGCTACCTGCTCCCACGCGATCCGCGGTCGACCGCGCGTTTTTTTTCCGTCCCCTTTCTTCCACGTCGACAGCTCCCCGACGCGCGACCTCGTGACGAGAGAGGCCAGATTGTTGAATCCTTCCTTGCTCCGCGCCAAGAAACCGGCGGGACATCCATCGATCACGAGCTCGGCGCCGACAATGGGTCGCACGTTCTGACGGCGCGCCTCCAGTCCGAAGCGGACGATGCCGCCCAGGTCAGCCGTATCGGTGATTCCGATCGAGCCATAGCCGAGGGATGCGGCGCGGGCGACGAGTGCTTCCGGGGAAACGCTGCCGTCACCGAAGGAGAAAGCGGTGTGGGCTCTGAGCTCGACGAATCCCATAGCTCAAGAGTATACCCGAAGATATCCCGAAGCAAGAGGGGAAAAATGCGTCGGGAAGCGGTTCGCGAAGCAGGTCGGGCGCGCGACGTGCGACTAGCCCAGGCATGTCGAGTCCGAGCAGACTCCACGCGCTGGCATTGGCTTTCATGATGATGTCGTGCGGCGATGGCCGCCCTCCCTCACCGACGGCCGATGAGCTTGCCAATCTTTCGCCTGAAGTTTTCTCGCACGGAGATCCCGCATTCGCTGAAGCGGCGGAATGCATCGGCAGGGATGGCATCCTGATCTCGAGAACGGGGATTGGTCCGGTCCAGATAGGCCGACCACTTCGCGTTCTTCGCGAACGTTGCCCGATAGCCTATCTGAAAGTCCCCGCTTCAGTAGGGATCCAGGGTCCGGTCCTCGGAATATCGGCCAGCGGCGGGTTGATCGTCTTCACCATTGCGGGCAGAGACAGCGCGGTCGAGACCATCGGCACCTCGAGTCCGGCGTTTCGTACGCCGGATGGTGTCGGTGTTGGGACCGACGTCCGGGGACTGCCGCCCGACAAGGGGTCGCTCTGTTTCAAGCGCGATTCGCTTCGAATCGTCAGAGTCCTGGTCGCCCGACGGGTGCCCAGGTGCTAAGCGGCGTCATGCGTAGAAAGAACTGAAGAACGCAGAAGCGGTTTCGAGTGACTAAAATTCATCAAGGTTCTCCCACCAGTATTCACATTCCGTAAATGGCAACGACAGCTCCAGCTTACCGTTCCGGACAGACTCAAGCACCTCGGCGTCAGGATCGCGCGATCGCTGTCGAGGCGAGCGGTTACAAACCGTCATACGTGGCCGCAGCAATCGCGGCGCTTCTCGTATTCCTTCTCTACCTGGTGACACTCGCGCCGTCGGTCGCGATGTGGGACACGGGCGAGTACATGGCCGCGGTCAAAGTCCTCGGTATACCACATCCGCCCGGGAATCCATTTTTCATGCTGCTGGGGCACGCGTTCGCGTCGCTGCCGATCCCCGTCTCGTACGCCGCGAAGATCAACATCATGGCGGCGCTGGCCAGCGCCTGCTCGGCGGGATTCTGGTTTTTGATTACGGAGCGAATCGTCGCGCGCTGGATCACGGAGCGGTGGCAGCGGCTCGTCATCGCAAGCCTTGCAACTCTCATCGGTGCGACCGCCTTCACCGTATGGAATCAGTCGGTGGTCAACGAGAAGGTGTACACCATCTCGCTTTTGTTTTTCACGATCGCGTCGTGGATAATCATCCAGTGGATTGAAGAACCCGATGCGCCGGGCGCCGACCGTCTCGTTGTGCTCGTCTGCTTCCTGCTCGGGTTGGGCTATTCGAATCACCCGGCCGGATTTCTGCCGCTTCCCGCGGCGGGCATTGCGCTGCTCATGGTTCGCTGGCGTACGCTGCTGCGCTGGAGGCTCATTCTCGCTTCGCTCGGCGCACTGATTCTCGGGCTGACACCGTTCATCTACGAGCCCGTGCGCGCCGCCTACTTCCCGGCAATCAACGAAGGCGCCCCAACGGCGTGCGAAACGAAGCTCGAGGCAAGCTGCACTTTTACGGATCTCACCAAGGACCGGTTGATGGCAAACATCAACCGCGAGCAGTACGGAGAGAAGCTCGAGCGCGGTGCGCCCTACACGGGGCAGGTCGGAATGTGGTGGCTCTATTTCAAGTGGCAGTGGCTGCGCGACTCGCACCAGACGATGCCCGGACTCCAGTTCGTGATGGCGTTTCTCTTCCTTGGACTCGGGTTGCTCGGCGGCTACGTGCATTGGGACCGCGACCGAAAGACGTTCTGGTATTTCGGGCCGCTCATGTTCACGATGACGTTGGCACTCATTTACTATCTCAACTTCAAGTACGGCTGGTCGCAGGACACTGAGCTCGGCAACAGCGTCAGCCGCGAAGTTCGCGATCGAGATTATTTCTACATCTGGAGCTACTCGGCGTGGGGCGTCTGGGCAGCAATCGGATTGAGCTTCCTTTGGGAGCAGCTCGCTTACCTGGTCGGTGGAGAAGAGCGCGTCGCGAAAGAAGAACGTGTCACAAAACCAGAGAAAACAGCGCCCCGGAAACTGCAGCCCGCACTGGCGACGTGGCCCACACGGCGGGGTTTTCTGCTCGCGGCGCCCATTCTGCTCATCGCTCTCGTGCCGCTCTCCGCAAACTGGAAGTTTGCATCCCGCGCGGGGCACTACTTCACCCAACAATGGGCGCGCGACTATCTCAATTCACTCGAGCCGTACGCCATTGTCATCACTAACGGGGACAACGACACCTTCCCGCTCTGGTACGCTCAGGAAGTGGAGGGCGTACGACGTGATGTGACTGTCGCCGTCACTACTTATCTCGACACCGATTGGTTCGTGCGGCAGATGATTCGCCGACCGATCGAGACCTACGATGCCGCAAAGGGGCCAGCGATTTACCGCAACAAGGAATGGAAGAAACCAAGCGGCCCGCCGCTCAAGATGACCTTCGCGGAGGCCGACGCAATTCCGGAGTACATCGAGATAGCGCAGCCGCAGATGTTCCGACAAGGCAACATCACACTCGACATCGCCCCGGGGATTCTCGTGCGCGATGAGCTGGTGCTGCTCCGATTGATCAAAGACGCGTTCCCGGAGCGACCGATCTACGTGTCCACGGGCGGAGGCGGGCGTGCGCTCGCGTCAGTGCTGCAGCCGTACCTCGTTTCGCAGGGGTTCGTGCAGAAGCTTATGGACCATCCAGTGGCCGACACTCCGGAGACGCCGCGTATTCTGGGACTGAACGTGGACCTGGAGCGTACGAGAGCGCTTTGGAACGAGGTCTATCACGCACCGGAGGCCCTGATGAAAGAGGGCGACTGGATCGATCGGGCGTCATTTGGAATTCCGTATACCTACGCGTTCACCGGTGCGGTTCTTTCCGAAGGGCTCAAGGCGCGCGGTGATACCAAGGCCGCCGACGCGGTGATGACTCGAGTCCGCGGAATCGTGAAGGCCGCACGCATCGACTTTCCGGGTGTCTAGACCCTATAGCTTCAACTACAGACGCTTAGTGGGCTGACAATCCGTACCGGTTCCAGACGTCCAGCATCCGGGCTCGCGCGACCGTCGAGTCTTCAGCGAGCATCAGTCGCCGGCCGATGAGTGTCGAGATAGCGTCGTCGACGTGCGCCGTAAATGCGGACTTGTCCTTGTAAAGCGATTCGATGCTCGGCCGCGAATCGCTGGTCGACCTCCGCTCGGCATCGGTCTTTGGCAACGGTATGAACGTGCCGCGAAAACTCACCAGCCTGTCAGTCGCAGCCGGCATTCCGGTGCGAAGTTGCCACGGATAGTATGTCGCGAGCGGCACCATGACCTCGACGCTCCGGATTCCACCCTTCTCGTTGCCGACGCTGTCCATGCGCGACACGAATATCGGATATTGTGGGCCAAGCGTAGGTGGCTCACGTTCGATGATGCCGCGATTCCAACGGGCGCCGAGATCCATTCGGTATGGCTGATAGGGAATTCGTGCAGCTGGAAGATTCCGGATGGTGGGGAAGTGTGCATCGGCGGGCGAGACGAGGTTTCCGGACGCGAGAGTTGGATATGTCGAAGGCGGCGGCTCTTTTCCCTTCGTCACCCATTCTGTGAGCGCAGCCATCAACGCTCTGAGGGCCAGCCGCTGATCCAGTGGGTCACCGCGGTACGCGCTCGTCCCCGTAATTTTTTCCGTCTCGGGTGGCGGCCACGCGGCCGGACTCGAGTGCTGCGCCGATGAAAT
>JBJMOA010000170.1:0-17031 GCA_045803975.1 Gemmatimonadaceae bacterium
GCAGTGAGCTCCACCTGCTCCACACCATCGGTGGCGAGGAATGCGACTTTGCGTCCATTGAGCTGCGAAGCCATGACAATCTCCTGTTTCAGTTTGCGGTCGTCGTCCGAATGACTAATTAAGGTCAGAAAATGTGCCATGGCTGGATTGCACGGTGGCACGTGATCCTCCGCCGCCCCGCCGCCATATTTGGAGCGTGCCAATCGTCGATCTATACGGACACGAGCCATTGCGTGAGCGGCTCACGGCAAGCATTCGGGCTGGGACTCTGCCCGCAAGTTTGTTATTGCATGGTCCGCGTGGCGTCGGTAAACAGCGTCTCGCGATCTGGATCGCCGGCCAGCTCCTCTGCGGCGCGGATGTCGCGCCGTGTGGCTCATGCACCGGGTGTCGCTATTTATCGGAGCTGACGCACCCCGATCTGCACTGGGTCTTTCCACGTCCACGACTACGAGATTCGGATCCCGATCTCGACCAGGTTCGTGACGACTACGCCGAAGCCATCGCCGAGCGCGCGGCGCAGCACGGACTCTATGCGCCTCCATCGGGCAGCGAGGGAATCTATGTGGCGACAGTTCGCTCACTCGTTCAGCGCGCGGTCATGTCGCCTGCGATCGGAAAGCGCAAAGTATTCGTCGTCGGAGACGCTGAGCGGATGGTGCCCCAGGAGGGCGCCGACATGGCCGCCAATGCGTTCCTGAAACTGCTCGAGGAGCCGCCGGCCGATACAACTATTATCCTGACATCGAGTGAACCGGGGGCGCTGCTACCCACGATTCGGTCGCGCGTCGCCGCGGTCCGCGTGCCACTCGTGCAGGACAAAGCCGTTCGCGCATTCGTCGAGGATCCCATTGTAAAGAAGACACTCGACAACGAGCGCAAGGCGACGACGGCAGAGCGGGTTCGCATCGCCGCTGGCGCGCCCGGCCGCTTACTTACTGGCGCGGCTGACGCGAGAGCGACGATCACCGCGCGAAGGATTGTCGAAGCGGCGACGACGCTTCCGGGTTCGGCAACTTACTCGAACGCGCTCGCGCAGGGATCGGCTGGCGCACGCGGTACTTTTTCCGATACGCTCGAGGCCCTCATCGAGCTGCTTGGCGAGCGAGCACGCGACGCGCTGCACCGCAACGATACCGGCGCTGCCGCCTCGGCGAGCAAAGCTGTCGAGTCGGTTCTTCAAGCGCAGGTTTATGCAAGTGGGAATGTGAGCCCGCAGCTCATCACCGCGAAGCTCATTCGCGAGCTGTCCGCGAGCCTGCGATGAGTGACCTCACCCACGTCGATACAGAGGGGCGAGCACGGATGGTCGACGTCGGGGAAAAAGCGGAGACAGCCCGAACGGCGCGGGCGGAAGGCTCGATAACCATGAGTGCCGACGCGTTGAACGCGATCGAGAAGAATCTTCTCGCGAAGGGAGACGCGATCTCCACGGCCCGACTCGCCGGAGTGATGGCTGCCAAACGCACCGCGGAACTAATTCCGCTCTGTCATCCAGTCGCACTGACCGACGTCGGCGTCGACATCAGCGTCGATCGATCGTTGCCCGGCATTCGTGTAATAGCTTGGGCGTCGGCGCGCGGCCGGACGGGCGTTGAGATGGAAGCGCTTACTGCGACGAGCGTCGCGCTGCTGACGATTTATGATATGGCCAAGGCGATCGACCGCTCGATGGAGATCTCCGCGATCCGTCTCGTCGAAAAACGCGGCGGCAAGAGCGGCGACTGGAAGCGCGAATAGTCCATCATCATACCGGCGGCAGGCTGAATACGGGATCTTCCACGAGATCCCCGGCGGCGCGGTACGGCTCCATGTGTACGAGAACCTTGACGACGTTCGGCATTGCATCGAGGATTGCGTACTTCACTTTGGCGGCGATCTCGTGCGCGTCGTCGAGCGACATGCTCGGGTCCGCCTGAACGTGCAGATCAATGTGAAATCCGAGACCGGATCCGCGCACGTTGAGGTTTTCCACGTGTCTCACGCCTTTCACGCCCAGTGCGGCATTGAGCGCACGCTCTTTCACTGTGTGATCGGGCGCTTCGTCCATTAATCCGGAAATCGCTGGGCGTAACGTTCGCACACCGTTTACAGCGACAAGAACCGCTGCAATGAGAGCGGCCCAGTCATCCGCCGCTTCCCAGCCTGGACCGCCAAGGATGGCGATGCTGATTCCGATGAACGCAGCCAATGAGCTGACCGCATCGGCGCGGTGATGCCACGCGTCGGCGGCAATTACGGTGCTTCCTACTTCCTTGCCAACCTTGGCTACACGCTGGTAGAGGATCTCCTTGACGATGATGACGCCCGCAGCGACGAAGAGCGTAAAACCAGCCGGCAAATGGTGCGGTCGCAGGATCTCGCGTATGGCCATGATCGCGATTCCAGCCGCGGCGCCGAGCAACATCAGCGATACGATTGCCGCAGCGAGAGGCTCCGCTTTCCCGTGACCGTATGGATGATCCTCGTCGGCCGGCCGGGCCGCGATGCTCAGGCCCATCCAGACGATCAACGACGAGAAAATATCGGCCGATGACTCGACGGCGTCGGCGACGAGCGCGTTCGCGTGCCCAACGATTCCGGCAATGAACTTGATGAGCACCAGCAGCGCATTGACCAGCAGACCCGCCTGCGCCCAGCGGATCGTTCGCCTCGTCGCGCTATTCACTGCGGCGGCTTGTCCTAGAGGTCCGCGATCTCCAACCGCTCCGCCGCCGCGTTGATGCGCGCCGCATACGACTCGGCGTCTTCTCCTGGAACTCGACTGGGAATCACGAAGTCAGGATTCTCTGGCGGATCCGAAGTGGGCGTGTTCACGAACAGATCTCCGCCGCGCGCGATCACGGCTGCTTCGAAGCGATCGACGGCGGTTATCAGATCGTCGAGCTGACTGCCCGTCTCACGTCCAGTGAGAAGCACGCCTTTTTGACGGAGCCGACTCTGGAACTCGAGTGCGGCACCGTCTCGCTCCTCGCGCCGGTGCGGATCGAGATCTTCCTGCTGCTCCTCAAAGGATTCCTGTCTCATCTATCCTCCAGTTTCTTTTCGGTTGCATAGATAGACTGCAATTCCCGTGATAGCGGCGTGAAAGCTGCGACATTTGGTTGATTTCTGCGAGGGCAATCGCGATGTCCCGTGCGTTCGTGAAAGAAGATGCCGGAGCGTGGGGCGACCCGGGAAAACGCTATTCACTTCCCGACCGCACCGACCCGGATTTTGACGAGGCTGCTGCCGAAGCATTACTCGAAGCGGCGCGCGCCGGCGATACCGGAAGCGCGGAGAGTGCCACCGGATATTACTGGGGCGAGAAAAAGCTGCGGCCCTTCGTTGAAAAGATTCGCGCGCGTGCCGAAGCTGAGGGAGATGAGAGGCTCACTCAGCTGGCAGAGCGGTTTTTGCGTTAGACGCAACTGCAACTTACGAACTACCGGCTAGGAGCTTTGGGCGCGGGGCTTCGGGCGGGTCTTGACTGAGGGCCTAGGACTAAGTGCATTGCTGATTGATGACTGAGTGAGGTCCGAGGACAAAAGGCATTCCCGCAGGAACGAGGACCCTCGCGCCGTCCCCAGGTTGTCCTTCGTCCTGCGCTTACGCCTTTTGTCCTCGGTCCGCACTTAGTTCGCGATCATAAATGCACTTGGTCCTGAGCCCTCAGTCCTCGCCTTAGAGTTCAGCCCAGTACTTGCCGCCCCCTCGGCGACGCTGCTAGATACTAGCCGTCCCGCTCACCCGCCCGCCCGGAGACCGACTCGTGAGATTTCGCGTTCGTTGCGTATGCGTTCACATGACACTTTGGATCGCGTTGCCGCTGCCGTTTGGCTTTGCCGATGGGCAGGCGCGGCCAGCGATCCAAGGTCAAACTGCTTACGACAGCAGCGCATTCGCGGCGCTCCGCTGGCGTGAGATCGGGCCATTCAGAGGCGGACGCTCGGTTGCCGTCGCGGGATCGAGCAAGCGCGCCAACGAGTACTACTTCGGGACGACCGGCGGCGGAGTCTTCAAGACGATCGATGGCGGAATCACGTGGGCGCCCGTCACCGACAAGTATTTCGGCGGCACGATCGGCGCGATCGGCATCAGCGAATCGAATCCCGACATTGTCTACGTAGGCGCGGGCGAGTATCCAATCCGTGGCAACGTGTCGCACGGCGACGGAGTGTGGCGCACCAGCGATGGCGGTAAGACGTGGGTGTCGGTCGGCCTCGTCGACACGCGCCAGATCTCACGCGTTCGCGTCCATCCGACCAACCCGGACATCGTGTACGTCGGCGCGCAGGGACATGTATTCGGCCCGAGCGCCGAACGCGGCGTCTACAAGACCACGAACGGTGGCAAGACGTGGCGAAAAGTTCTCTATCGCAACGATTCGACGGGCATCACCGACCTCGTCCTCGATCCGAACAACCCCGAAATCCTCTACGCAGCGTTCTGGCAGGCGTGGCGCACACCGTGGCAGCTGGTGTCGGGCGGAGCTGGAAGCGGAATTTTCAAGTCTACCGACGGCGGCGAGCACTGGACGGAAATCACGCGCAATCAAGGTCTCCCGGCTGGAATCATCGGCAACATCGGCCTCGCTGTCTCGCCAAGCAACTCCAACAAAGTCTGGGCGATTGTCGAAGCGGATTCTGGTGGTGTGTTCCGGTCAACGGATGGCGGCGCGACCTGGACACGCACCAACAGCGATCGCCGGCTGCGCCAGCGCGCGTGGTACTACACCCGGATCTTCGCTGACCCGAAGGACGAGAACGCGGTGTACGTCCTGAACACCGGGATGTATCGCTCGACTGACAACGGAAAGACGTTCCGCAACATTCAGGTGCCGCACGGCGACAACCATGATCTGTGGATCGCCGCGAACGACCCGCAGCGAATGATCGAAGGCAACGACGGCGGGGCGAACGTGTCGTTCAATGGCGGTCGGTCGTGGACCGAACAGGATCAAGCGACGGCACAGTTCTATCACGTCACCACGACGAATCACTTCCCTTATCGCGTGTGCGGAGCGCAGCAGGACAATTCCACGTTGTGCGGTCCGAGCCGCGCGAGCGGTGGCATCGACATCCGTGATTGGTACGACGTCGGCGGTGGCGAGAGTGGCTACATCGCCGTGCGACCAGACGCTCCCGACATCGTGTTCGCCGGCTCATACGGCGGACTCCTCACCAGAAAAGACATCAGGACTGGTTTCGAGCGCGACGTCAATCCGTGGCCGAACAATCCGATGGGCCACGATGCCGCCGATGCGAAGTACCGATTCCAATGGACATTCCCGATCGTGATCTCACCGCACAATCCGTCGCGCATGTACGTCGGCAGCAGCGTGATTTTCCAGAGCGACGACGAGGGTCAGACTTACAGACCAATCAGTCCGGACCTCACCCGCCACGAGCCGCGCACGCTCGGCCCATCTGGCGGACCGATCACGAAGGACCAGACTTCAGTCGAGTACTACGCTACGGTATTTACGATTGCCGAGTCGCCACGCACTGCTGGCGTAATTTGGGCGGGCTCGGACGACGGACTCGTGCACGTCACGCGGGACGGCGGAAAAACATGGAAGAACGTCACGCCAGCAGGACTTCCTGAGTGGTCGCGAATCTCGATGATCGAGGCGTCGAACTTCGGCAGTGGAACGGCCTATCTCGCCGCGAATCGCTATCAGCTGGACGACATGAAGCCGTATCTGTACAAGACGACGGATTACGGCGCCACGTGGACCGCGATCACCAACGGGATGCCGTCAACCGAGTTTACACGTGTGCTGCGTGAGGATCCTGAGCGCGCGCGACTTCTCTATGCCGGCACGGAGCGCGGCGTTTGGGTGTCCTTCGACGATGGCGCCAACTGGCAGTCGCTGCGGCGTAATTTGCCACTCGTTCCTATCCACGACCTCGCAATCAAGGAAGGAGACCTCATCGCCGCGACGCATGGCCGCTCGTTCTGGATTCTCGACGATCTTTCGGCGCTCCGTCAAATGACTCCCGAGATCACTCGCGCGCCGGTCCATCTCTTCAGGCCGCGGAAGGTTTATCGCGCCGGCTTTTCCGGCGGCGGCGGTACCGGCGCGGCAGGTGGGCATCCGACTGGCGCCAATCCGCCCTCGGGCGGCGTCATTTACTACTATCTCGCGCAACCACGACAACTCGTGACTGTCGATTTCCTCGACCAGCAGGGAAAGGTCATTCGGACTTTCACGAGCCAACAAGATCCAACGGTTGCTCGCGATTCGGTTCGCGCCGACAGCATTCGCATGGCGCGCAACGACAGTCTTCGCCGTGCCGGTGTCCCGCCCGACACGACGGCGCGCACCGAGGCGCGCGGCGAAGAAACCACGCCTGGCGAGGAAGGCCCGACGCGCCGCCCACCGCCGCCGCGCGTGCCGAACAAAGCGGGCCTCAACACGTTCGCCTGGAATCTCCGCTATCCCGATGCTTCGGTTTTCGAGAACATGATTCTATGGGCGGGAAATGTCGCTGGGCCGGTCGTTCTTCCGGGCACGTACACCGTGCGATTGAATGTGAACGGACGGAGCTACACGCAGCCCGTGACAATCGTCAAAGATCCGCGCAGCAAAGCGACGGACGCGGATCTCAGGGAGCAGTTCGATTTCCTGATGCGAATTCGCGACAAGACGAGTCAGGCGAACGACGCGGTGAAGACAATCCGAAACGTCAAGGCGCAGCTCGCGGATCGGACCAAGCGCATGCCTGCCGCTAATCGCGACGCATTCTCACGAGCGGCGGAGACTCTGACGAGTGCTCTCTCAGCGGTCGAAGGAGAGATCTATCAGGTGAGGAATCAATCGAGTCAGGACCCGCTGAACTACCCGATCAAATTGAACAACAAGATTGCGGCGCTGGCCGGAGTTGTCGGCAGCACCGACGCGAAGCCGACGAGCCAGTCGTATACGGTCTTCAACGACTTGTCGGGGCAGCTCGATCGGCAGTTGGCAATCATGCGCGACGCACTGGCTGGCAACCTGACGTGGATTAATTCGGCGCTGCGCGCGGCCAGCTTGCCGCCAATTGTCCCGAGCGCCGAGGAGCCGAAGCAAACTCCCGGGCCGATGCCGTCAGCGAGTGCCAATACGGACGACGACGAGGGCGAAAAGTAGTCATGTGGATACGTGTCGCGCTCATCTCGATCGGCGTCGCCGCGGCACTCGCCAGCGGTGCGTGCAACCGCGACGACGATCAATCGACGACACGCATTAGAGTGATCGACTCCACACAGACTGTTTCGTGGGAGCCGTTGGAAGGCACAGGAATCGTATATCGGATCGAGGTGCTTTATCCACACGGCGCCGACACGATCCGCAACGTAATTCCGCCGGCACCTATCGCGATCGGCGATTCACTCGTGATGGGGCTCGTGCAGGTCTCCGAGGACTCCTCGACGCCACAGCGTCAGATTTTCCGACTCCCGCTTGGCCAGCATCGAATTGAGACAACCCCGATACCGGAAGATGTTTGGCCGTCATACCAGGACATCCTGATCTCTCCCGATGGCCGCTACATCGCCTACGTTGCCGAGGACACGACGCCGGCCAATTCCGGCACCTTCGCCGTCGTTCGTGATCTGAGGAACGGGAGGATGGTAGTGAGAAGCCCCGCCGGCGGCGGGTGCGACTGCGATGAAGATCTGAACCACGCACGCTGGTTCGAACCGGATAGTTTCGAGATCGCCGTCGCACATCGAAACACTACCGGCACGTGGCTACGCCTTTCGGGGAAAGCTTCCGCTAGCCGGCTGCACATCGATACGCTGGCTGCAGAGCCGGACTGGCATTGACCGATCCCAAGCGCGCGTTCCTGCGGCACACGCTAGCGACGATCGCGTACCGCGCGGCGAAAGTCGAGCGCGATGCCCCACCTGGATTTGGCAACTTTCAGCTCGGCAAGGCAGCACGAACGCCCGTCGAAATTCTCTCGCACCTGGGAGATCTCTTTGACTGGGCGCTGAGCATGGCGCAGGGAAATTCAGAGTGGGTACCGACGAAGCCCCGCGGATGGCGGAAGGAGGTCGAGCGCTTTCACGCGTCGCTTCTCGCGTTCGATCGGTGTCTCGCGTCCGACGCGCCTCTTCGAGCAACCGCCGAGGAGTTGTTTCAGGGACCGATTTCAGACGCACTGACCCACATCGGCCAGATCGCGATCATGCGACGTCAGGACGATTCTCCGGTTCGCTCCGAGGTGTACGCAAAAGCGGACATCGCGCCGGGCCGAGTAGGAGCAGAGCAGCCGAAGAGTCCGTTCGAGTTCGACGGCCCACCCACGAGCGCGTCGGCGAAATAAGACGGTCGCCGAAGTCTGATATGGAATGCGGCGGCGTTGCGTTGCATTTTATCCTCGCAGTTTTCGCCGCTCTCAGGTATCGAGATTTCCATGCAGACAGCAGCTCCACAGACGTCCGCTCCACCGGCACCGCCTCCGCAAGGCCAGGCGGCGGTGCTCCCGGCAAACCCCGTCGTCGTTATTCCTGGCGCCGGAGGATCGCAGGAGATTACGATCGCCGCTCCACGTTCAGCGCGCGACATCCAAGTGCTCAAGGCCCGCCGTGAGGAGCTGTCGACGCAGCTGAACTCGGTCGATAACCGCCGGAGCAAGATTCTCAAGCAGTTGCGCGATCTCGGCCTGATGGGCGATCCGACGGCGAAACAGGGACTGGAAGGTCGTCTCGCCCTACTCGACCAGCGCCAGCTTCAGCTCGAATCGGATCTGGCGGCGGTGGGACAACAGCTCTCGAGCGCTCCCGCGGGTATGGTTGCGACGACGGGGAATCCCTCGCTTGCGGGCGGCTTCGGAACGGGACAGATCATGGCCCTGTCCATACTGTCGATCATTTTCGTCCTCTTCCCAATCGCGATCGGAATAGGGCGCACGATTTGGAAGCGAGGAAGCAGGTACGCCGGACCTCCTCCAATTTTCACCGAGACTGCGCAGCGCCTGGAAAGGCTGGAGGGAGCAGTCGATGCGATTGCGATCGAGGTCGAGCGGATTTCGGAGGGCCAGCGTTTCGTTACGAAGCTGCTCTCTGACGGGCAAGCCGCGCCACGACTCGGTGTCGGAGAGCAGGAAGCGATACGCGTTTCGAAATAACTGGTTCGAGGTCATACCGCGGCCGGTCCTCCCTTCCCTTCGCCCTCGCTGAGCGTCTGCTGCCTGAGCGCGGCAGCACCCATCAGTCCGCCGAGTCCCATCGACTCCACCGCCGTGCTCGGCACCAGCATCAACGCGCCCTTTTCCTTGAGCCCCTCGTAAAGAATGTTCATCGCGCGCAGGTGCAGCGCGGTCGGATTGTTCTGGTAGGATTTCGCCGCCTCGAAGAACAAGTTCGCGATTTCGACCTCCGCCTGCCCCAGGATGATGCGCGCGGACTTCTCGCGCGATGCCTGCGCCTCGCGTGACATCGCGTCTTGCAACGATGCCGGTATGACGATGTCGCGCATCTCCACGGATTGGACGGTGACGCCCCACGGATTCGAGCGCTGATCGATTAGCGCCTGCAGCTCTGCCTCGATTCGCTCGCGACCGCGCAGCAGCTCGCTGAGTGAAGTTCGCCCGATGATGTCGCGCAGGCCCGTCTGCGCCGCCCAGCTCACGGCCGCGGCGTAGTCCTGTACCTCGAGTGCGGCTTTCTCCGAGTCGTGCACCATCCAGAAAAGCACCGCATCGACGTTCACCGGAACCGTATCAGACGTGAGAGTTTCCTCGGCGGCGAAGCTGGTCGTCACGACGCGCTGATCGATGTACAGCGAGATCGTCTCGACGAACGGCGTAATCCAGAAGAGTCCCGGTCCACGCAGTCCGGTGTAGCGACCGAGGCGCAGTACGACGGCGCGCTCCCACTGTTTCGCGATCTTCGGCGCCTGGGAGAAGAGGATTCCTCCGATGATGAAGAGGATAAACCAGCCCGGATTCTGGGCGGCGGCGGTCAGTCCCAGCCCAATGCTGAAGGAAACGATCAAGATGAAAACTGAAACGACATTGACGCGCCCTTGCGACCGGGAAGCTCGCGCGGCGCGGCGTGCTGCGAGAACTTCGTCCATGCCTGGCATCTATTTTTTTTCCTCCTGTTTGAGCTGATCGATTAGCTCGGGTATGGTGAATCCCAGCAATGCTGCGTCGCCAACGAGGCGCCGGATCAAGTCGCGCAGCTCGCGTTCACGGTGCGCCCGCGTCGCCTGCGGCGTGGGAAGCTCGCGAACGAAAGTGCCGACTCCGCGTCGGGTCTCCAGAACTCCATCCCGCTCCAACTGGGCGTAGACCCGCGCGACGGTATTGGCGTTGACGGCGAGATCGACGGCGAGCTGGCGTACGGTCGGCAGCTGGCCCCCCTCAGGGAGTGTCCCCGTGGCGATCGCGGCCCGTATGGAGCGTTCGAGCTGGGCGTAGATCGGGGTTGGGCTTCTGGAATCGACGCTGAAAGTCGGCATTGTCTGATTGTACTATCACATTAGTACAATACGGGAACGGTGGCAACTGGTTTCAACTTCTGCTTCTACCGGCTGTGGGTGTACATAAGGTCAACGATCTCATCGTACATACTGTCGGCTTCGTGGCCGCCGGAGCGGATCGCGCCGGTCGCGCAGTGCTTCAGATGGTTCCGCATCAATTCGCGGCCGACGCCGCGGAGTGCCTCGTGGACTGACGAGATCTGCGTCAGGATGTCGGCGCAGTAACGATCCTCGTCGATCATTCTCTGAAGTCCTCGCACCTGCCCCTCGATGCGCCGCAGGCGTTTGAGATTCCGCTCTTTGACGTCCGGATCGACGGCGATCGCCTTACGCGATCCAGCTGATTCCTGAACCGCGCAGCCGCATTCCGCCGCGTCGACCTTGCCCGCCGCCTTGGCCGGGCCTTTCACTACGATTGGCATTGCTCGTCTGCCTCCCGACGCGCTCTTACGCGAGGCGCGCATGTCGCAATCTCAGGCTATTGGTGACAACGCTAATCGAGCTGAGCGCCATCGCCGCGCTGGCGATGACCGGACTCAGCATGAGCCCCGTCACGGGATACAGCACACCGGCTGCGATCGGAATTCCGATGACGTTGTAGACGAAAGCCCAGAACAGATTCTGTTTCATCGTCGCCATGGTGCGGCGGGAAAGAGCAATGGCTGCCGGAACCGCGCGCAAATCGCCACGCATTAGCGCGATATCACTCGCCTCGATGGCGATGTCCGTTCCTTTCGGCATCGAGATTCCGACGTCGGACTGCGCGAGCGCGGGCGCGTCGTTGATCCCGTCGCCAACCATCGCCACCACGCGCCGCTTCGTCTGGAGCTCGCGGATCGCGTCGACCTTGCCCTGCGGCAGAACCTCGGCGATTGACTTGTCGATACCGACCTCTCTCGCGATTGATTCCGCAGTCGACCGGCGGTCGCCCGTCACGAGCACGACGTCGATCGCCATCGCCTTCAGTTGGCGCACTGCTTCTGCGGAAGACGGGCGTACGACATCAGAGACGATGATAAGCCCAACGACCACGCCATCGAGCGCGACGAACAGCTCGCTGCCTCCATCCGCCGCGAAAGCGTCCTTGTGTCGACTGCTCAGGGTCAGATCGATGCCCTTTTCCCGGAGTAGTCCACGGTTGCCGACAGCGACCTGTTTGCCCTGGACACGGCCGCTTACGCCACTGCCGGTGTGTGACTTGAATTCGCTAACGTTTCGCACCAGGGCGCGATCGCCCTCTGAAGCGCGAACTACCGCCGCACCGACCGGATGCTCGGAATGCCGCTCGAGCGCCGATGCATACGCAAGAATCTCGTGCTCGCTCAACGAGCCAAGCGGGATAACGCGCGACACCGTGGGCGTTCCTTCCGTGATCGTTCCCGTCTTATCCAGCACGACAGTGTCGACGTCGCCTGCGCGCTGCAGGATCTCGCCGCCCTTGATCAACAGACCCATTTCGGCCCCACGGCCGGTGGCGACCATGACTGCCGTGGGAACGGCCAATCCCATCGCGCACGGGCAAGCGATGATGAGCACGGAGACTGCGGCAGCAATCGCATGCGGAAGCGCGGCTGAACCTCCCACGAGATACCAGACGATCAAAGTAAGAATCGCGATCGCGAGAACGACCGGGACAAATACCGCGCTGACTCTGTCTGCCAGGCGTTGGATGGGCGCGCGAGAGCTCTGCGCTTCGCGCATTAGACGAACGATCCGCGCCAACACGCTATCGGCACCAACGCTGGTCGCGCGATACCGGAACGAGCCGCTCGTCGCGAGAGTTCCACCCACGACGTGATCGCCGGCGCCCTTTGCTACCGGCATGGGCTCGCCCGTCAACATCGATTCGTCGACCTCGCTCGCGCCGTCGACGAGCACACCGTCGACCGGGATTCGTTCGCCCGGGCGAACGACGACCGTGTCTCCAGATCGCACCGTGTCGAGTGATTTTTCCAGCCATTCACCATTCACCTCGACGCGCGCGATCGGCGGCAGCAGCTTCACGAGCTTGCGCAGTGCGTCAGAGGTTTTCCGCCGCGCGCGTGCTTCGATCGCCCGCCCCGTGAGAACCAGGCCGATGATGAAAATCACCGCCTCGTAGTAGACGTTGGGGGCGATGCCGTTGCGCGCAAAAAGATGGGGCGCGATCGTCGCGATCAGTGAATAGATAAAGGCGGCGCCGGTGCCGAGCGCGACGAGGGTGTTCATGTCGGCGGAACCGTGTCGCACGGCTTTCCACGCGCGGCTGTAAATGTCGCGCCCTGCCCATGCGAGCACGGCAACGGCGAGGGCGAGGAGCGTGTAGTTCGCCGCCGCGGTTCCCATCGCCATCATTCCGAACGCCATGGCAAAGATTCCTACCACGACGCTCACGGCTGCCTTGATCGCGAGCGAGCGAGCTTCCTCGATTTCACTCGCTTCTTGCCTCTCGGTCGCATCGAGCGCACTCTCATCGACCGCGGGGAGCTCCGCTCCGTAGCCCGTTGCACGTACGGTTTGCACGAGCCGTTCGGGGGTCACCGCGCCCGGGTCGTAGCGAATCGCCGCGTTCTTCGTGACGAGATTCACGGATGCATCGATAACCCCTGGCTCGGCGGCGAGTGCTCGTTGGACGCGCGCCTGGCACGCCGCGCACGTCATTCCGGTGACTTCAAGGGCGACGGATTCTTCGTTGGGCTTTGTCAGTTGCGTTGCCACTTCGCTTCCTCTCCCGCTGACTGTGTCGCCCGCTTTTCTGTGGTGGTCGCGCGCACACGCCAGCTCATGTTTCTCTGGAAAGGAATATACCCCCCTCCCCTATGTCAAGTTCCAGGGGTACGGCCTACTGAATGGGCCGGTCGAATCTCACCGGATTCGGGACGCTGATGGTGTAATGCCACCACTCCTTTTCGTAGTTCACAAATCCGCGCGCCTCCATTGCGGCCTTGAGCTTCTGCCGGTTGATCGCAGCAACTCCCGAGGCGTTCGCCGTGTGCGCCGCCGGGGAGAACGTGTCGAATGGAGTTCCCATCTCGAGCTCTCGGCCGGTCGCGCGCTCGATCAGGGTCAGGTCGACGGCGACGCCGAGGTTGTGGCGGGATCGACTGGCGATGTAGCCGTCGCTCAGGAGATCGGGGCGATGCACCCGCGCCGTCCAATCGACCATTGCGAGTGTCGCGCGCACCGGGCGGTAGGCATCGAACACCTTGAGACCAAGACCTTCGCGAGTGAGGTCCCGCTGCACGGAGGCAAGCGCGGCACCCGCCTCGCGCCGCAACAGAGCGCGGTTGGCGAGATATCCCGGCAGCGGCGCGCCGGTGAAGTTGTTCGGCGTAGCGTAACGCATGTCGACGACGATGGTCGTATCCAAGCTGCGCACATCCGTGAGCAGCGTGTCAGCGACCGCATCGGGCGCGATTTCCGTCTCGGCAGTGTTGATCGGAAGAGCGGCGCCGCCGTTTGCCGGACGCGTCGTCACCGACGATGGGACGCACGCAACGCCCAGAACGAGCATCGCCAGGGTGCAAATCTTTCTCATACGGAAACAATAACGCTCGGTCGGCGTGTTACACGAGCCATTCCTGTCGGATTCCGATTCGCGCATATTGGCGCATGTCCAGCACCGACGCGATCAGTCCGTCCTCAGTCGCTGACGCAGTACCCCGCGGCCACCGGTCCGCCGTCCTCGCGAGTTTCCTGGGCTGGACCCTCGACGCGTTCGATTTCTTCATCGTCGTCTTCACGTTGACGGCGATTGCCAAAGAGTTTCACAAAACCGACGCCGAGCTGGCGCTCACTATTACGGTGACGCTCGCATTCAGGCCCGTCGGCGCATTCATCTTCGGCCTGATGGCGGACCGCTACGGCCGCAAGCTCCCCCTCATGATCGACCTCGTCTTCTTCTCGATCGTCGAGGTTCTGTCAGGGCTGGCGACCAGCTACACGATGTTCCTCGTCCTCCGTGCGTTGTTCGGCATCGGAATGGGCGGCGAATGGGGCGTTGGTGCTTCGCTAGCGATGGAGAAAGCGCCACGCGCACGGCGCGGCGTGCTGTCGGGGCTGCTGCAGGAGGGATACGCGACGGGTTATCTCCTCGCTGCCGTGTGCTACTTCTTCGTCTTCCCGCGCTGGGGCTGGAGGCCGATGTTCTTTATCGGCGGGCTGCCGGCTCTTCTCGCTCTCTTCGTCCGCTACCGCGTACACGAGTCCGAAGTCTGGCAGCGAACCCGCCACAAAGATTGGAGCAGTCTTGGCCGCGGCATCGCTTCGCATTGGAAACTCTTTCTTTACATCACGCTGCTCATGGCCGGGATGAATTTCGTGTCGCACGGGACTCAGGACATGTATCCGACGTTCTTGCAGCGCGATTGGGGTTTCTCTCCACAGAAGCGGGCCGCGCTAACAGCATTCTCGATGGTGGGCGCCATCATCGGCGGCCTTACCTTTGGGTACCTATCCGATCGAATTGGCCGACGCCGCTCGATAATTCTCGCGCTCGTTCTCGCCATTCTCGTGATACCCGTCTGGGCATTCTCACCATCGCTCACTGGCCTCGTCATCGGCGCGTTCGCCATGCAATTCATGGTGCAGGGCGCCTGGGGCGTGATCCCCGCCCATATCACCGAGCTGTCACCAGATTCCGTGCGCGGATTCCTTCCGGGTTTCGCGTACCAGTGCGGCGTTCTGATCGCGAGCGCAGTCGCTTATCTCGAGGCGATCTTCGCCACGCGTATGAGCTATGCCCAGTCGATGGCGATCGTGGCGGTCACAGTTTTTTCCGCCGCCGCGATCATTGCCTGGGCGGGACGCGAACGGCACGCCGTAGAATTCGGAGGGCCTACCGAGCCGGAGCGCGAGCTCGGACAAACGCTCGCACCTTCAGGCTGACTCGATCTCCCTGGCCTTCGCGGCGAGTCCGTCCAGCAGGCCACGTACGTGCTCGGCGCCTGTCCGCGGATTCATCATCGTGACTCGCAGCACCGGACGCCCATCCAGAACAGTGGCCGTAATCCACCCGCTCGCCTCGCGATTGTAGCGCGCGCGCAGCTCACGATTGAGCGCATCGATGCGCTTGGATTCCGTGTCCGTCGGCGCCCTGCTTGAATGTCGTTGCGCGCGGCCGAGATAGCGGAAGCAGAGAATGTTGGACTCCGGCTCGTGCAGGTTCTCAAAATCGGGGCGCTCCTCAATCGCATCATAGAGATTACGCGCCGTGTTGCATAGATGGTCGTAGAGCGCACCCAGTCCAGCGGTCCCGAACCGCTGGATTACGAACCACAGCTTCAACACGTCGGCGCGGCGCGAGCACTGGAAGCTCCGAATGCCCTGATCGATAATCCGCGCCGACTTCCCATCGTGGAACAAGTACGGCGCCTGCTGCGCGAACGCGCGCTCGAGATCGCCCTCGTCGCGAGTCAGGACCATCCCCGCTGCCAGCGGGAGCAGCATCATCTTGTGCGGATCCCATGCGAGCGACCGGGAGAATCTCAAACCGCGAACAGCGCGCGGCGGGCGCGCTGAAAGCAGCGCACTCGCTCCGTGAGCTCCGTCAATGTGCAGCCAGAGTCCACGCTCTTCGCAAAGGGACCCGATCGCCTCCAGGTCATCGAATGAGCCGGTTGCGGTTGTGCCCGCACTCGCGACAACGGCCATTACTCGTTTCCCCTCGTTACGCAGTCGATCGAGGGCACCAACAAGGAGATCGACATCCAGCTTGTAATTGCGCGAAGGAATCGAGATTCCGTTGCGTCGCCCTACACCTAGTTGACCAATTGCTCGCGTCACGGCGTAATGAGCGTGCTCACCGTACACGACCACCGGCGGATCAGCGCCGAGCCCATCTTCCCATGCATTGGGAATCGCCGCGTTCCTCGCCGCGAGCATCGCAGTGAAGTTCGCTTCTGTGCCACCGGAAGTCAGGGTGCCGCCGGCGCCGGCGCCGTACCCAGCAAGCTTCCCGAGCCAACCAACGATCTGGTGCTCGATCATCGTCGCCGTCGGCGACATCTCCCACACCGCCAGCGACTGGTTGAGCGCACCGATGACGCTCTCCATCCAGACTCCAACAGGAAGCGGCGCCGACGTCTGATGCCCCATGTACATCGGGTGGTAGTACTTGTTCGCGTCCGCGAGCACGTCACCCTCGAGGCGAGCGATGATCTCCTCAAGGCGTCTTCCTTCACGCGGAAACTCTTCGTCGAACCTCATTGCGAGGTCCTCGGCTGTGTGTGGGGTCGAGACCTGCCCCCTACCGCTGCGAGTTGATTCGAAGTAGCGCGCGGTCACCGCCGCGAATTGTTGTCCAACTTCAAGGGATGCGTCAGCCTCAATTTCGGCCAGCAAGTCGTTGATCTTCATCGGGGAGAATTTACTCTCGACCCTTGGCTGCGCACTCTAGCGCAACACGACTGACCAACGAGCTACTCCGTGCCTACGCGCGGTAGCGCGCCGAGCAAAGCTCGGCATCGCCGTGAAAAGAGTTGAAGCTGGGATCGCTTTTCGCGCGCGTGCAGTTACGGATCTATGTAGGGAGGTGAGGGTGTCCCTCGTAGGCCGCTGCAAACGACCGACCAAGGAGACCCGCGACCGAGCGGAGC
>JBJMOA010000171.1:0-11115 GCA_045803975.1 Gemmatimonadaceae bacterium
CGGAGCGGCTCGGAGCTTCGGGCTGAACTCTAAGGCGAGGACCGAGGGCTTAGGACCAAGTGCATTTATGATCGCGGACTAATTGAGGATCTAGGACAAAGGGCATCCGCGCAGGACCAAGGACAACCTGAAGGCCAACGGGTTCTCGATCCTGCTCGTACGCCTTTTGTCCTAGGTTCTCACTCAGTCATCAATCAGCAATGCACTTGGTCCTAAGCCCTCGATCAGGAACTGCCCGAAGCAGCGAGCCGCTCCGCCCAAAGCTCCGAGCCGGTAGTCGTAAGTTGCAGTTAGCAGTTCTCTCCGACTACATCTGCCGATACTTGGGCCCACTCCCCCCTTCCCTCGGCGTCCACCTCGGCCCGATGACGTCGGTCGCCTTGCAATCGATGCAGTTGGCGGGACTGACGACCAAACGTTCTCCGTCGCGCTCGTAGACGCCGGCCGGGCACATGTGCGTGTACAGGTCGGCTACGTCAGGTGTGACGTCAGCGCCGACGATGAGGTGCGATGGAATGTCGTCGCGCGTCGCATTCCCTGACTTGAACACCGCGTCGAGCTTGCTGAACGTCAATTTGCCATCGGGGACGAACGGCTCGGCCTGATCCACGTCTCGCGCCACCTCTGCATCTTCATGCGATTCGATCTTCCTGCCGAGAAGAGCGCCGCCAGTTACAGTCATCAACCCCGCTTTGAGACCCGCCACGTAAAACCCGCTCTTCTGGAACGCGAGACGCATATTGCGGCGGCGATAAAGCTCCTTCGCGATGAAGCTGCCGTCGACCATTGCATCGTACTCCTTGAGCGATACAGCGGACGTGTCCTTCCGCTTCAATGCATCGAATGCTGCGCGCGCCGCGAACATTCCCGACTGCATCGCGTAGTGAATCCCCTTGAGTGATGCAACCTCGACGAAGCCGGCGGAGTCGCCGACGATCATCACCCCGTCGCCGTGTCGACGCTTCGGCAGCGCGTAGTACCCACCCTCCGGAATCGTCTTCGCTCCCCACTCAATCATTTCTCCGCTCTCGAGAACATTCCGAAAGAGTGGATGTAGCTTCATGCGCTGCATCATCTCGTGCACATCGTCCGATGTCCGTTTGTAATCGAGACCCACGACCAATCCGAGTGCGACGAGATTGCGCGTGAGCGGGTACATGAAGCTCCCGCCGAAGCAGTCTTTCGGAACCGGCCAGCCGAGCGTGTGAACGACGGCGTCGAGTGGCTTGAGCGTCTCCCAGATTTCCTTGACGCCCAGAGCGAAAATCTGTGGGTTGTCGCTGGAAATCTTCTGCCATTGCAAGTACGCCTGAGAAAGCGTACCTCGCGTCCCCTCGGCCAGCACCGTGATTTGCGCTGTAATGTCGGTCGGCGGAGCGTAGCCGCTTCCAGGCTCGCCAGTTCTCGCCAGTCCCGAGGGCGTGGTCCGTACACCCGTTACACGTTGGCCTTCCGTGAACAATGACGCGGCGGGAAATCCCGTGAAGATGTTGACGCCGAGCCCCTCCGCTTTCTCGCCGAGCCAGCGGACGATCTCGCAGATGGATGCGATGTAGTAGCCCTCGTTCATCATCGTCGGCGGCGTCGGAATTCTGACCGCTCGACTATCTGTCAGGAAATAGACACGCTCGCCGGCGACCGCCGAACGAAACGGGAAATCCTTGTCCTCGAGCTCGGGAAAAAGCGCGCGAATTGCGATCGGATTGACGACGGCTCCGGACAACGAGTGCTCACCCAATGAGCCCGCTTTCTCGAGCACGCCGATCTGGACATCGCCGAGATCGCCACCTGCTTCGTTGTCGGCTTTGACCAATCGAGCGAGCGCGATTGCTCCCGCGAGCCCGGCTGGTCCGCCGCCAACGAACAGAACATCCATCGGGACCGCTTCGGCGTCGGGCGGCTCGGTGAGGATCAATCGTTCAAGTGGAAGCGGAGCCTGATGACCGCTGGGAAGGACCTTCAATCGACGTTCAGCCATCAATGGTGCTTTCTCGCCTCGCGCACTGCTTCGGTGAGCGCGGGCACCACCTCAAAAACGTCGCCGACGATTCCGTAATCGGCGACCTTGAATATCGGCGCGTCCTTGTCCTTGTTGATTGCTACGATCGTCCGCGAGGTTCGCATGCCGGCGAGATGCTGCACCGCACCGGAGATTCCGACTGCGATGTAAAGCTCGGGACTGACCAATCGTCCGGTCTGACCGATTTGATCGCTGTGGGGCCGCCAGCCATCGTCCGTCACGGCGCGGGTTGCGCCAACAGCGGCATTGCCGAAAGCAGATGCGAGATCTTCAACCAACTTGAAGTTCTCGGCCGACTTGAGCCCACGCCCGCCGGCAATCACTACAGGAGCCTCGGCGAGGTCGAGCTTTCCACCGCCGCCCTTACGAGTCTCGACGACTCGTACGCGTGCCGATGCCGGATCGATCGAAGGCTGGGCGTTTTCGACTTGCCCTGCTTTCGCATTCTGCGCGGGCGCGATCACGTTCGGCCGCATCGCGATCACCGCCGGCGTTCCCGTAATCGCGATCGTCGCTATCACCTTGCCGATGTTCATCGGATGCCGTACGACAATCGCGTCGCCATCGATCTCGAACGACAGGACATCTGTAACGAGACTCACACCCAGTCGAGCCGCGACGCGCGGCGCGAGATCGCGACCCTGCGCCGAAGTGCTGAAAATCGCGGCGCGGTATCCGCCAGACTTGATGCGCTCCGCGGCGGTAGCCGTTGCGACCTCGGGAGCGTAGTTCGCGAGGTCAGCGTGCTCTACCACGATGACGATATCTGCTCCGTGTTGACCGAGCTGCGCGGCTTTCGACGCGATACCGGACGGACCAAGCAGCAGCGCGTGGACTTCTCCTCCGCCCGATTGGTCGGCAAGCATGCGTGCCGCCGTAACAGCTTCGAGTCCCACCTTTCGCACGTCCGCGCCACGCGTTTCGACGAACGCAAAGACCTTTGCCATCAGAGGACTTTGGCTTCGGTTTGCAGCAGCTTGACCAGCTCTGGGACCGCCGCTGCGCCTTCACCCACAACGCGGCCAGCTTTTCGTTCAGGAGGCAGCTCGAGTTTTCGTACAACCGCTTTCGGCTCGGGGATCTGCGCCGGCTTGACCTCGAGTGGCTTTTTCTTGGCTGCCATAATCCCTTTCAGTGATGGCAGGCGCGCGGTGTTGAGGCCTTCGTCCACAGTGAGCACTGCGGGGAGCGGAAACTCGACTATCTCCTGGGCACCTTCCAGCTCTCGCTTCGCTTTTCCTTTGCCGTCGGCGATCTCCAGCGACGAGATCGCGGTAACGCATGGGAGTCCGAGCAGCTCCGCGGTCATCGGACCGACGGCGCCATTGGATGAATCCGGCGACATCTTCCCGAACAGGACCAGGTCGTAGGCCCCGTTTTTCAGCTCGGCGGAAAGCGTGGTGGCGATGGCCAGCGCGTCGAACGGCACTCTATCGGTCTTGAGCTGGACGCCGCGATCGACGCCCATGCTCAGCGCCTTTCTGATAGTCTCCTGTACCACATCGGGGCCGAGGGAGATGACCGAAACCTCGCTGCCAGGGTTCTTATCCTTCAACTGCAACGCGGCCTCGATGGCCCACGCGTCGAAGTCGTTGAGATCGAACTTTAGTCCTGCTTCATCGAGCGACACGTTGTCCGCGCCGATCCGGAAGCGGACATCCATGTCCGGCACCCGCTTGATGCACACGGCAATCTTCACCGCGAAATCTCCATGTGAATGATTTCACATAAAGATACGCACCTCAGGACGCGGATACGAAACGGGTCCGGAGGTTAAGCGAGCCCCCCGAACCCTTCGCTCCGCTTCGACTGCAGCCGCAGGGAGAGTACTAGCGATCCGTCAGAATTCCGTCAGCGTAAGGCGAAGTGAACTTGCTTCCCGCTTCCCCTTTCCCCTTCCCGCTTCCCCCTTCCGCCTCATTCAAACGCATTGATGCCCGTGACCGCCTGACCGAGAATCAGGGTGTGGATGTCGTGCGTTCCTTCGTAGGTATAAACGCTCTCCAGATTCGCCATGTGGCGCATCGCCGAGTATTCGGCAAGTATCCCGTTCGCGCCGAGGAGTCGGCGCGCTTCGCGCGCGATGTCGGTGGCTGCGCTCACGTTGTTGCGCTTGGCGAGCGAGACCTGTTGCGGGCTGAAGGTGCCGGCATCCTTGAGTCGTCCCAAATGCAAAGCGAGCAGCTGTCCCTTCACCAGCTCCGTCAGCATCTCGGCCAGCCGCTGCTGCTGGAGCTGGAATCCCGCGATGGGCTTGCCGAACATCACTCGATTGCCGGCGTAAGCGACGGCTTCCTCGTAGCACGCATACGCGGCGCCCATCGCTCCCCACGCGATTCCGTACCGCGCCTGGGTGAGACACATCAACGGACTCTTGATTCCTCCCGACTTGGGAAGAAGTGCCGTCGCCGGAACTTTCACATCCTGAAAGACGAGCTCGCTCGTATCCGACGCGCGAAGCGAGAGCTTTCCCTTTTGATCCTTGCGCGTGAAGCCGGCCGCGTCAGTGGGAACGATGAAGCCGCGGATCGACTTGTCGCTCTTGTCGTCGCCGGTTTTCGCCCACACGATTGCTACGTGCGCCGTCGATCCGTTGGTGATCCACATCTTGCCGCCGTTAATAATCCAGCTGCCGTCCTTCTGCTCGCGGGCGCGGGTGATCATTCCCGACGGGTTCGAGCCGTAGTCGGCCTCCGTCAAACCGAAGCATCCAATTATTTCGCCATGCGCCATTTTCGGGAGATAGTGGCGCTTCTGATCTTCGCTGCCAAAGGCGTAAATCGGGTACATCACCAAAGCGCCTTGCACGGAAGCGAAAGAGCGCACGCCCGAGTCGCCGCGCTCGAGCTCCTGCATGATCAGACCGTAGGCGACGTTGTTGAGGCCCGCGCAGCCGTACTCCTCCGGGAGGTTAGCGCCGAACATTCCGAGCTGAGCCATCTCCGGCACGAGCTCCTTCGGGAATCTTCCTTCGATGTAGCAGTCGCCGATTATTGGAAGGACTCTCTCGTCGACGAAGGCGCGAATGGTGTCACGAACCGCGCGTTCCTCCTCGGAGAGGACGCTGTCTATGTTGTAGAAGTCTGTCATTCTTAGAAGTTAGCTCACAACGAGAAAGGGCGAGACTGGAAACGGGCAACGGGTAACGGGTAACGCATTACAGGTTCCCGGTTACGGAACAACGGAAAACGCGCTTCCTGTAACGCGTAATCCGGTGCCCGCTACCCGTTACCCGTTTTCCGTTTTCCGTTTTCCGTTTTCCGCTTACGCAACGGCGCGGCACGCGAGCGGCGTTATTCCGACAGCCCGCGCCTTCGCCCGAAAACCCGATCCATGATCGACTGGCAGCCCCTGCTCGTCCTGCCACTGGTGCACCATCTCGTGCAGCAAAGTGTGGAGAGCTTCTTCCCAGCCATCGCGGCGAATGTGGCGTCTGCTCAACACGATCTCGGGCTCGCAGCCGTCGCCGGCGGGACTGTAGTGGCCGAGCCTGCTCTTCATACGGCGCGAGATTCGAATCGGCACCGTACGCAGCGACCCGCCGAACCGCTCCTCATTATAGGCACTGTGCCAGCGCGATAGCTCGCGGATGAGGGGCAGATCGGCGGGATTGGTTCGCTCGGGCGCTCGTTTTCGTCGGGGATTGTCGGCCCAGGCCAGCGGAAAATCCAGAATCGTCCGCCGCGCCTCCCGGCGCGCGACGCGATTGCGCCCGTGGACGAAGGTGATGATTGCCTTCCAGACTTCCTCGTTGGCACTCAGAAAGCTGTTGTGAATACGCAGCTCGCCCCCGCTATAGCTGACAACGACAGTTCGATTCGTCGTGAGCCGCACTCGGTACTGCGAGCCAAGACCCAGCCGTTTCAGTCGTGCCGTCAGCTCCTCCGCGTTCGTCGGCGGAGCGGCATCGAGCTCCAGCGCGAGCTGATCGCGATCACTCAGCCGCCACATACTCCGTGCGCTTGAAGCATTTGTGGGGACCTTTCGTGAAAGTGCGTTCGTCCTTGGACCACACGTGCGTAGTCACTTCGATCGTGTCAACGCCGATGTTGATCACGTTCACCGAAGACGGTCGTCCGCCACGGGACCTGTTCGAGATCGTGCCGGCCGTCGAGATCACCGTGCCCTTTCTCGTGTGCTCGATGTAGTGCACCGATTCCTGGTGGTCGTGACCACAACACACTAAATCCGTACCCATCTCGGCGAAAGCCCCGAGAATCTTCTGGGTGTTCTTGAGTCCGTGCCGCTGTGACAGCTCGCCGCGCACGGGGTTGTGGTGCATGACTATCACGCGCGCGTCCTTGGGCGGCGATTTCTCGAAGATCTCCTTCGCCACGTCGAGCTGTCTCTTGTGGACATCGCCGATAATCGAGATGTCGCGCAGATTCCAGGTCAACGTTCGGCGGGTGACGCCGTGCGACGTATTGATCCCGACGAAGGTCGCGCCGGGAACGTGCAGCACCGGCTCGAGATTCCTGTCGATGAAACGGCGATAGTTCTCGTACACCTTCGGCTTGTGGCCGAAGCCGAGCGGCGCCCGCCACCACGCAACGTCGTGGTTGCCAGGAATGGTGATCACCCTGCTGACTTTCTTCGCATCGCGGATGAACGCCGCGGCGCGCTGGAATTCTCCAGCCCGCGCCCGCTGGCTAAGGTCGCCCGAGATCGCGACGACGTCGAACTTTCCGTCGTGAATGATCTGCTCGATTGCGTCGATCTGCTCGGGAACCGCTGGCCAGCCGAAGTGCAAGTCCGAGACGTGGAAGACACTGGTCACCTCCACCCCCTGCCGGTTGCGATCAGGTCAGGGTGCGACGACGAGATCCGCGAGGTGCTTCGCGAGGTTCGCAGTGACTGCGGGCGAGAGCGCCCTCACCGGATCGCTCGCAACTTCTATCACCGAATGAATCTGAGCCATACGCGAGTCGATTACCACGATGCGCAGGATCGCAACGCCCGTACCAGGCCCAAGGTTGGCGAGACGCACTTCCACAGGTAGTATGGCGTACCGCTGCCCCTTGAGACCGACGAGTCCGCGCACCTGTGATGCCAGTGGATCGTGCACTGGAGTCTGCGCGCGTATCCGTCCGCGCATCCACTCCGCGGAGAGCGAACGCGCGTCGGTCATCAGAGTGCTATTGAGCTTCGACGCGCGCTCGATCTCCCTTCCGAATGTCCAGGTTTGGCCGAGACCGCGCCGAGTAAATTCCGCCTCGATCTGGTCGTCCAGGCCGGCGAGAAACGCGGCGCGATTTGGAATCTGCTGCTGCCATCCGAGTGTGTCGGTAGCCGAGAGATACTGTACGGGGAATAGCACGATTTCCTGCCCCGCCATTTTTTCGAGCGGACGCAGCGCAACAGGGGACGCGTCTGTCTCGGGCGTTTTGGATGCGCACCCCGCCACGAGGAACGACGCGACAATCAATAACGCCGCACGCGCCCGGGCAGCGCTGGGTTTTCGGAAGGGAAAGCTTCGCAAGAGTGATCGATGTTGGATTGCGGGAAAGTTAACCCATCCTCAATTTCATCGCATACATGAGAACGACCGTCATGCGAAGACTCGGAACGATCCTCATCTGGTCTTTCATTTCCGTGCTCGGCGCGGCGAGCTTTGCCTGGCTCGCGCTCTCGCGCGGAGAGTCGGTGAACGCCGCGTGGCTTCTCGTCGCCGCGCTTTGCACCTACGCGGTTGCGTATCGTTTCTATAGTCGATTCATCGCGAGCAAGATCTTCGCTCTCGATCCGGCGCGGCCGACGCCAGCGGCGCGCCTCAACGATGGACGGGATTTCACACCGACAAACCGCTGGATCGTATTCGGACACCATTTCGCGGCAATCGCCGGTCCTGGGCCGTTGGTCGGACCGACACTCGCGGCGCAGTTCGGTTTTCTTCCCGGAGCGATCTGGATCATTGTCGGTGTCGCGCTGGGCGGCGCCGTGCAGGATTTCGTGATTCTCTGCGCGTCGGTGCGCCGCGATGGCAAATCGCTCGGCCAGATGGCAAAGGAGGAGATTGGTACCGTCGCCGGCTACACGGCGCTCGTCGCCGTGCTCGGCATCATGATAGTCCTGATCGCCGTGCTCGCGCTTGTCGTCGTGAATGCGCTCAAGGCCAGTCCGTGGGGAGTTGTCACGATCGGTCTTACGATTCCGACGGCGTTGATCATGGGCGTCTACATGCGATGGGTGCGGCCGCATCGCGTTCTCGAGGCGAGCGCGATCGGATTGGTGCTGTTGTTCGTTGCTTTGTTCGCCGGCCGCTGGGTGGCGTCAAATCCTGCGCTCGCGCCGGCGTTCACGCTGACCGGCAGGACGCTCGCGCTCCTCATAATGGCGTACAGCTTCTTTGCGTCGGTGCTACCGGTGTGGCTGTTGCTTGCGCCGCGGGACTATCTCTCTGCTTTCGTCAAGATCGGTGTCGTGCTCGCGCTGGCGCTCGGCATCGTGATCGTGCTCCCGCCGCTCCAGATGCCCGCACTCACTCAGTTCGCGAACGGCACCGGGCCGGTATTCGCGGGGAAGATCTTTCCCTTTGCCTTTATCACAATTGCCTGCGGGTCGATCAGCGGCTTTCACTCGCTGATCGCATCGGGAACGACACCCAAGCTGCTCGCCAACGAAGCCGACGCCCGCATGGTCGGCTATGGCGGAATGCTCACCGAATCCCTCGTCGCCGTAATGGCGCTCATCGCCGCGTGCGTACTGACGCCCGGCGTATACTTCGCGATCAATGCTCCGGCGAGCGCGATCGGCACAACCGCGGCGAGCGCGGCGGCGGCGGTTCAACACTGGGGATTCACGCTCGATCCCGCGCAGATGCAGCTACTCGCGCAGAACGTCGGCGAGAAGACGCTACTCTCCCGCACGGGCGGAGCGCCGAGCCTCGCGGTTGGAATGGCGCACCTGTTCTCGCGCGTGCTCGGCGGCCCGACGGCGATGGCGCTCTGGTACCACTTCGCGATCATGTTCGAGGCGCTCTTCATCCTCACGACTGTCGACGCGGGAACGCGCGTCGGTCGCTTCATGCTCCAGGATCTGCTTAAGCACGTCTGGGCGCCGATCGGAAGAGTGTCGTGGTACCCCGCGGTGGTGATGGCGAGCGGGCTCGTCGTGGCGATGTGGGGATACTTTCTGTATCAAGGAGTGATGGATCCGCTCGGCGGCATCAACTCACTGTGGCCGCTATTTGGGATCTCAAACCAGCTTCTCGCCGCTGTAGCGCTCTGCGTCGGTACGACGGTGATCATCAAGATGGGGAAAGCACGCTACGCGTGGGTTACGATTCTGCCTCTCGCGTGGCTCGCGATCGTCACCTTGACCGCGGGTTGGCAGAAGATTTTCTCGGCTGATCCGAAGCTCGGCTTTCTCTCGCACGCACGAGTGCTCCGCGATACGCTTGCAACCGGCGCGCTACCGGCCGGCGTTCAGACTCTGACCGACGCGAAGCGCTTGATACTTAATGACCGGATCGATGCGGCGGTCGCAGCGTTCTTCCTCATTTCGGTCGTAGTGATCCTCGTTGCCTCGGCTCACGAGTGGTTCACCATTCTGAGCGGTCGTAAAGCTCCGCGCACCACTGAGGTACCGTACGAGGCGGCGCCACGCGCGGCCTAGTGATCAACACCTCTGACTTCCCGCCGCAAATAAATGATTTCACAGAAGAGTGAACGGCATGCGCAATGCTTCCGTAGTTCGAGTTGGCGGCCTCTTCCTTATCGGCGGTGCGCTCGCGTTCATGGGCGTCTTCGCTTTCCTCGCCGCTCGATTCAATTATCCGGCGGTGCTTGATGGGAGCGCCGACCAGGTGTTGCCAGCGCTTCTCGCGACCGGTAAAACCGGGCGCGCGGTGTGGGCGATATACGGATTTCTTCCACTCGTGTGGCTTCCCGCCGGTGCCGGAGCATTCCAGGCACTGCGTGACGTGCGTGAAGGAAGCATGCGGCTGGCAATGCTCTTCGCGGTGGTGTCCGCCGTAAGCATGATGCTGGGCCTGTTGCGTTGGCCGAGCATCCAGTGGACGCTGGCCCAGGCGTATGTGGCTGGTACTGATGCAGAGAGGCTCGCAATCAGCGCAACCTTTTCCGGACTGAACAGCTTTCTGGGAAACTACGTCGGCGAATTTCTGGGCGAACTGGCCTTCAGTGTGTTCTTCCTGCTCTCCGGCTTTGCGATGCTCGCGCGCGGCGCCCGCTTCCCCCGGTGGGTTGGATACCTCGGAATCCTGACTGCCGTAGCGGGGCTAGTTGGCATGTTCCGAAATGCGACGAGCCTCGTCGATCCCCTTGCTGCCGCCAATAATTACCTTCTGCCGCTTTGGATGATTATCTTCGGCGTCTCGCTCCTGCGTTATCGACCGGGTATCCCCGACATAGAGTCGCGGGTTGGCTGACCGTGACGAGGTTCTTCGGTTGAGATCGAATCAGGATGCGCGCCGGACACCGGTACCGAGAATGGACCAGAATGAAGTATCCGCCTAGACACCGAACCCGCGCGCGCCTGCCGCGAACGTTAGTACTCGTCATCACGGTCCTTAGCGCGGGATGTACGTACTACACACGAACAACACCGGAACAGGTGCGTGAGGCGATCGCTAAGGCAGCGGTGCTTGGAAACACGCCCGAAGAAGTGATTAGGCGCCTTCAGCAGGTTCGCCTAGCGAGTGGCCAAGAGTTAAAGGTCGTCCCATTCACTGCGGAGTTTAACGAGGTACAAGCGACTGTTGATGATGCTCGACGTACGATAACGACGCGCTGGAGTGTTGATGTGCTGGTCACGTTTGATTCTACTACTCGTCGTGCGTCGCGCGTCGATGTGCGTTGGTCCGCATATAATCCCATGTAATAAAGCGTCCGGTCGCCATTGCCGCCCCGCTTCACGTCCTCCGACTCAACCTATCTCGACTTGTGTCCTATCGATTAGTCTGTCGCGTTTTAGCGCTCACGAACGCCACGCTCATCCTGTGCCTCGCCCCGCCACTAGCGTCGCAGACAGCAAACCCCTTCGATTTCTCGATCAAGAACATCATGCGCGGCCCCGAGCTTTACGGGCGGCAGCCGAACGACGTGCGGTGGAGCGCGGACAGCAAGTGGATCTAC
>JBJMOA010000172.1:0-4135 GCA_045803975.1 Gemmatimonadaceae bacterium
CGCCGCCCGTACGTCACGTCTCGCACGCATGAAGTCTTCGCGATTGCACACGATGTGGCCGATCAACTCGGCCACGAAGACGTGACGCCGCTACACATCTGCATCGGTTTGGTCCGCGAAGGACGGAGCATAGCAGCGCAGGTTGTTCAGGTTCGAGGCGTGCGGCTCGATGCCCTTCACGATGAACTCGAGGCGCACTTGCCGCCGATTGGTGAGCCTCGTGTGCCGGCACGCGAGCACGCCTGGACTCTCAGCGACGAGTCCATCCTCGAACACGCCACCGCCGAGGGGCGCGAGTTGGGTGCCGAGTTCGTTGGCTGCGAACACGTGCTGCTGGCGTTCCTCCGCGATCCCGCGAGCGTGCCCGCTCAACTGCTCGCTCAGCACGGCGTCCGCTTCGAGGATGTACGAACCGAGGTCCTGCGTGCTTATAACGCGAGGCCGGACGGGTGGACGTCACCCGGCTCGTCGCCTCCCGTTTAACGACGGTCGCAGACTAATGGTGACTCCAAAACTTCGGTTGGCACTCGTTCTAAGTGGAGCGATCCTGCTTTTCGATGCATCTGCATCGATCGCATCCAGAGAGCTTGGCTTTGCTTATACGAATGCGGCTATAGGCTCGTATGTCCTTTACGCCGTCGGGGGCTTCCTGGCTGTTCGCCGAGCCGACTTAGCTTTTGCTGCACAGCTCGGGGCGGTGCTTGGTTTGGTCGACGCGACCCTCGGCTGGGCCGTTTCGTCAGCAATTCATCCGAATGTCCCGACGATGCCACGCGTCACGATAACGGGGTGGATGCTTGTTGCGATTGTCGTCGTTTTGACCAGTGTCGTCTCCGCGTTGGTGGGCGGTTCCATTGCCCGCGCGACCCGGAGATCTTCTGGAAAGTCCGATTCTCACGCGGTAGTGAGCCGTCTCGCCGCAATCGCCGCACGAAGTGACAGACGCGCGGACCGCGCGAAGGAAGCTGCTGAGTGCATTTGCATCGCTCGCAATTTCCATTGGGTCGGCCTGTACGACGTCACGTCATCAGAGATTCGCGCGATTGCCTGGACGGGGCCAACGCCTCCGGCATTTCCGACTTTCGCGAGAACGCACGGCCTCAACGGAGCGGCAGTTGCCGCTGGACGCCCGATTATCGTCAACGATGTCCGCACGGACTCGCGATACCTCACGACGTTTGGCACGACGTTGGCCGAAGCTGTTGTCCCGGTTCGGTCAGGTACCCGCGTTGCTGGCACGATCGATGTCGAAAGCGAGAGGGTTAACGCGTTTTCAACTGACGACCAGAAATTTCTGGAGCAGTGTGCAATCGCACTACAGCCGCTTTGGCCTTCTGACCCGGCCTAACGACGTTGCAGCTGACAGAGGAGGAACATCGTGACGACTTCTGTAGAGAAATCCGCCGTCCATTTCCAATCGCTTATCCCCCACATGGCCGTCCCTGACGTTGTGCGGACCGCCGAGTATTACCGGGATGTCCTCGGCTTCGACATCGCCGGCTATTGGGACGGCGAAAGCGCGCATGACGATCCGACTCGTAACGCAGTGTTCGGAATTGTCAGACGCGGCGCGGCCTCCATCCACTTCAACCGTGGAGAACAAGCTCGTTTGCCGTCGCGGCTCTCAGAAGGAGCGTATGATCTGTATTTTGACGTAACGGATCTGTCTTCCCTGGCCGACGAACTTCGCAGGCGGGGTGCAGAAATACTCGATGGTCCGGCGGAGCGTGTCTACGGCCAACGTGAGCTGGTCATTCGGGACTGCAACGGATTCGTCCTGGCGTGTGGCGAACCGCTCACCAGGTAGCAATCGGAGGTATTTGCATGCTTAGGCTTGGACTGATTTCACTTTTTACCGCAGTGTTCCTCGCGGCCGGAACGAACTCGCCAGCTCAAACCGTGCTGCCGCGAGCGGGCGTATCTCGTGCTCAAGCGTCATTCGCACCAATGACGGCTGGTGGTCGCTTACCTCTTCGTGCTTCGAACAGCTCCTCTGAGCGGAGTGGCCGTTCCTCAGTATTGGTCGGAGTGACGATCGGTGCTGGAACGGGTGCACTATTGGGTGCGCTGTGGGGCAAGCATGTTGACAAGCAACAAGTCTGTCCGGCCGCAGGACCGTGCGGAGGAAGGAGTAATGCCGGGCCTTATGCGTTGGTGGGTGCCGCTATCGGCGGTGTGCTCGGCGGAACCTTCGCCTGGATCGCGAGACATCGGTAGCTACACGTTGCCTCCGAACCAAGTGGTTAGTGCGTCGCCGAGTCCGGCCTGCGTTTCGTCTCCCACCCAAGCCACATAGCCGTCCGGCCGGACCAACACTGCTTTAGGAGCAACGACCCGCCCGAGTACCGGAAGCTCCCACTCACCATCGTACTTCGCATCGACCGCCTGAACTCGATCCGCCCACGGAGTGATGTCGACGCTGCCGGGCTCACCGAGATTGATGAGCACCGGCCGAGCCTTGTGCAGCAGCGCGAACACGCGCAGCGGTCCGTTGGCGGTGAGAAGGTCGAGATCCGGCATGCGTCGTCCGAGCACCGGATGTCCCTCGCCCAGTTCGTAATGGATGTCCAGACCGGACATGATGCCGGCGAATCGTTTACGCGGCTCGTCCATGCTCAGCATCTCGGACACAGTGTCGCGCAACGCGTCGGTGCGATCGTCCACGCGCAGAAGCGCGACTTGCGCCATCGTCTGTCGCAGCACTCTTGCGGCGATCGGATGGCGCTCTGCGGTATACGAATCGAGCAAACTCTCCGGTGATATGCGTTTGATCACCTGCGCCAGCTTCCATCCCAAATTCACGGCATCCTGCACACCGGTGTTCAGACCTTGGCCACCAGCCGGGTAATGCACGTGTGCTGCGTCGCCCGCAAGCAGCACCCGTCTCTCGCGATAGGTCGCGGCCTGCCGAGTGGCGTCGGTGAACCTGGAGATAAAGGTGGGGCTGTGGATGCCGTAGTCGGTCCCGTATACGGCGATGAGCGCTTCGCTGAGATCACGCAGCGTGGGTTCGCTTGTGCGGCCGACGCTGTCTTCGGTTAGCATGACGCCGACCGTGCCCTTATCCGGATAGACGATTTTGCCGTCACGGATCTCGTACTCGACCCGACCGAGCGCATGTACCCCACGAGCGTCGCGGCGAATTCCCAATTCCGGCTGCTCGGTCATCTCGACCTGCGCGATCAAACTGCTCGTCGTCGGATCCCAGCCGGGGAACTCGATGCCGGCTGTCTTACGAATCAAACTGCGTCCGCCATCGCACCCGACGAGGTATTCCGCGCGCAGGGAGTCGCTGTCGGACAGGTGGACATCGACGCCGGCGTCGTCCTGGGCGAATC
Source organism: Gemmatimonadaceae bacterium (assembly GCA_045803975.1). Lineage (GTDB taxonomy): Bacteria > Gemmatimonadota > Gemmatimonadetes > Gemmatimonadales > Gemmatimonadaceae > UBA4720. The sequence goes on from JBJMOA010000172.1 coordinate 3,339, forward strand.
CCGTAACCTCACGGCCGTACAGGATTGGCACTGAGAGCTCGTTGACCCAGCCGGCGAGAATGCGCTCGATGTGGTTCTGCCACAGTCCGAGCCCGTAGTTGTGCCGCGTGGGAAAGTCGCTGATGTCCAGTCGGATCATCGCGAATCCCGCGACCTGAGCCTTCTGCCCCTCGGCGAGAAACCGATCGGCGATTCCGCGCTGCTCGAGAACTTCGATGGTGCGCGAGTGCAGACCGCCCGCGCGCGAGCCGGCGAGCTCCTGGTTCGGACGTCGCTCAACGACGACAACGTTTACGCCTGCCAAAGCCAATTCGCTCGCCAGCATGAGCCCCGTCGGACCTCCTCCGGCAATCACTACAGCATGCTCAGTCAATCACAGCTCCGGGTTCAGAATGCGGGCGAAGTTTGAACTCCCCCGGGGGCCTTGCCGCAAGTCGGGGGGTGCGTGATAATGTGAATTGGCGAGATGCACCAGCGCCAAAATCTCTCCGGCAATCGCCGCGCACGTCTGTCTAAGGACGAACACGTGTTGCCTGCGCCAACGAAATCCCGGAACGTTCTCCCGCTTCTAGCGGCTCTCTGGGCGACGCTCATTGCGGCGTATCTCTACTTCGCGGCGACCTACGATCTGTCCGTCGTCTATTTCGGATCGGACACATCGCGCTTCGAAATGCTGAAGAACAGGGCCATCGCTTACGGCAACGTGGTCGCTGTCACCGGACCTCGCTCCGCGCTTGGGCCCGCTATTCCCACGCTCCTCGCGCTTTTGTCGCTAGCGTTCCGGAAACATCGGCGCG
>JBJMOA010000173.1:0-22093 GCA_045803975.1 Gemmatimonadaceae bacterium
GGGGGGGGGGGGCGGGGGCACGGGGGGATGAGGGAAGTGATTAACTGCAACTGACGACTACCATCTGATGGCGATCGGCGGGGCGGCGTGGAGCTTCGGGCTAGACCGTCCTGCCCTTCCCCAGCCCCCATCCCTCATCCCCCATCCCTCATCCCCCCTACGAGAACTGAGCGAACCCGACCGTATTCCCGCCCGGCTCCTTGACGTACAGCTCCGTGCTGCCGTAGAAGGTCTCGTGCCTCGGCTTTACCACCGGTGCGCCCTCCAGGGATTTGGCAATCGAGTCGAGATCATCGACCGTGATAAAGAGCGCGACGGAATGCCCCATCAGATCCGGCGCCGTCGACGGTTGTTCGCTGATTACGCTCGCGCGCGTCTGGTACATGATCTCGATCCCGCCTTTCTGGACGCTCGCGAAAATCAACTTGCCGTCGCTGTCAGGCACTTGATTGGAGAGCTCGAATCCCAACCGATCCGTCCAGAATTGGACGCACGGCTCGACGGCATCGACGATCAATACCGGCGTCAGCTGCTTGAGGGTGGGCACAGGTTCGCCGGACGATCCGGTTTTCGCGTCAGCCATCGTTCACCTCGGATTGATCTATGACCTTAACGAAAAAACGGCCGGCCTGCGAGGCCGACCGCTCATGTCTGGCGCGCATTACCGCTATGAAGTAATCGAGTTGCCGCCCTGATTCGCGTCGAACCCCGGACGAAACACTCCGCAGATGACGCCCAGTATTCCGACATCCATCCCCGGCTGGATGGGAATGTCGCGCTCGCCCGCTTTGGCCGCCTCGAGCACCACCGAGCCGCCGCGCTTCGTGTACGTCTTGACCGTCGCGTCCTCGCCGATCCTCGCGGCGACGATGTCCTGGTCGCGCGCTTCCTGACTCGGATTGACCATCACGTAGTCGCCGTCGTTGATGCAACGCCCGACCATGCTATCGCCTTTCACCTTGAGAAAGAACACCTCGGTGGAAGGAACGAAGCGGCGATCGATGGTGATGAATCCCTGGCGGTGTTCGGGAAGGAGTGCGGGCTCTCCCGCGTGTATTCTTCCGTAAAACGGAACCGGCTGCGTACGCATGGCAGCGCCGAAACCAAGAAGATTGACGCCGCGCGACCGCGCGGGATCGCGCTCGATATATCCCTTCTTCGCTAGCGACTGGAGCAGATCAGAGACGGTCTTCGTCGACTTGATCTTGAACTGCTTGCCGATATCCCTAATGCTCGGCTGATAAGTATTCTCGGCCGTGAAATCGAGAAGGTAGTGGTATACCGAGCTCTCTAGCTTTGTTAACTGCTCGGCCATCTGAAGGTCCCTGGAAAAGGCGAGTCTGGCGCTCTCGCTGCTCGCGTCGCCAATAATTTGTGTACGAAGGCGTGACCGGTCAACAGTTTAGTGACTGCTTACAAAGTTTGTGACACGCCGAGTGCTGTGAGCGCCTTGTCGATGCGCTTCAGCGAGAGTCCACGATCCATCTGAATGAGCATCTCGAATATCCCGGGGCTCACGGTCAGACCCGTCAGCGCCACCCTGAGCGGCTGGAAAACCTTCCCCGCAGAAATCCCACGCGTTTCGGCCAGCGCACGCAAGGCGGCCTCGAGCGTATCTGCTTTCCACACAGGCACTTTCGCCAGCTCGTCTCGGGTCGCGCGCAGCAGCGCGGAGGCTTCGGACGGATCCTTCCAGTTCTTCGCGACAGCTGTCGGATCGTATTCGATGTCCTCGAGAAAATAAGGTCCGGCCTGACGCACGATGTCGTCAATTGTACGGGACCGCACACGCAACAGATCGAGCAGTCGCATATACCATTCGCGCCGCTCGACCAACTCTTCCTCAGTCGCGAGACGCGCGGTAATGATCGCCGGGGTCACGCGCGGCTCCAACTCTTCCAGCGGAATCATCGAGAGATGCTGGCCGTTCATCCACTCGAGCTTTTTAGGATCGAAGATCGCCGCCTTCTTCTGCAGGCCGTCCACGCTGAACAGCTCGATCATTTCGGGAACTGTCATGATCTCGCGGTCGCCGCCCGGCGACCAACCGAGCAACGCGAGAAAATTGAGCATGGCGCCGGGCAGCAAACCGTAGTGCTGATAGTCACCAACCGCGGTCGCACCATGTCGCTTGCTCAGTTTCTTGCCGTCGAGACCGTGGATCATCGGCAAGTGCGCGAACGTCGGTAGGGGCGCTCCCAGCGCGCGGTACAACAGAATCTGCTTCGGAGTGTTGGAGATGTGGTCGTCACCGCGCATCACGATCGTAATCGCCATCGCGATGTCGTCGGAGACGACGGCGAGATTGTAGATCGGCGTCGCGTCAGAGCGCAGGATCACGAAGTCCTCGATGTCCTTGTTCGGAAAGGCAATGCGCTCGTGCACCAAGTCATCCCACTCGGTGCTGCCTTCGGGTACACGGAATCGAATGACGTGCGGCACCCCAGACGCGACGCGTCGATCTACTTCGTCCGGAGACAGCCGATCGCAGCGGCGATCGTACTTGAACGCTTCTTTGCGAGCTTCGGCCTCGCGCCGGCGCTCATCGAGCTCGGCGGCAGTGCAAAAACAGCGATACGCCGCGCCCGAGTCGAGCAGCTTGCGCGCATCGGCCTGGTGACGCGCGAGGTTGGCGCCCTGGTATACGACCCCATTGTCCCAATTGAGTCCCAGCCACTCCATTCCTTCGAAGATCGCGCGCGTGCTCTCGTCGGTGCTGCGGGCTTTGTCTGTATCCTCGATGCGGAGCAGAAACTCGCCGCCATATTTTCTGGCGTAGAGCCAGTTGAAGAGGGCCGTCCGTGCGCCGCCAACGTGGAGATACCCGGTTGGAGACGGGGCAAAGCGAAGTCGTGGTTTCGTTGCGTCGGTCATCGGTAACGAGCGAATGAAAAGCGGGTCCACACTGGATGCGCGGACCCGCCGAGCGGAGAGAGAGGGATTCGAACCCTCGATACGCCTTTCGGCGTATGCCGGTTTAGCAAACCGGTGCCTTCAGCCTCTCGGCCATCTCTCCGGGAGAGTCATGCAAGTTATTTGCGGAACGGGGGTTCTACAACCCATCACGAAAGCTCCTGCTGGCGAAAAGCGTTTCGCGGATGCATCAATTCTGGATCGAACGCATCGCCGGGGGTCGTAATGTCTTACCGCCAAAGTCGAAGGGTGCTTACGCTGTTCGCCGCGCTCGGTTGTATCGCTGCCGCGGCGTCACCTTTGGAAATCGTCGAGTACCAGATTCCACGCGAGCGCGCGTTCCCGCATGATCCCGCGGTGAGCAGCGACGGGACCGTGTGGTATACGGACCAGAGCAACAGTTTTATTGGTCGACTCGATCCGACAAGCGGAAAGATTACGGACTATCCGACACCGACTCCCGCGTCGGGTCCACACGGGATAGTTGTCGCTCCCGACGGAGGCGTCTGGTACACAGCCCAGCGAATCGGAAAGCTCGGGCGTCTGGATCCCGCTACCGGAAAAATCGAAGAGTACGCGTTGCCCGCCGAAGCGCGCGATCCGCACACGCCATTGATTCGGAAAGGCCTGGTCTGGTTTACCGTTCAGCAAAGCAATCGATACGGCCGTCTCGATCCGAGAACGCGCGAAGCGAAGATCTGGACGGTACCGACGAACAGGGCGCTTCCGTACGGGATGGTAAATGCTCCTGACGGTTCGATTTGGGTGGCGCTGTTCGGTACCAACAAACTTGGGCGTATCGATGGCGAGACTGGTGAGCTGAGAGAGATCGCGCTTCCGCAAAATGGTGCCCGACCGCGGCGTCTCGCGGTGGATGAATCAGGCATCGTGTGGTACAGCGATTACGCCCGCGGATTCCTCGGCTCCTTCAACCCCAAAACTGGAGCCTTCAACGAATGGCTTTCGCCGGGAGGCGCGACGTCCGCGCCGTACGGGATCGCGATTGGACCCGACGGCCGGATCTTCTACAACGAAGCCCGGAGCGGCAACATGGTGGCGTTCGATCCCAAAAGGTCAAAAGCGGAGACGATAAAGATTCCGACAAGCGGCTCGATCGTTCGAAACATTGCAGTCGACAGCACTCGCAGCCGCGTATGGCTCGCGCTCAGCGGGATTGGACGGATCGGCAAGATCGAGTTGAAGTAAAAAAACCTCATACCGAGGCAGTTAATGCGACATCCCGCGATCTCGCTCGCTCTTTTGTCGTCCGTCATTCCAGTGATCGTCGGATCCGCGTTGCACGCGCAAACCGTTTCGACGAGCAACACTCCCGCGTCTGCGGCAGCGCCGAACTCGCCGACGCCACCACCATCTGCGACCCGACCTGGTCGCGATCCAAATCAACCGATCGACGAGGCGTATACCAGGAAGATCCACGAATACACGACAGAGCCCTTTTTCCTCTCGCCGCTCGTCGACTATCTGCCCGCTTCAACGACCGTCCCCACGCCAAAAGCCGTCCTCGGCGACATCGCCGGCGCGCGCGACAATCTGCCGTATTCGAAGGAGGTCTACACCTACATGCGTATGCTCGCGAAGACGAGTCCGCGCGTGAGAGTGTATTCGATCGGCACCACGGAAGAGGGGAGGGAAATGATTGCGGTGGCCGTCGCTTCGGAATCGCTGTTGGCGAACCTCGAGCAAAACAAGGCGAACCTCGCCAAGCTCGCGGACCCGCGCAGCATCAACATGAACGATGCCGAAGCCGCGCGTCTCGTGACGCAGACAACACCGGTCTACTACATCACTGGAACCATCCATTCTCCGGAGTCGGGAGCGCCAACAGCGCTGATGGAGCTAGCGTACCGCCTTGCCGTGGATGAGAGCCCTTATGTCAAAAACATCCGCGACCATCTGATCACGCTGATCACCCCGATCGTCGAGGTGGACGGGCGCGACCGGGTAGTCGACATCTTCCGCTGGCACATGGCGCATCCCGGTGAGACCGCCCCACCGCTTCTCTACTGGGGACACTACGTCGGGCACGATAACAATCGGGACGCGATGGCGCTCACCCTCAAACTGTCGCAGAACGTCCTCGACACATATCTCGACTGGAAGGCGCAGGTGCTGCACGACCTGCACGAATCCGGCTCCTATCTCTACGACAACACCGTCGGCGACGGTCCCTACAACGCGTGGCTCGATCCTCTGCTCACCAACGAATGGCAGATGCTTGGCTGGAACAACGTTCAGGAGATGACGCGCTTCGGAATGCCGGGAGTTTACACCCACGGGAATTTCGACACGTGGTCGCCCGGCTATCTGATGTTCATGGCCGCGACCCACAACGGGATCAGCCGCCTGTACGAGACATTCGGAAATGGCGGGACCGCCGAGACTATTGATCGGACGCTTTCGCCGACGGAGACGTCGCGCACGTGGTACCGCCAGAATCCGCCGCTGCCGCGGGTCAAATGGTCACTTCGCAACAACAACAACTATGAGCAGACGGGCTTGCTCGTCTCGCTCAGCTACTTCGCGAACAACCGCGAACAGTTCCTGCAGAATTTCTACGAGAAGAGCAAGCGCTCAGTTCTGAAGGCACGTACGGAAGGCCCGGCTGCATACGTTTTCCCCGCGGACGAGCGGCGTCCCGGCGCGCAGGCAGAGCTGCTCAAGATTCTGCAGAAGCAGCACGTAGAGATCTCGCGCGCGACGGCGCCCTTCACAGTGCTCGTATCCGTACCGAGATCGCGGCCGCCCGGTCCCGGTGGCGCGGCCCAAGCCGGAAGAGCGCCCGATAGTACACGCCCGGCGGATTTCGCGCGCGCGCCGGACAGCACGAGGCCCGCCGAGATGGCGCGACCGTCCAACGCGCCGCCCCCAGTCAATCCGTACGACACTCTGCCGCTCTCAGTACCGCGCACGGAGGCGCGGCAGTTCCCGGCCGGAAGCTACATAATCCGCATGGACCAACCATACTCGCGCATCGCCGACGCGTTGCTCGACTACCAATACTGGAGCCCGAACGATCCGCAGCGCACACCGTACGACGACACCGGCTGGACGTTTCCGGAGAACTTCGCGGTGCGGTCGGTGCGAGTGGTTGATCCCAAGGTCCTTTCCGTAACGATGGAGACGGTGAGTGGCGACATCAAAGCGCCGGGCGGCGTAAACGGAAGCGGGTCAATCTTCGCGATCAATCACAACGGCGACAACGCGCTCGCGACGCTACGCTATCGCTTAAAGGATGCGGATTTTCAAATCGCCGAGATGCCATTCGAAGCAGCCGGGCAGAAGTTTGCGCGCGGCTCGTTCATCGTTCGCCGAATCTCGTCTGCCGATCTCGACAGGGCGACGCGCGAGCTTGGCGTTCAGGCGTACGCGCTAAATGCGCCCCCTTCGGTGCCCGTTCATCCGGCGCGCACGCCGCGAGTTGCGATCATGCACACATGGCTGAGCACGCAAACGGAAGGATGGTGGAGGATGGCATTCGATGTCCTGCGCATCCCATACTCCTACATCAGCGTGCAGGACGCGGCAAAGGATCCGAATCTCAACGCGAAGTACGACGTCATTCTCTTTCCGCCCGGTGGTGGAAGTCCACAGTCGATCGTCGCCGGACTTCCGATGTGGCGGAATCCGATGCCCTGGAAGAAGACCGAGCTCACGCCGAACCTCGGCATTGACGAAACGGACGACATTCGTCCGGGACTCGGCTGGAAAGGAATCGACAACCTCGCCACGTTCGTCAGGAACGGCGGTGTGCTGCTGACGGTTGACAACACGGCTGACATGGCGGTGACCTTTGGGCTCGCGAACGGCGTGTCGCTCAATCAACCGCCGCGACTGCATGTCGTCGGAAGTCTTCTCCGGACAAGAGTCGTCGACGATGCCAGTCCACTCGTTTACGGAATTCGTGACAGTCTGGCGGTCTACAGTGACGAAGGCTCGAGTTTCAGCATAACCAACGTGCTTGGCGCTCGTGGGGGACGGTTTCCCGATTCGGCATCGGCGAGGGCCACCGGACGCGGAACTGCTGACGAGTTGGACGTGCCGCAGGGGAGATTCCAGCTCGATCCGCGAAATGATGTTGCGCCACGCAGACCAGTGATGCCCTGGCAGGCCGCGCCTGTCACCAACGAACAGCTCCGAAACCCACTAACCATCATTCCGCCGGCGCTTCGGCCGCGAGTCGTGCTGCGTTTCGCCGACCAGCGCGAGCTACTCGCATCGGGACTTCTGGATGGAAATGACGTCGCGCAGCGACCCGTTGTCGTCGACGTGCCGCTCGCCAAGGGTCACGTCATCCTTTTCGCGAACAATCCGATGTACCGCGGCGCGACGATCGGCAGCTATTTCCTAGTGCTTAACGCGCTTCTGAACTTCGATCATCTCGACACAGGGAGAAAACTTGATGCGCGATGATGCGCGCGCACGAATACGTACGTTTGCATCTGAAAAATTCGTGATTTTTTAGAGTGATTCGAGCGAGCTTTGGCACCCGCCGTGCAAAATAGAAAGCAGTCAGGCCAAACCTGGCGCAGACCAGCGACGGGGGGAGGACTCGGCGGTGAGTTATCGGACGTTTCTCGACCCGCAAGGAAAGCGATGGGAAGTGTGGCTGGTCACTCCCGCTGCCGCAGAGAGACGTAGAGTCGACCGGCGCGTCGCCTCCGCCAGCGGGGAGGAGATTCAGGGGTTCGCGGATCGCCGACGAACACCCGAGCGGCGCAAAAATGCGTTTCGACGCACGATCACGGTCGCCACTGAGTACAGCGAGGGTTGGCTTTGCTTCGAGAGCGACGGCGATAAGCGGAGGCTCGCCCCGGTGCCCGAAGGCTGGGACGAGGCAGGGCCGGACCGTCTTTCAACGTGGCTGCAGTCGGCAAAGCGCGTTGTCAAATGTGCGCCATGATGTAGATTGACGGTTCGACCAGCTCCGACCCCCCGTTCCCCACCGGCGACCCCAGGCATAGATGCGCCAGATCCTCCGCGAGCGTGACGCGATGATTTGCAGGTCCTGCCTCAACGAAGAGCGCGCTTCCGAAGGGTATCCATGTGTGAACTGCGGGACTTTTCTCTGCATCATTTGCACGTTCCGCGGCGTGATTTATTGCCGGAAGTGCGAGGAGCAGGTTGCCGAAGCGCGCAATAAGCGGAGTGCCTGAGCACTCGCCACTCGTGTTCGACCGACCGTTCTCCCCAACCAAATAGCAATGAAAAGAATCGGCAGACTCTATTTTGTCGCTCTCGTTATCGCGCTCCCGTTCTCCGCGAACGCGCAGCAGAAGCAACGCTTCGCAAACATGGACGAGGCGATGCAAGCGACCGCGATCCTGAACGGGCGCCAGGGTCCGCGCAACGTCAACTGGATCGACGCTGGAAGGAGATTCTCATTTACCGATCGCGACACTCGTACCGGCGCGCCGATAATTCGCGTCTACGAGCCGGCGACCGGCAAAGACTCGGTCCTTTTCACCACCACCGGCCTTACACTGCCGGGAACCAATCAGCCGTTCACCTACGATGCATTCGAGTGGGCGCAGGACTCGAAGCATCTCGTGTTTCAGTCGAACTTCCAGCAAATCTTCCGCAGATCGGGAATCTCCGACTTCTACATTTACTCGCTCGCCGATCGAAGCCTTCAACTCGCGACCAAGGGTGCCCGAACGGGCGAGCTTTCACCGAATGGCGCGATGCTGGGTTTCGAGCGCGGCGGCGACATGTACGTCACGAATCTCTCCACCCACCAGGAAAAGCGGCTGACGCGCGACGCATCGGAGCACGTCTACAACGGCCACTTCGACTGGGTGTACGAGGAGGAGTTCGGGCTCGCCCAGGCGTGGAAGTGGTCGCCCGACAGCCGATACATCGCTTATTGGCAGCTCAATGATGCGGCGGAGCCGGAGATCCAGATTTCAGATTATTCGGGATTCCACCAGGATTGGGAGAAGATTCGCATTCCGCAGGTCGGTGACTCGAATGCAACGGTACGCATCGGCGTCGTGAACGTGGCCTCTGGCCAGAATACGTGGCTCGATACGGGAGAGAAGGGCGAGTTCTACATGCCGCGCATTTACTGGACGAGTCGCGCCGACACGCTGGCGGTGATCACGCTGAACCGGCCGCAGAACACGATGAAGTTGTTCTTTTTCGATGTAAAAACGGGCGGTCGCCGAGAGGTTATGACGGAGACCTCGAAGACCTGGCTGGACGTCTACGACTTCTACGCCGGCGTCGAAGATATGATGACTTTCCCGGCGGACTCACACGAGTTCTTCTGGCTGTCGGATCGTGACGGCTTTCAGCATTTGTATCGCTACGATTACTCCGGCAAACTCGTCAATCAGGTGACGCGCGGAAACTGGAGCGTGACGCGGGTCGAGGGCAGCGACGCGAAGCAACAGACCATCTACTACACATCGACCGAAGCATCGCCGCTACAGCGGCAGCTCTACTCGGTTCGCTTCGACGGGACGAGTAAGCGACGGGTGACCACGGCGGAAGGGAATCACCGCATCAACATGTCGCCGACCGCGACCTATTTCATCGATCGGTACTCATCGCTGCGGCAGCCAACCCAGGTTGAGCTTTGGGCTACGCCGGGCACCAAGCTGCGCACGATGGAGGACAACGCCGCCACAACGAGATGGCTCGAGACCCATGAGTATTCGCCGACAGAGATTTTTTCTTTCACGACCTCTGACGGCGTCCGCATCGACGGCAGCATCGTCAAGCCGATCCCGTTCGATCCGAACAAGCGATATCCAGTGATCTTTGACATCTACGGCGGTCCCGGATCGCAGCAGGTTTACGATCAGTTCGGGGCGAGCGGGTGGACACAGTGGCACGCCCAGGAAGGCTACATCGTGATCGGCCTCAATAACCGCGGCACCAACAACTACGGCAGCGCGTTCATGAAGGTCGTCTACAAGCAGCTCGGCAAGTACGAGGCGCTCGACTTTGCGGAAGCGGCGCGGTATCTCGCGCGCCAGACCTACGTGGATCCGAAGCGCGTCTCGATCATCGGCACGAGCTATGGCGGCTACAGCGCCGTGTACACCATGGAGATGTACCCGGAGTTATTCCCGGTCGGCGTTGCCAACTCGACGGTTGGCGACTGGAGATTGTACGACACGATTTACACCGAGCGTTACATGGGACTTCTCGGCGATAATCTTACCGGCTACGTCCAAAGCGCGCCGATCGAGCAGGCCGCGAAGATGCGCGGCAACCTGTTACTGATCCACTCGATGATGGATGACAACGTGCATCCGCAGAACACGATGCAGCTGCTGACGGCGCTTACCAACGCTGGTCGCGACGCGGAGCTGCGCATTTACCCGCCTGGGCGCCACGGCGCCGCGTACAGTGCGACGAGCGCGCGGCTGATCCGCCAGGTTACCGACGGGTTCCTTGCGCGGCACCTGAAGGCGCCCAACGTGCCGAGCCTCGCGCCGGCGAAGTAATCCGCTGAACTGGCATCGCGATATTGCGAGCCAAACGACAACTGAACGGGTGCGAGGTGCTCGCAACCCGTAACTGCAACTAAACGGGTGCGAGGTGCTCGCAACCCGTAACTGCAACTAAACGGGTGCGAGGTGTGAGCAACTACCTGGTGAGCTAAGAGCTCACTACGTCGTGACGGCACCAGTCGCATTCGAAGCACAAACTGTCGATGGCGCGCCGACCGGTCCCGGCGTAGTGAACCCGCATCTCGCCAGGTTTCTGCTCACACACTCGCACCCGTTCAGTTGTAGTACGCGCGAGGCTTGCTCGCGGTTCAATATCTAGAGCTAAAGGTACATGTACGTCGCGCCGTGCATCTGCGCCTGGTTGACCGCGACGACCATCGCGGGCACAAGGTACACTCCCGGCAACATGTTTTCCTCGAACTCCTTCCGCAATTCGGCTGACTTTGTACCGCCGCCGCCGAGGAGCTGCATCCAGAGGTTGAATGCGTTGTTGCAGAGAATGAACACGGCACCACGCGACTGCAGTGCCGCGATCGAGCTGTCGGCTGGGATCTGGAGCGGCGCTCCGCTGAGAGACAGCGTCGCGGATCCGGTCGGAGCAGCGCTGAACACGTTGGACGTCGCCGGTGCTTTCGATGCGTCCATCACCTTGAGGGGCGTGGCTATTCCGTACTTCTTCCACATCGCATCGTTGAAGCCGAGCAGCGTCGTCATGCCGTAGAGCGTGACAATGGCCGTCACATCCGGATGCGTGACGCTGTATGTATCGCGCATCGCGTTGAGGTAGTTCCGAACGTGCAGGAGTCCCATGCCGTTCTCGTGGTTCGGCATGTCGAAGATCTGCCGATGCTTTCCCTTGATCGCGGTCAACCACTTGTCGCTCGGCTTGACATCATCACCTGCCTGCGTGCTCCGCGGCACGGCGGCGAGAGCCTCCGGCACGGAGCCGGTCAAACCGAGCGCAACAGCCCCGGCTGCGAGCGTGCCGAGAAATTCTCTTCGCTTTGGTAATGCGGAATCAGTCATCGTGCTTTCTCCTTTGACGGGGGACGGGAAGGGTGACCTGGTGCAACGGTTAACACGTGATAGTCGGCGTCTGGCGGCTTTCCGCCATGTGGCCAGTCGCGCGCTTTTGCAGCGAAGCCTGGACGCGGCCGCGTATTTATGTATGTCGCGACGTCGAATGCCTGTTGTGCAGTCAGCCTCTGAGCGCGATCAATCGGCATCAAAGCATGGATGAAGGATGCGGCGGTGTTGATCCTCGCCATTCCTGCTCCAACGTTGTAGGAGCGCGGTCCCCAGAGCGGCGGGGCGATATTGCTCCCGTTTCCATTCGTACCGTGACAGCGCGCGCATGTGGATGTAAAGACACTCGCTCCGCGTCCGGCATCGCCTGCGATCGGTTTGAGTCGGGGCAATCCCTGACCTTCCACCTCCGCGCCGACGGGAATTCCCGTCGAGAGGAAAGCGAGATAAGCGACGATGTCGCGCATGTCTCGCCCTATGGGATTCAGCGCCGCACCGTTCATGCTGCGCCGAAAGCAGTCGTTGACGCGATCTTCGATCAAATCGACTTTTCCGCTTCGCGCGCGGTACTGCGGAAACCGCGCGTAACTTCCGACCCAGGGCATCGCGTCGCGTCGTAGACCGCCATCGAGATGACAGCTCGCGCAGCGGAGTGAGTTCCCGACGTTCAAGGGAAGGCTGTCGCGCGTCGCGAGGAGGAGAGCTCGGCCCCGCATCGCGGATGTGCGATAGGCGGTGTCTTTCAGCGCGTCAAGTGACGGTACTCGGAAGGGAACGCGGCGCGTGGCCCCATCCAGTGCGGAATTCGAAGAGGCTTGCGCGCTCGATGGCTGGGTGCCCGGACACACGAGCAGTATTGTTGCACCGACGAGTGCAGCAAACCGTTTCCGGTGAGACAAGCGAGCCTCCGAGTGGGCGAGCGAAAGTTGGCGGCTCGCGAGGCTCGGATTTTGGAGCGTACCCTCGATTAGCGCAAGATTTTTTTACGGCTCCATGTTGACCCTAATCAGCTCTTACCGGCGTTTCGGCATACGTATCCACGGCGCGGTAAGGCCGGGTCGAAGTGCCCGTGGGCCCGGCGGCCGCACTACCGCGGATCGATGTGACGACCTCGTTCACCATTCCATCGATTCGCGCGTGGACGGCGTCAGTTACGCCCGCAATCAGCGCGGCGACGACACCATCCAGCGCCCCGCCCAACTTGCTGCTGGTTTCCCTGGTCGCATCCGCCGTCACTCTTGCCGCCTTCACATCGGCGCGAGATCCGCTGAGTGCGACGCCCAGCCCGAATGCGATACCCACGGCCGGCCAAGGGTGATCTCTCACTTGCTGGGTGATGTCGATCTTTCGCTCGAGCTCATCGATCGCGCTCGACATGCGTGCGCGTGTCTGCTCGATGTCAGCGCGAACTTCAGTCGTCGTGTCTGCCATCTCTGAATCTCCGCAACGTTGCGATGGTTTGCTCGGGTTTGATGTTGCGCGGCGAGAGCAGCGCCGTACCCCTCTTCAACAGGTAAAATGCAGCGCCGCCCATAGCCGCGGTCAACACGAAAGCAGCGATCCAATAATGCCCGCGGAATAGCGCGTCTCCCAAGAGCAGCACGACGCCGAAGACGAGCATTTGTACCGTAAGGAGACCGAGCATGCCGGCCGCGACGGTGAATCCCGTACCCTTGCCGATGTCGCGCGCGATTTCGGCGAACTCGATCCGCGCCAACTGGACTTCCTGTCGAGCGAGATGCGCACCGTCTTCGGCAACCTCTCGTAGCAGTTCCTTGACGCCACGGCTCGTGTGCGCTGCGGTCGCGATTTTCATGGCTAGCGCCGGAGGGCTTTCCCGATCAGATAGCCTGCACCGAGAGCAACAAGAAGTGATCGAGCTGGATGCTCCTTCACCTGCTGCTCGACCCCTTGCTTCAGCTTGTCGAAATCGGCATCGCGAATCCAATCGGCGCTCGACTGCATTCCACTGGCAAGTGTGTCGGTGACCGCGGCGATGGTCGAATCACCCGACGCGGCAATCGACGTTCCTCCGCCTGGCGCTGCGCCGCTCGCTACTGGACGATTCTGGCGGAGTGCCTGGGCACCCGCTTCCAGCCCATCGGCGATGATTCCGGGGAGGCTCGACGCTTTTTCCCTCACTGTCGAGGCCACGCCTTTTAGTCGGCCGCTGTCGCCAGTGTTGGCGCCGTCGAAGCTTGCCTGGCTGCCTGGCTGGCTCGAGCCGAATTCTTCCATGTCACTGCGCTCCATAAATGCAAACCTCCAACGGTATTTGGCCGCATTGATTAGTGCGGTGAGGATACGACATGCAGGAGCCGCGCCGGTGGAACGACGTCTTTGCACCGCCGCCTACGATCCGTCGACCGGATGGCTACTGTCAGCGACGAGTCGAGCTTGTGGCGAGCTGGCTTATAGTCTGTAGATCCGACGCCCGCCGCTTGAGGGCGCGCTGACTCTGCTCAATCGATATCAGCTCGAATCGGATCGTTTCGCCGGGTCGCCGTTGGGCAAGGATCGGCAGGTCGGCCTCCGCCACAACGGCGATTTTGGGGTAACCGCCAACGGTGGGCGCGTCTGCCATGAGCACGATCGGAATTCCGTCACCCGGTATTTGGATCGCTCCCGGGCAGCCTGCTTCGGAGGGCAGGGTACTGATCGGATTAGTCACCGCCGGGCCTTCGAGCTTGTATCCTGTGCGGTCCGACGCCGTCGAGATGCGGTACTGATTTTCCGTCAAGACGCGCAACGCTGACTCGTCAAACAACTCCTCCTGCGGGCCGCGCGTTATGTGCACAATCCCGCTCTCATAATTCGGCATCAGATCCGCGGCACAGTGGAAGCCTTCGGCTGGTGCGGCGCGCGACTGCGAATGAAACGGAAGCGAATCCCCGGTTTTCAGCATTCGTCCCTGGTAACCACCGAAGTGGCCCGGCAAATAGGTCGACCGGCTGCCGAGTGTCTCTGGCACATCAAGGCCACCGACGCAGGCGACATAGAGGAAGCGCCCACCAACGATTTGCTCAACGACGAGTTCCTCGCCGCGTCGCGCGTGAACTGTCGTGCACGGTGCGACATCCCTTCCGGACAGTGTCGCACGAGCAGTCGCCCCACCGATGGCAAAAACACAATCGGCGTCAAAACGAAGAGCGCCGCCTCCGAGAGCCCACTCAAAGCTTGCGCTGTCAATAGTATTCCCAACGATCGCGTTAGTAGCGCGCAGCGCAAACAGATCCATTGCGCCACCGCGTGGTACTCCTGCGGAGCGAGAATGGCGTCTGCCGCCATCTTGTACCGTGAGGTACGGAGGCGCGCGACTGATAGTGATCACGCTACTTGCTCGAAGCGCACCGCATCTCCAGGGGCGAGCAGTGCCGGCGGTGTGCGCGCTGGATCGAACATGACGGTGGTGGTGTTGCCGATGATGTGCCATCCGCCGGGCGTATCCAGCGGGTACACGGCGGTCTGCGCCGCGGCGATCGCTACACTACCGGCGGCCACGCGTGGCCGCGGCTGGGCACGTCGTGGAAGTTGCAGCGCCGGATCGATCTCGCTCAGGTACGCGAATCCGGGCACGAAACCGAGCAGGTCGACTGTATAAGTCCTTGCCGTGTGCCGTGAGACGATTTCGTCTCTGGAGAGACCAGTGGCAGCGGCAACGGCGTCGAGGTCGATGCCGTCGTACTGGACGGGAATGGTGTGACTGCGCGGTTGCGTTACGGCGTGCGGAGCGCGCGCGGCTCGTTCACAAGCGTCAACCAAAGTCTCCGCGATGTCGCCATAGGCGATCTCGAGGGAATTGTAGAAGACCGCCAGCGACAAGTACGCCGGCACGATGTCGTCGACGTGAGGCAACGTGTCTTTTTGCAATGCACGTGCTACTTCCTGGATCCGCGTCAACAACGCGGCACTTCGCTCGGTACCGAACGTGATCGTTATCGCGGAATCACCGAGTGGGCGAGCGCGCAAAGCCGAGCCGACGCTCGACATCGTCAAGCGGCGAACGGTGCGATTGTGATGCCGGCGTCCTGCAGCCGAGCCCTTAGCGCGCGGAGCATGGATGCAGCTTCCGGATTGTCGCCGTGAACACAGAGCGACTGTGCAGAAATCCTCAGCTCGGACCCGTCGTCCGCCGTGATCGTTTTTCCTTTCACCAACATCACGGCGCGCTGGACTGCGCTCTTCACATCCTGGATTACGGCTCCGGGCTCATTGCGCGGGACCAGAGTTCCGTCCGGCTTATATGCCCTGTCGACGAACGCCTCCGTCGCGAAAGCAATTCCGTGGCGCTCGGCCGCGCGTGCCAGCTCACTCGCTGCCGGCCCAAGCAACGTCAAGGACGACTCTACGTCGCGAACGGCTTTCACGACGGCCGTCGCAGCCTCGGGGTCATGGGACGCCCGATTATACAGCGCGCCGTGCGGCTTGACGTAGGAAAGTCGTGCTCCCTGAGCCCCGCACACGTCGCGAAGCGCACGGAGCTGGTAGCCGACGTGGTGAGAAATTTCCCGGGGCGATAGGCCGAGCTCACGGCGGCCGAACCCCGGGATGTCGGGATACGAGGGATGCGCGCCGATCGTAACGCCACGGACCTTCGCCGCGCTCACTGTCTCACGCATCGTGACCGCGTCACCGGCGTGGAAGCCGCAAGCGATGTTTGCAGATGAGACCAGCTCTAGTAGTGCGGCGTCCTCGAAGATGCGCGAGCTTCCGTAGCCCTCGCCCAGATCCGCGTTGAGATCGATCGTGAACGGCAAGCAGCTATTTCTTGCCCTGTTTCCTGTTGTCGTTCACGGGCTTCGCCTCGACAACTTCCCATGTCTCTTCATCGTCCTCGAAGCCGCCGCGCGAGACTTTCGGCAGAAGCTTTTCGCGGACCACCACTGGCGTGAGCCAATAGGTGTAGCCGTCATCGGCTTCCAAAGGAAGCCACGCGAACTTGGTCCGCACTCGCTCGTCTCCGATCTTGCCGCGCGGGTCGCGGCGACTCTTCCACTTCACGGTTCGCTTGTCTCCAATGGCGGCTAGACCCGGTCCTCGAGGCCTTTGACGCCCGACTGCTGCGCGCAGCTCGCACAACAATAGAAGGTGCCGTCGCTCTCGAGACCGTGACCGATGATCCTGCAATCACAGTGGGCGCATGTTGGTGCGAGCGCGTGGATAGCGCACTCGAACGAGTCGAAAACGTGTGGTTTGCCTTTCATGGTCACGGTAAACGACTTGTCGTAATCGTTGCCGCAGACCTCGCATTTCGCCATGAGCGCCCGTGCCTGAGGTTACCGAAGTGCGCTTTACGGCGAATCTAATGCCGCTGGAGCCGGGCCTTTACCGGAAGACTTTCCTCATCTTCGTGTCCGGGTCGCGGGCAAAACGGAACGTGAACCAGGCAAGGTCGGTCACGAGCTCGTCGTAAGCCTGCGGATCCATTTTGTCCTGAACAACGTTCATGCGACCCGCGATTTGCGTCTTGAGGTGCTCGATCCATTCCTTGGTAAAGTCGGCCATGACGGGGTTCCGGAAGCGATGAGGGAAGCTAAGCCGATCTACACGGCTGCGCGAGCGAGCGTTGGCTTGCTTTCTGCCCCTGTGCCAACGTGCGGCGGGGAGTTGCAGCGCCGACGAACACCAATTTTTGCGGGGGCCGTAGATGCTCAAACACACACTGACGATCGCCGCGGCTGGGCTGCTGGCTGCCTGTGGCGTGTCTACTCAACAAGAGGTCCAGATCGGGCAGGACGCTGCGCAGCAGGTGAACGCCCAGTTGCCCATGGTTCAGGACGCGGTGATCCAGAACTACGTAAACGCGCTCGGAAACCGGATTGCCAGAACCACCTCGCGAAGCGACCTCAAGTGGGAGTTTCGCGTTGTAAACGCGAATCAGGTGAACGCTTTCGCGCTGCCGGGCGGGTTCGTTTATGTGAACAGGGGCGTGCTGGCGCGGGCGAGCAATATGTCGGAAGTAGGAGCGGTGCTCGCCCACGAAATCGAGCACGTCGTGCGTCGCCACTCCGTCAAGCAGATGGAACAGGCTCAGGGTGCCAACGTTGGAGTCGGGATTCTTTGCGCATTGACGGGCGTATGTCAGAGCGGCGTCGCGCAGGCGGCGATCAATATCGGCGGGACGGCGGTCTTCGCGAAATTCAGTCGTACCGACGAGGTGCAGGCCGACGAGGGCGGGTTCAACAATATGATCCGCGCTGGGATCAACCCGCGCGGGATGCTCACTCTGTTTCAAAAGCTCCTCGCCGAAGAGCAACAGGGCAGCGGAGCCGCGGCATCATGGTTCTCGGACCACCCGGGTACGTCGGACCGGCTCGCCGACGTACAGCGCATGTTGAACCAGGTACCGGCCGCGACGTTGAACAGCCTTCAGACGAACGAGTCGGCGTTCAACACGATGAAGGCGCGGCTCAATCAGCTCGGGCCGGCGCCGCGGGCTCAGGGACAGTAAGAGGGATGGGGGATGGGGGACGCGGGACGGGGATAGGCGCTTTTAGTTCTGCTGCCTTTCCCCATCCCCCATGCCGCATCCCTTCAACGGAGGGTGAGGGATTCGAACCCCCAAGCCCTTGCGGGCGCCAGTTTTCAAGACTGGTGCAATAGCCGTTCTGCCAACCCTCCCCACTCAAAATAACGAGTAGCTGCTCAGTCGTGCGGTGACCGCGCTAGCGTGATATGCTCGTAAGAACGTCCTCCAGCTGCGTCGCTCGCGCAATCCGGTCGACCTGCGTCCGGATCTGTCGCGCTTCGGCTGTGCGGCCAGTCTGCGCGAGCGCCGCACTCAGCGTCAGACCCGTTCGCAAGTAGAGAAACGGAATCCCGGCTGAGGGGCGATCGACCCACAGCTCGCGCTTTGCAATCGACCGCGGTGCGCGATACACGCGCTCCCACAACGTTCGGCTCGTCTCGACGTCGAACCAGCCTTCACCTCCGACGGCCACCAGACCTTTACCCGGCCTCGGGAGCTGGGGCATCAACTTACGAGCGAGTCCGGTGGTCACCGTGAATGCGGCGAATCCCAGTTCCTCCGGGTATCCGCCAGCCGTACGACTGAAGAAAAACGGGCGCTCAGGGTATGCGTCGCGAATCATGTACAAAACGAACAGATCGGCGTGCTCGAGCCCCCTGAAGTCGCCGAACTGCCGCGGAGGGATGTTTACGACAATCTCAGTGCCTTCCTTGGCGAACGTCTGCGGTGTGGTCAGCTCGATCGCAGGAGGAACCGCGTCCGCCTCCGCCATTGTCAGCCTGAGTGGTGGCCCGCCCGGTTTTTTCCAAACTTTACCACGATAGATCGCCGGGCCGCGGAGCGAATCGTACTCGTATACGGGGCGTCGCAGTAACTGGCGCGTGTACCAGTCGGTGTTGAGGAGCGAAAGACACGCGACGATCACGTCGCGACGGATTCCTTCGACTTCCTGCGCGTACCAGAGCGGAAACGTGTCGTTGTCACCGGCGGTAATGAGAATACCGTACGGCTCGACGGAGTTGAGCAGGTCGGCGGCGAAATCGGCGGTATCGGTTTGCCCGGCGCGCGACGCCGACTTCCAGTTCGCGAACAGCGGAACGATCGCGAGCGCGAGCACCGGGGTTGCCAGCAGCCAGCTCCGTCGGCCGGGAAGGTCATTTCCAGCGCTGCCGTTTGGATCGCTAGCAGTTCCGTCTGTAGCTGTTGAAGCGATGCCAACTCTGTTTCTCTGGCGAGCTATGAGCGCCGCACCAGTCTCCCAGACGAAGACGAGTCCGAGCGCAGCCCACACGCTCCACGCCGAGTAGCTCCAGAGATAGAAATAATCGCGGTCGCGGACCTCGCGAGGTACGCTGTCGCCGAGCTCCGGCGCCTGCGACGAGCCATACCTGAAGTTCATGTAGTAGACGAGCGCGATCGTCACCATGAACATGAGGGGCCCGAAATACGTGAACGAGCGGCGATCGCGTTTCCAATGGACGTAACCTCCAAGCCCACCGAGCAGCAGAAACATCGTCGCCAGCATGTTCTGCAGGCCTGGGTGACCGACAAGCGGGTCGCGAAGCCACTGCCACCGGAAGTACAGCCACCACATACCGACTTGCGCAGTGAAAGGTATCTGTCGGTCTGTCAACGCTGGCTTCGCGTACTGGCCGCGATTGAAGTTGTACATGAAGCGATCGTATGTCGCTTTGCTGAACGTGCAGTCGACGGCAATTTCAGTCACGCAGCCTGTCGGCTCACCCTCGTTGATCGGCGGAAAGTGCGCGGCGCGCAGGGGCTGCGTGAGAAAGGGTGTCATCCCGAGCAGCAGCGCACCGGCGATCGCTAACAAAAGCCTCCAGCGCACGAGCGTCGATGGCCGCCGAATCATGACTGCCGCGGCGACGGCAGGCACGGCAAGAAACCCGGCCATATGGTTTGCGTAGCCGAGCCCGCTCAGGTAGGCGATCATGACAAGCAACCGATCCGCTGTTGGACCTTCGGGATCGTCGCACCACCGGACTGTCAGCCACGACACCAGCGCGAGTCCGAACAGCGAGACCGTATAAACTTTTTCGTTCACCACCGATTGTGACCATACGGTGAACGACGTCGCGCCAATGAGCGCTGCGAGCGAGCCGCCGACGATTCTCTGCCATCGCTCGCGTAGCCACCCAACGAGGACGCGCTCGGTAATGAGAAACCACATTCCCGCCGCCGCGGCGCTGCACAGCGCGGCGAGGACGTTAATCCGCGTCGCAACGTTGCCCGCGATCGGCAGGATCGCGAAAAACCTTCCGATCAGAACGAAGAACGGATTGCCAGGTGGGTGTGGCAATCCGAGCGTGTAGGCAGCGGCGATATACTCGCTCGTGTCCCACATCGCCGTGGACGGCGCGAGCGTGAGTAAATAAAGAAGGA
Organism: Gemmatimonadaceae bacterium; assembly: GCA_045803975.1. GTDB lineage: Bacteria > Gemmatimonadota > Gemmatimonadetes > Gemmatimonadales > Gemmatimonadaceae > UBA4720. Next base: position 20,293 of record JBJMOA010000173.1, read on the forward strand.
ACACGAGCGCCGCCGCGACGGATGCAGCGCGGTAGGACGGCTGGTTCACGCCTAGTGTCGAAACTGCCGCATACCTGTAAAGACCATCGCGATGTCGTACTCGTCGGCCGCCTGAATCACCTCTTCATCGCGCACCGATCCACCCGGCTGCACAATCGCGGCGACACCCGCTTCGGCCGCCTGTTCGACTCCGTCGCGAAACGGAAAGAATGCATCAGAGCCCATCACCGAGCCTTTCGTGTCGTTACCCACAAGACGCGCCTTGTGGACCGAGAGAAACGCCGCGTCGACACGCGACATCTGGCCAGCACCGATGCCGATCGTGGCGCCGTCGCGTGCAAGTACGATCGCGTTCGATTTGACGCTTCCGACCGCGCGCCATGCGAACTGGAGGTCCTTCACCTCCATGTCAGTCGGCTGACGCTTCGTCACCACACGCCATTCGTCTCGCCCAGCATCACGAGTTGCCCGCTCTTGGGCCAGGAACCCGCCACGCACCCGCTTATAATCGAGCGCGTGCGGCCGCCACTGCGCACTCCCCTGCAGGACCCGCAGATTCTTTTTACGTCCGAGTATTTCGAGCGCCGCGGCACTGAATTCCGGTGCGACGATGCATTCCACGAACAGGCTCGACACCGCTTCGGCCGTCTCTTCGTCGACTGGCACAGTGAACGAGATCACGGAGCCAAACGCTGAGACCGGGTCGCAAGCGAGCGCCTTTCGGTATGCTTCAACCGCGCTCACGCCCGTTGCGAGGCCGCACGGCGTCGTGTGCTTGACGATCGCACAACAGATCTCGCCCTGAAACGGATCGCTTGCGAACAGAGCGCCTTCGAGGTCGAGAAGGTTGTTGAACGAAAGCTCCTTTCCACCTTTCTGCTCCAGGGCAGCGATCCCGCCAGCATTGTGCTCGACGTAGAATGCGGCTCGCTGCCCTGGATTCTCACCGTAGCGGAGACTGGTCGCCTTCCTCAGCGGGATGGTGATCCGCTCCGGGAAAATCTCCTCCCGTTCGCAGCTGAACCAATGCGAGATCGCTGCATCGTACGCCGATGTGCGCGCGAACGCCTTTTCAGCGAGCAGTCGTCGGAGGTCCACATCATCGTCCTTGGCTTCGAGCGCGGCGAGCACGCGGGCGTAGTCGGCGGGGTCAACGATGACGGTGACGGCGGCAAAGTTCTTCGCCGCCGAGCGGAGCATCGACGGACCGCCGATGTCGATCTGCTCGATGATCTCTTCCGGTTTTGCTTCTCGACGCGCTGCGGTTTCCTCGAATGGGTAGAGGTTTACCGCGACGAGATCGATTGGCTCGATTTGAAACTCCGCCAGCGCGTCGAGGTGCTCGGCGTGATCGCGCCGCGCCAGAAGCGCGCCGTGCACCGCTGGGTGAAGGGTTTTGACGCGTCCGTCGAGCATTTCCGGAAACTTCGTCACATCGCTGACGTCACGAACCTTGACACCAGCGTCGCGCAGCGCTTTGGCTGTGCCGCCAGTCGAGAGCAGGCCCCACCCAAGCTCGACCAAGCCTTTCGCAAAATCGATGAGACCGGTTTTGTCGGAGACGGAAAGAAGCGCGGTCGGCATTCAGGCGGTTACCCTGGTTTCAAGGTGCTGTAGGAGCGCTACCATTTCGACCACGCGGGGATAAACGATGTGCTCGATATTCAGAACGCGCGCGGCGAGCGTATCTGCGGTGTCTGACTTGTCCACCGGAATGCGCCACTGAGCGATGATGGGACCCCGATCGTACTCGCTGTCCACCATGTGGACGGTCACTCCGCTCTCCGGTGCGCCCGACGCA
>JBJMOA010000174.1:0-20562 GCA_045803975.1 Gemmatimonadaceae bacterium
TGGCAGATACTTCCGGGCTCGCGACGCGGCGGCTCTGCAAAATATCTACGCTTACATCGATCGAATGGAGCGCGCACCCGTTCGTTCAAGCACCGTTGTCCGTTACCGCGAGCTATATCGCTGGCCACTCATGCTCGGCCTCCTCGCTCTGTTCGCTGAGATGGGCATTCTCGCGTGGAAAGCGCCGCTGCCGTGATCGTGGAATACGCGCGGTATGTCCAGTGGCCCTGGGCGTTAGTGCTGACGATCGTGCTTCCGATCGTGACCGTGTGGCTTATTCGCTGGGGACTGCGCGCGCGGGCACAACGTCTTTCACGGCTCGGAACGCCGTCGATGGTTAGCCGTCTCGCACCATCGATCCTCCGACAGCGCACCTGGGTGGCCGCGCTCCGCGCAGGTCTCGCGACGTCGCTGCTCGGCGCGGCGATCGCCGGCCCGCGCTGGGGAATCGAACGTACCGTCGTAAAACAACAGGGCGTAGATGTCGTGCTTGCGCTCGACGCGTCTCTATCGATGCTGGCCACCGACGAAAAGCCAAGCAGACTCCAGGCGATGAAGCAGGAGATCAATCGCCTGCGCGACCTGTCGCCCGGCGATCGGTTCGCGCTGCTGGCGTTTGCGGGGCGCAGTTACATCCTTACGCCACTGACCATCGACAACAGCGCGCTCGATCTTTTTCTTCAGAACCTGGACCCGTCCATCGTTGGGCAGGGTGGTAGCTCGCTTTCCAGCGCACTGCGTCAGGCGACGAATCTTCTGGCGCTGAACACCACTCAGGGCGACAAGGCTATCATCCTGATGAGCGATGGCGAAGGATTCGACAATCCGGACGAAGTTCTCGCCGAGGCGCATCGCGCGCAGTCAAAGGGCTTTGAAATAATTGCCGTCGGGTTCGGCACGCCTGGAGGATCCACGATTCCGGTAGTAGAAAATCGCGTGGTCACGCAGAAACGCGATGAGAACGGAAATATCGTGGTGACGCGTTACGATCCAGCGCTGCTAAAAGCAATCGCTGAGGAGGCGAAGGGCGTGTTCATCGACTCCCGCACTGCGGACCGGGCTGGTGCGATTCGCCAGGCGCTCAATCGTCTTCATGCCAATCCACGTTCGATGGTCTCGGGCGAGAATCTGGGGATGCAATTCCAATGGTTCGTGCTGGCCGCGCTTTTCTTCCTGGCGATCGATACGTTCATGCAGACCAAACGTCGCCGACGGAAAGCGGTCGCTGCTGCCGCCACCACCGCAACGATGATGCTTCTTGCCATCGTGTCCTGCCGCCGGCCGCCGCCGCGCGACAAGCCTGCCATCGCGCTATACAACAGCGGTACGCAGTCACTAAAGCGCGATTCTCTGACCGCCGCTATCCCGCCTTTGACTCGTGCCACCGAGTCGAAGGACGCCGAGGTGCTTCATCACGCCAGATTCAACCTGGGACTCGATTATCTCGTGCAGGGGCTGCGCGCGCGAGATTCCGCGGATGCCCCGCTCGATAGCGCGCTGTATCGCTACAAGCAAATCCTGACGGTCGCCGTCGCTGATTCGGATGCGCGATGGAACTACGAGTTGGCGCTGAGAAAACGAAAGGGAGGAGGCGGCGGTGGGGGAGGAGGTGGAGGCGGCGGCGGTGGCGGAGGAGGACAGAGTAAAACTCCGAGCCCATCGCCGGCAGAAAGTCGGAATCAGGCGCCGGCGCCCAGGCCCGTTCCCGGGATGACGCCGCAACAGGCCGAGGCGGTGCTCAACGCAGCCGAGGACCGCGAGACGGACGTGCAGGGAAAGCATCAGAAGAAAAACGTCCCGGCGCCGCCGCGGGGCAAGGATTGGTAGCTTCGGTACAGTCATGGCCGTGATTTCGATTCTCCCAAGCGCCGTCGCCGATCAGATCGCGGCCGGAGAAGTCGTCGAGCGCCCGTCGTCCGTTGTGAAAGAGCTAGTCGAGAATTCAATCGACGCCGGCGCAACGGTCATCGAGATCTCGATCGAAGATGGCGGGCGAAAGCTGATTCGGGTGAGCGACGATGGTTCCGGGATGTCAGCCGAAGACGTACCGCTGGCGCTCGCCCGTCACGGAACGTCGAAGATCACGAAGGCCGCGGACTTGGTTGGTGTATCCACTTTCGGTTTTCGTGGCGAGGCCTTACCTGCCATTGCCTCAGTCTCCCAATTCGAGATCCAGACGGCCAATACTGACGGGGAGGGCACCTCGATCAGGGTGAGCGGCGGACAAATCTCGCGTCCGGAACGGATCTCGCGCCGGCGGGGAACCACCGTATCGGTCGCGCAACTGTTTTACAACGTTCCGGCGCGACTGAAGTTTCTGCGCAGCGCACGCTCCGAGTATCGAAGTGCGATCGAGTCATTGACGGCGATCGCCCTCACTCAGCCCTCGGTGCGCATTCATGTCTCTCACGACGGCAGAAGCGCTCTCACGCTGCCGCCGGTCGCGAGCGTGCGCTCTCGCCTTGGCGCGATTTGGGGAGGTCGGTACGCCGAAGATCTGCTCGATGTCGACGACGTCAGCGGTCCCGTTCATACCAGCGGACTCGCCCAGCGCCCGGCAGATGTTGGCACTTCGACGCGACGTGTCTTTCTATCCGTCAACGGACGGGCGGTTCGCGATGCGGGAATTGCGCGGGCAGTAGAGGCCGCATACCGCTCGACGATCGTTGCTGGCGTGCGTCCATCTTTCTTCCTGAACGTCACGGTGCCTGCCGATTCAGTCGACGTGAATGTTCATCCGGCGAAAGCGGAAGTCAGATTTCGCGATCGGTGGACCATCGAGCGCGCCGTTGAGACTGCGGTACGGCGAACCCTCGGCACCCTCGACAGTGCTGCATCGCTTGGATTCCGCGGCCAGAGCTTCACCTTCAGACCGGCCGACCTCGCCCCGAACCCCGGCCCCGAGATTCTTCACACAGCGGCAGACCGGGATTCACCGCTGTTTCTCCCGAGCAACGGCACCGCCGAAACTGGCAGCACCAAACAGGCTGGCGCCGTCGCGGCTGAAGATCGCGTCGCACCTCAGACCATCCCGGCGCTATTCCAGCTTCGACACACATACATTGGATTCGAGCACGACGACGGGCTGGTTCTCATCGACCAGCATTCGGCACACGAACGAGTTTTGTACGAGCAGTTCATGCACACGCTCGAGAGCGGTGCCGCACCGGCGCAGCGCCTGCTCCTGCCGCTCACGCTTCATCTGGGTCCGGCGGAGGGTGAGGCGTTCGACGCCAACCGGGAATACCTGGAGCGGATCGGATTCGAAGTCGAGGGATTCGGCGGACACACGCTCATCGTCAACACCGTCCCAATGCCGCACCCGCGCTTTGACGCCGAGCGTTGCCTGCGCGAGACACTCGACGCTCTCACCGGCGATCGGGTCGCCGGCGCCGCGGCCAAGCACGAGCGTCTCGCAGCGACGGTGGCCTGCAAGGCGGCCATCAAAGCGGGCGAAGAGCTGTCGCAGGGTGAGATGCGCTCGCTCTTCGCGGCGTTGCGCGATACCGTTCTGCCCGCACACGACGTGCACGGGCGCTCGACGATCGTTCACCTCACCTGGGACGAAGTGGAGCGGCGCTTTGGCCGGCGATAAGCTCCGCGTCGTTTGCGGTCCGACGGCCGCCGGGAAGTCCGCCATCGCGATGGAGCTCGCAGAACGGTACGGGGCGGCGATCGTCAGCGCCGACTCGCGACAGATCTATTGTTATTTCGACATTGGAACAGCCAAACCGACGCGCGAGGAGTGTGCGCGAGTGACTCATTACGGCGTCGATGTCGTAGAGCCAACCGAGCGATATTCAGCGGCACGATGGGCGAACGACGCAGAGGAATGGATCGAGTGCGCCGCGGAAATCGAGAAAATTCCAGTAGTGGTCGGCGGCACCGGGCTTTACATCAGGGCCCTCATCGAGCCGCTATTCTCCGCGCCGGTGATGAATCCGATTCAACGTGCGCGACTCGAGCAGGAGCTCGCCATCAAATCTCTGAGCGAGCTGCGCCGGTGGTGCGAGGAGCTCGACCCGTCGCGTGCGCACCTCGGTCGCACTCAACTTCTTCGTGCGATCGAAACCGCACTCCTGTCAGGATCGCGAATCAGCGATCTGCACGCAGATCACAAGGCGACCACTGAGAATCGCGATCGATCTTCCGTCTGCTATCTGGTTGTTGATCCCGGCGCTTCGCTCCCAGCGAGGATCGAAGCGCGCGTGGATCTCATGCTTGCCGCGGGCTGGCCCGACGAAGTTCGCGAGCTAATGCACTCTCTCCCGGTCGATGCGCCAGCATGGAAGGCGAGCGGTTACGAGACGATTCGCCAGCACGTCGCGGGCGCTGTTGATTTGTCAACGGCTAGGGAGCGGGTCATTATTGAGACGCGACAATACGCGAAGCGCCAGCGAACGTGGTTCCGTCATCAGTTGCCGCCGGCAGCAGTCACCGAAGTAAATCCTGAAGACTCTCGAGCCAGTGCCATCGTGCGAGAGTGGTGGGAGAGTGCTGAGTGAAGATTGGCATCACCTGTTATCCGACATACGGCGGTTCTGGCGCGGTCGCGACCGAGCTTGGCATCGCGTTGGCGCATCGTGGGCACGAAGTCCACTTCATTACCTACCGTCAGCCTTTCCGTCTGCCGGCGTTCCTGCCGCGGATTTTCTTCCATGAAGTGGATGTCGGCCGGTATCCGTTGTTCGAGTTCCCTCCGTACGATCTCGCTCTCGCGGTTCGAATGCACGAGGTCGTACGAACCCACGGTCTCGAGCTGCTCCACTGCCATTACGCTATTCCCCACGCGACGAGCGCATGGATTGCGCGCGAGATGCTTCGCGAGACGCATGAAGATGTGCACGTGATCACGACCCTTCACGGCACCGATATCACGATCGTCGGTCAGGACCCTTCATTTTATGCGATCACCAAGTTCTCGATCGAAAAGTCCGATCGTATCACGGCGGTCTCGGACTACCTCCGCGAGGAGACGTGCCGGGCGTTCGGGTGCGAGGGACTCGATGTCGAGGTCATCCACAATTTCATCGACCCCGAGCTTTACAATCGTGAGAAATACCCGCCGCTGCTGAAAACGGAATTCGGCGCGTCGAAGCCGATCCTGATGCACGTCTCCAACTTTCGCAGCGTCAAGCGCGTGCGCGACGTGATTCGTATCTATGCCGGAGTGAACCGGGAGCTGCCGAGCGTTCTCGTCATGATTGGCGACGGGCCAGACCGACCAGCCGCTGAAGAAGAAGCACGGCTTCTCGGCGTCGAGCACTCTGTCTCGTTCCTCGGCAAGCTCGATCAGATCGCGCCACTTCTCGCCGCCGCCGATCTTTTTCTGTTGCCGAGCCAGAATGAATCTTTCGGCTTGAGCGCGCTCGAGGCACTAGCGAGCGGAGTACCCGTCATCGGCAGCGATGCGGGCGGTCTACCGGAGGTCATCCGCGACGGCGAGACAGGAATTCTCTGTCCAGTCGGCGACGTACCCGGCATGACCGCCGCTGCATTGTCGATACTCGAGAATCGCGAGCGCTGGTCCGCGATGAGCGCGCTCGCCGCCGCTGACGCGCGCGAGCGGTTCGGCCGCGATGCAATTGTCAGCAAGTATGAATCGCTTTATCGAACTTCACTACCAGCCAACAAATCATGACACCGCTGCAAGCGACTGTGCTCGGAATCCTGCAAGGACTCTCCGAGTTTCTTCCAATCAGCAGCTCGGCGCACCTTACTCTGGCGCCGTGGCTCTTCGGATGGGAGGACCCAGGCTTGGCATTCGACGTTGCCCTGCATTTTGGGACGCTCATCGCAGTGCTGTGGTATTTCCGGATGGAGTGGCTTGCGCTGATCAAGGCGGCATTCGGAATCGTTACTACGGGCCGGGTCGAGACTCCCGAAAAGCGGCGAGTCGTCTATCTGATCGTGGCGACAATTCCCGGAGCGATTGGGGGATTTCTTCTGCAGTCGAGAGCTGAGTCGGCTTTCCGGAGCCCGCAGCTTATTGCGACAGCGCTCGTCGTGATGGGAGTCATACTGTGGGTAGTCGATAAGGCGGTTGACCAGCGCCGAATACTCGGCGAGATGCGGTGGATCGACGCGCTGTTGATTGGTCTGGCGCAGGTAGTCGCGCTTGTCCCCGGCGTGTCGCGATCAGGCTCCACTATCACTGCCGCGCGAGGCCTCCGTTTTGACCGCGAGAGCGCCGCTGAATTCAGCTTTTTGATGAGCATGCCGATCATCGCCGCGGCGGTGGTGCTCGAAGGACCCAAAGCGCTTCACGAAAACGGTATCACCAACGAGCTGATGGCGGGTGTCGTCGCCTCGGCGATCAGCGGATGGCTCGCGATCTCGATTCTCATGCGCTATGTGAGTAGCCACAGCTACCGAATCTTCGCATTGTATCGCGTTCTGCTTGGACTTGGGGTGCTGGCTCTGATCTACACACGTGGATAACAAAGTGCGCTTCGACGGGGCGACGTCAGACGAACTCGCGCAGATGCTCGGAGTTCCAGACGTCGAGCTTCTCGAGTCGACCACGTCGACGCTCGACGTTGCGCATCGCCTCGCGGGAGACGGCGCTGCGGCTGGAACGCTGGTGATTGCCAACGAGCAGACGGCTGGCCGTGGACGGGGCGGTAAAAGCTGGCAATCGGCGCCCGGCACCGGCCTCTGGCTTACGCTCGTCGAGCGGCCAACGGACGGTTCCGGTCTTGGCGTTCTGTCCTTGCGCGTAGGCCTTGCCGCCGCCGAGGCGCTCGACCGTTTTGCGGCGGAGCCGATTCGGATGAAATGGCCGAATGACCTCTACGTCGATCGGGGCAAGCTCGCCGGGATTCTCGTCGAAGCGAGATGGCGCGAGCAGTCGGTCGAATGGGTCGCCATCGGAATCGGAATCAACGTGAAAGCACCCGACGGGATCAACACCGCCGCCGGCCTCGAGCCTGGCACAGCGCGTCTCGACGTGCTGGCGGAGCTCGTTCCCGCCGTCCGTGTAGCCGCGCGATCGAGCGGCCCACTGCTCATCGAAGAGATGGAAGAGTTCGATGCGCGGGACATTGCGCGCGGCCGCGTGTGCGTCGAACCTGCTCGCGGACGCGTCGCTGGAATCACGCCAACCGGAGAGCTGCTGGTCGCGCTGGCAGACTCGGTCGCGCCGTTTCGCTCCGGCTCCCTCGTCCTTCAGGACGCGCAATGATCGTCGTCTTCGACGTTGGCAACTCCGAAATCACCATTGGCATCTTTGACGGCAGCGAGCTGGTCTCGCATTGGCGGCTCACGACGGCGGCGCCGCGCACGGCCGACGAGCTGGCGCTGCTCATTCGATCCATCGTCGGACCCGACGTCGCGACGCCGGGGGGCGTGGAGGGCTCCGCTATTTGCTCGGTGGTCCCGGCGATCACACCCATGCTCGCCGAAGCGTGCGAGATGTGCTTTGGACGGGCGCCAGTTATGATCGATGCCCGCGCGAAGCTCCCGATCAAGCTCGACGTCGAGGAGCCGTTTACGGTGGGCGCCGACCGAATCGCTAACACCCTGGCCGCGAGCCGCATCCATAAGGAGGATGCAATCGTCGTCGACCTTGGCACCGCTACGACCTACGACTGCATCACCGCCGACGGCACCTTCCTCGGCGGAGTCATCCAGCCAGGCATTATGATCTCGGCCGACACCCTTTTTCGTCGGACGGCTCAACTTCCGGCGACCGAGATCGTCGCGCCCAAGCGGGTAATTGCACGTCGAACGGACGAGTGCATCAGGGCAGGGGTCTTGTATGGGGCGGTTGACTCCATCGACGGCATTGTGCGGCGGATCAAAAAGGAGTGGCCGGCGAAGGGGGTTCCACTGGTCATCGCAACGGGGGGCATGGCCGAGACTGTCCGGCCGCATTCGGCGGAGCTCGAGGTGGTCGATCCCTTTCTGACACTCAAGGGCATTCGCCTCGGTTACGAGCTGTTAACCTAGCCGGGCGAAAGGCTTCGGTTACGGCCGGGTATTCCAGCTTGACTAGCAGGCCCTAACCCCCTTAACTTGGGGTCTTAGCACTCACCACGGTAGAGTGCTAACAAAAGTCCATCCTACCCAGCCACTCATTCCAGCAGAAGGACAGCTACTATGGCCACAAAAACACAATCCAGTACGAAGGTCGCTCCGCTCGCTGATCGCGTCGTCGTCAAGGCGCTCGAGGACACCGAGCAGATGCGCGGTGGGCTGTTCATTCCCGACACCGCCAAAGAGAAGCCGCAGCAGGGCGAGATCATCGCCGTCGGCCCTGGCCGCTACGAAAAGAACGTTCGCGTGCCGATGGAGCTCAAGGTCGGCGACAAGGTTCTTTACGGGAAGTACAGCGGGTCTGAAGTGACCATCGATGCAGAGCAGTACCTGATTCTCCGCGAGTCCGATGTACTCGCAGTCATCAGCTAACCGATAACCAAAAGAGCGAACACATGGCAGCCAAGGAACTACACTTCAACACCGATGCGCGCGCTGCTTTGAAGCGCGGCGTCGATCAGCTCGCGGAGGCCGTCAAGGTCACGCTTGGACCGAAAGGCCGGAACGTCGTCATCGACAAGAAGTTCGGCGCCCCGACAGTCACCAAGGACGGCGTGACAGTCGCGAAGGAGATCGAGCTCTCGGATGCGCTGGAGAACATGGGCGCCCAGATGGTGAAGGAAGTCGCCACCAAGACCAGCGACCTCGCTGGTGACGGCACCACCACCGCGACCGTGCTCGCCCAGGCGATTTTCCGCGAAGGACTCAAGAACGTCACCGCCGGCGTCAACCCGATGGCACTCAAGCGCGGTATCGATGCGGCCGTCACCGCCGTCGTCGAAGACCTCAAGAAGATGAGCGTCCCGACCAAGGGCAAGAAAGAAATCGCCCAGGTTGGTTCGATCTCCGCCAACAACGACAAGGAGATCGGGGACCTGATCGCCGAGGCGATGGAGAAGGTCGGCAAGGACGGCGTCATCACGGTCGAAGAGGCGAAAGGTCTCGAAACCACTTTGGAGACCGTCGAGGGAATGCAGTTCGATCGCGGCTATCTCTCGCCGTACTTCGTCACCGATCCCGAGAAGATGGAAGCGGCGCTCGAAGACGCGCTGATTCTGATCCACGACAAGAAGATCTCTTCGATGAAGGATCTGCTCCCGATTCTCGAGAAAGTAGCGCAGATGGGCAAGCCGTTGCTCATCATCGCCGAGGACATCGAGGGTGAGGCGCTGGCCACGCTCGTCGTCAATAAGCTGCGCGGCACCCTGCGTGTTGCGGCAGTCAAGGCTCCCGGATTCGGCGATCGTCGCAAGGCGATGCTGGAAGACATCGCCGTATTGAGCGGCGGCCAGGTAATCTCCGAGGAAGTCGGCTTCAAGCTCGAAAACGCAGTCGTGACCGATTTGGGTCGCGCGAAGCGGATCGTCGTCGACAAGGAGAACACCACACTCATCGACGGTCAGGGCGACGAAGAGAAGATCAAGGGTCGCATCAAGGAGATCAAAGCAGCGATCGACAAGACGACCTCCGATTACGATCGTGAGAAGCTCCAGGAACGTCTGGCGAAGCTCGCCGGCGGTGTCGCGGTGATCAACGTCGGTGCGGCGACCGAGAGCGAGATGAAGGAGAAGAAGGCTCGCGTCGAGGACGCGCTCCATGCAACTCGTGCCGCGGTGGAAGAGGGAATCGTCCCCGGCGGCGGCGTGGCACTCGTTCGCGCTCAGAAGGCGCTCAAGACGCTCAAGCTCGATGAGAGCGACGAGCAGATTGGTGTCGACATCATCCGTCGCTCGCTCGAAGAGCCGATGCGCATGATCGTTCAGAATGCCGGCGGCGAGGGCTCGATCGTGGTCGAAAAGATCCGCCAGTCGAAGGAGACGAACTACGGCTACAATGCTCTCACCGACGAGTACGAGGATCTGGTCGCGGCGGGCGTAATCGACCCGACCAAGGTAACCCGGACGGCGCTGCAGAACGCCGCGTCCATCGCGGGACTTCTGCTCACGACCGAAGCGTTGATCGTCGAGAAGAAGGAGCCCACTCCGGCTGGGGCCGGCGCGGGTGGACCGCCGGGTGGCATGGGCGGGATGTACTAGAAGTGCAGCTGAGAGCTGGCCGCTAACGGCGGGCAGCTAAATAAAGAGGCGAGGACCGATCGTGGTTCCTCGCCTCTTTCATTTCGGCGCGCCGGACTCTGGAAAACGAAAGGTCTCGTGTGGCTGCGCCACCGTCCAAGGTACGGACGGATCGAGAGTTTTTCGGATAATGTCGAGAAATGAACCGAAATGAAGGCCGGGTACCACCTCGGGCGGCAAGGCCGGCGAACGGAAAAAAGACTCCCAATGCGTGACCAGTACATGGGCCGGCCTGAGAACCTTGAGAAGGCTATCGGGAGTGTGGGGAACGTTCGACGACGTGGCGGCGCATAAAACCGCCAGATCCACTCGACCCTCACTCAGAATGTCGAGAGGGGGGAACCCAAGCGGCGGCGGACTTGGCGCATCCTGAAAGTAGATCCGGAATACGCTTCGCTCCGGTCCGGAGCCGAGAACGTCGATCAGATAGGCGTAGGGTTCGCCCAACTTCCAGTCTGGCGCTGTGGGTGGGAGGCTGTCCATGTCCGTAGTCACAGTGCCCGCCGCGAAACTATAACTGCCGCCGAGGAAGTGAAGCATTGGTGCGTGGCCGGCGACCAGTGCCATGAAACGATACGCACTGTCTGCCGTGTAGATCCAAATTCCACGCCGCGCGGCAGTGCCCGCAGTCGCTGGCTCGATCGGTACGAGGCGTCGCCCGTCGTAGCGCCTCAGTATCGAGTCCCCCATCAACATGCGTCGGATGCTTGGGCCGCCGTAAATGAAAGCCGACGTCGCGCGGTGTGTGGCGATGTAGGGCACGTCCAGCAAGTGATCGTAGTGTCCATGCCCCACGAGAATTGCCGAGGCACGATCGGCGACGGCCGGCAGAAAACGGTCGATCATTATACTGTCTGCCGATATGCGCGGACTCTTGCGGAATAGGCGACTGGCTTTGGGTCGAACGAGACCCAGTCGCGGATTGCTGAAAAACGGGGCGGTCAACAGCACGTGACCGCCGTGCTCGAGCAGCAACCCGGAGACGCCGAGGTAAGTAACCTTTATTACCACGTTCGAGTCGGGACACGCGTCGGCGTCGCACCCCATGGCGCGTCCTGGGGAGCGAGTCTCATCTGCTGGTGGCAGTGTCGCGTGACACGCAAGGACGACAAGCAATGCCGCGGCGCCGAAATGGCGCCGTGTCAAGCGAGTCCTAACTGGACAAGCATCTCGGTGAAGCGCGTGTCGTCGCGAATGACGTCGTACATCGGGGCACGGAGGCCAAATCCCAGCGTGCAATCCCGCTGGGCCAGCGCCTTCGTAAGCCATTCGAAGGCGAGGTCGCGCTCTCCAAGGTGAGCAAAGATCCATGAAATGACGGTTGGCCCCACGTATACTCGCTTCGCTCGGTCCAGCAGGTCTGCCAGTACTTTGCGCGCGGCGTCTCGGTCGCCCGCCATGGCGTATACGACGCCCAACACACCGCGCAGAAAATTCACATCAGGTGATAACGCGACACCGCGCTCGCCGTGAATGATCGCTTCCTTGTAACTCCCCTTCGCCGCGTGGGCCATGCTGATGCAAAGCAGCGAGAGAGCGGACGTTGCATCCCTTTCCAGTGCGCGCTCGGATTCACGAATCGCATCATCGTAGCGGCGCCCGTGGTAGTACACGAGCGCGGCAACGCCGTTTGTAGCCGGCAGGAAGGGATCGAGCTGCTGGCCTATCTCGACGGCTTCAGCGGCCTCGGTTGATTTGTCGAGAGTACTGAGTAGCCAGGCATAGAACGTGTGCGCTTGCGCGTACCTCGGGTTCACCTCGATGGCACGTAGCAGCGTCGACTTTGCCGCCCTCCAGTCCCAATCCAGGAGCTGCACGAAACCCAATGAAGTGAGCGTCTCGGCGAGATCAGGAGCTAGCTCGACACCCCGGCTCGCTGCCGCCATCGCTTTCTCTACTACCGCGGCCGGCGGAAGAAAAGCATAGAGCCCGAGAATGCTGTACACATCTGCCAGGCCGTGGTACGCGAGCGCGTAGTGCGGATCTTTCGATAGCGCCGCGCCGAAATACTCCTGCGCCTTCTGCATCATCCCCGAGATGTTCCAGCGATAGGAACAGTGGCGACCGCGGAGGTACAGCTCGTACGCTTCAATGTTTTCGGTCTGTCGTCTGCCGAGCGCTTCGTCCTGGGCCGCGGTCAGGTTGACCTTGAGGCGCTCGACGATCGTTCTTGCGATCTCGTCCTGGATCGCGAAGACGTCTTCGAGCTCGCGATCGTACCTCTCGGACCAGAGGTGATAACCGTCGGCGACGTTGATCAGCTGCGCCGTTATCCGCACGCGTTGCCCGACGCGGCGGACACTCCCCTCGAGAATCGTCTTGACGTTCAGCTGCTGTCCGAGCTCGGCAATCGTCAAAGATTTTCCCTTCAACGCGAATGCCGATGTGCGCGAAGCGACGTTTAACGTCGGAATGCTGGCAAGCGCGTTGAGGATCTCTTCAGTGATCCCATCGGAGAAGTACTCGTTCTCGGCGCTGGCGCTCATGTTCGCGAACGGCATCACCCCGATGGATGGCTGCTGGCCTTCGCGCACTCTCGCCGATTCGTGCAGCACCGAAGCATAGCGCGAGCCGTCGGACTGCGACGGGCTGCCGTGGCGCGCGTTCGGTCTTGGAGTGGGCCGCGCCTCCACTTCGCGAGTCCCGGCGCTTGCCAACGCACGAACGAAATCGGTCGCGCTCTGGTAGCGATCTTCTGGAGCTCGTGCCAGCGCAGTGGTGACAATCAGATCGAGCCACGCGGGCACATCTTTTCTCACGGCAGAGGGCAATGGCGCGGGCTCGGTGAATCGTCGCACGAACCCATCTTTCCCAGCGAACGGCGGCTTACCAGTAAGCATCTCGTATAGAACACATCCCAGACTGTAGATGTCCGTTCTGCCGTCGATTTCGCTGTCTGCCATGAGCTGCTCGGGGCTCATGTAGGCGGGCGTTCCTGGACTGCCCGATCCGGTGCGCGTCAGTTGACGAACACCGGCCAGGTCGATGACTCGAGCGATTCCGAAATCGGCTACGATCGCGTGGCCCGCCGATAACAGAATATTCTCGGGCTTGATGTCGCGATGGATGATGCCCTGAGCGTGCGCATAGGCGATAGCATCCGCGCTTTCGCGCGCTATCGAGACGGCTGCATCCAGGTTGAGCTGTCGCTCGGCGTCGATGCGCGTCCGCAGTGTTTCCCCGCCAACGTATGGCATCACGTAATACAGCAATGCCTCAACGTGCCCCGAATCGTGGAGCGGAAGTATGTTGGGATGTTGAAGCCCAGCGAGCATTCGGATCTCTCTGATGAATCGAAGCTCGCCGGTGTCAGACGTCGGGTCTGCGTTCAGGACCTTGAGCGCGACGCTACGCTCATGCCTCATGTCCCGCGCCAAATAGACCGTCGCGAACGCGCCTTGTCCTACCTCTCGCTGGATTTCGTATCGCCCTTTGAGTGCGAGGCGCAGCGCGGCGAGTCGGTCCAACCCGATTGAAGCCTGCTGTGAAATGTCGGATTCCACCGGGACGCGACCGTCAGTCACGTTGGCCGGCTGCGCATTGGCAGTGAGTCACGCGAGCACCTCAGCGATGTCCGGCAAACATACGGCTTCTCTGTAAACTCAGCCAGCGAATTCTTGACGAATGCTCTCGACTCGGATATACTCCGCTTACAATCGATGCACCCTGTGGTCATTTGCCGCGTATTGCAGCCACGTTAAATAAATGCTAAAAAGCGAGGAACGCCCGCGGCCACTCAGCCTCGGGCGTTCTGCTTTGTGCGCGGAGTCCTTTACCAGGAAACACCATGACTCCCCAGCAGCAGCTACAGATCGACGAGCCTTCTTTGATTCCATTTCCCGTCCAGGCTCCCGGGTCCAGATCACATCATCACCCGTCACGCGTTGTCGGTGGTGTCGCCCGCTTCGAGTTGCAGGCGGGCGAGCAGGTTCGCCCTGTGCGAATCGCTCTCGCTGGTTGCGGCGTCGTCGGCAGTGGATTGGTGCGTCTCCTCGACGAAGCGGCTCCCGCCATCGCGGCGCGCTTTGGCGTGCGATACGTCATCACACGAATCCTCGTGCGCGATCGTTCGCGCGATCGGGGTTTGCCTATCCAGTCGCACTTATTCACGGACAACGTCGACTCATTCCTGGATGCGGACGCGGACGTCGTGATCGAGGCGATCGGCGGCGAGGAACCGGCTCGAAGGATCGGCACGACAGCCCTCGCGCGCGGAAGAAAGTTCATCACCGCCAACAAGCAGCTCGTCGCTTCCCATGGTGACGGTCTTTGTCGACTCGCCCGCCAAACCAGGTCGGCGCTCGACTTCGGCGCGGCTGTGGGTGGTAGCGCTCCAGTCATTTCTACACTCCGCGATCTTGTGGGAGCTACGACCCCGCGCTCGGTGCGGGGCGTCCTGAATGGCACGTCGAATTACGTTATCTCGCACCTCGAGCACGGATTGGATCTCCAGACAGCGATAAATCGCGCGTGTGAGCGTGGGCTCGCCGAGTCTGATTGCGAGAGAGACCTGGACGGAACGGATGCGGCAGCGAAGCTCGCGATCATCGGCTGGATCGCGTTTGGCATCATACCGTCCACGCTTCACATCCGCCGCACGCCGCTTACGCCAGGACTGGAGAAGCTGACGCGCTTTGCCACACACGTTGGCGGTCGCTTGCGGTTCATCTCCGAGTGCACCCGACTGTCCGACTGCGAAGTAACAGCGGCTGTGGAGCCTGTCGTCGTCGATGCTGACAGCGCGTTTGGGCGCACGCTGTTCGAAGAGAATCGGGTCGAGATCGATCTGGGATGGACTTCTCCACTGAGTGTCTCGGGGCCAGGCGCGGGCGCGGCTCCCACTGCCGCCGCCCTACTGAGCGACCTGCTGAGAGAGTCGCCTCCGCCGAACGAGCGCGGTGCCAAAGCAGCCCGGTTCGTTTCGGTTCCCGACGACCGCGAGCGCCACTGGCTCGTTGTGGCTGGAATCGATGCGTCGCTGCTCCGAGAGGCCGTCGCGGCGATTGGACATGACGTCGTTCGTCTAGATACTCACGGTACTGACGCCGGTGTCGTCACAGCGCCGACCACGTGGGCTCAACTACAGATATTGATCGCCGATCTCGAATCGCGAGGCATAGCGCCATGTGTCGCGCGATACGAACTGACCGGTACGGAGGAGGTGCAGCGATGACGGCGCCGTCAGCCACTCTGCAAAACGATCTTCCGACACAGGCCACGGGCGGATCACTCCGCAGCCAACGCCCGGGACAGCGATGCGATATCTCCTATGAAGTAGTCGGACCTTCAGACGCGCCCGTCGTCGCCGTGCTTGGAGGGATCTCATCGTCCAGGCACGCTACCTCGTCTCCCTCCGATCCAAGACCCGGCTGGTGGGAAGCTGTCGTCGGTCCGGAGCGCGCCATCGACACTCTGAGATTTCGCGTTATCAGCATTGACTATCTCGCCACCGGTGAAGGCCAGTACGTTACGACGACGGATCAGGCGGTTGCGCTGGCATCCGCTCTCGACGACTGTGGAGTCCCGGCGCTCCACGCGGTGGTCGGCGCATCCTACGGGGGCATGGTGGCGCTGGCATTCGGCGCTTCATTCCCGACGCGAGCAAGACGGCTCATTGTCATCAGCGCTGCGCATGAGAGCGATCCACTGGCAACGGCGCTGCGCCACCTGCAACGACGCGTCGTTGCGCTCGCGACCGAGGTCGGTCGCGAGCGCGATGGTCTCGCCATCGCGCGCGGGATCGCAATGACAAGCTACCTGACACCGCGCCACTTCGAGGAACGAGTCGTCGACTGCGACTGGGGCGATGCGCATCTCGTTGAACACCGGATCGGAAACTACCTCAGGACAGGCGGTGAGCAGTTTGCGCGCGACTGGACGTCCGAGCGCTACAACGCTCTGTCGTTGTCGCTCGATCTGCACCGCGTCCAACCCGAGGATATCAGAACACCCACCACCGTGATCGCCGTCAGTAGCGATCGCCTGGTCCCACTTGCGCAATCACGGCAGCTCGCGCGCAGGCTGGGCGGTCCCGTCCAGCTGATCGAGATCGATTCACCCCTGGGGCACGACGCCTTTGTCGCCGACTCGCCACGTATCGCGCCCTTCATCAACGAGCTCCTGACCCTCGCACCGGAGGCGTACTCATGACGGACAGAGCCAAGAACGTCTCGATACCTTCACGCCGGCCGGAAACGCGCGCTGTCCGCGCCGGCATCGCCAGCGATCTGCATCACGGAGCGGTCGTACCGCCGATCCACCTTTCGTCGACGTTCGCCTTCGACGGCTTCGGCAAGAAGCGCCTTTACGACTACACGCGCACCGGAAATCCGACGCGTGAGTATCTGGCGAATGCCCTCGCGGAGCTGGAGGGCGGAGAAGCCGCCGTGGTTACCAGCACGGGGATGTCGGCTGTAACTCTGGTTCTACAGCTGCTGCGCCCGGGTGATCTCGTCGTCGCGGCACACGACTGCTACGGCGGAACGCACCGCCTTCTTCGCTCGCTCGCGGCGCGCGGTCACTTCGACGTGGAATTTGCCGATTTAACCTGTGAGTCGGCCGCTCAGGCTATTCTCGGCCGACACCCGAAACTCGTCTGGATCGAAACGCCGAGCAATCCGCTGCTGAGACTCACCGATCTCTCGTGCATTATCGCGGCCGGACACGAGGTTGGTGCCATCGTCGCCGTCGACAATACGTTCCTGTCACCAGCGCTTCAGCGGCCAATTGAATTCGGCGCCGATCTGGTTGTCCACTCCACAACGAAGTATCTGAACGGGCATAGCGATGTCGTAGGGGGCGCAGTGGTCGCTGCCGAAGCAGCTGTGGCCGAGGAATTGGCGTGGTGGGCGAACTGCCTCGGGATAACCGGCTCGCCGTTTGACAGCTTCCTCACCCTTCGCGGAGTGCGAACGCTTCACGCGCGGATGCGCATCCACTGCGAGAATGCTGTACAGGTCGTCGAGCTGCTGAACGGCCATCCCGCGATCGAACGCGTCTATTACCCCGGCCTACCTTCGCATGCGGGACACCGCGTTGCGGCCGCGCAGCAGGATGCATTCGGAGCGATGGTCAGCTTCGAGCTAAAAGGCGGCACCGACGCCGTCGAGCGCCTCGTAAATACGCTTCGCTGTTTTACGCTCGCGGAATCGCTTGGTGGCGTGGAAAGCCTCGTGGCGCATCCGGCAACGATGACGCACGCCTCGATGGACGAGGCCGCTCGCACGGCGGCGGGTATTCGCGAAAACCTGTTACGTCTTTCAGTGGGGATCGAGCACGCCGATGATCTCGTTGCGGATCTGGCGGCGGCGCTCGACGCGGCGCTGGAATGCAAGGCGCGGTATGTCGACTTGGAGGGCGAGCCGGCGACGGCCATCGTCTGACCGTTGCACTCTCGCATCCCGTGTTGCAGACTACCAGCGCTCGGCATCACCCTCCGTCCACGACTTGCAGCAGGGTCCTTTTATGTCAGCGAAAACTGTAACCGCACTGCTCGCTCTTCTCGCCGGCGGATCCCTCCGCGCCCAGACGACGACTACTTCTTATGTCGTAACTCGCCTTGGCGTCGACACCGTCGCGATTGAGCGTTACACGCGCTCGAAGGACAAGCTGGAAGGCGATCAGGTGCTTCGATATCCGCGCGTTCGCACGATCCATTACGTAGCCGATCTCGGACCGCGCGGTGAGATAAGAACATTTACGACGACCACGAGACGCGCTAACGCCGACCCAGGCGCCCCGCCGCTGGTGGAAACCGTGACCAAATTCAGTGATACGGTCGCCGTCATCGAAGTGCGGCGTAACGGGAAGCCCGATACCGCGGTGAGCGGGAGAAAATCCTATCACGGCAGTGTCGCTCCGCAGGTTGGTATTGGGCCGCCCGCATATGGTGTCTATGAGCAGTTGCTTGCAGCGGCGAATTTGTCGCGGGACAGTGTTGCATACGCGCTCATCGCGCCGGGCGGCGGACAACCGTCGTCGATCATCTTGCGGCGTCGGGGCGCTGATTCCGTCATGTTTGCGAGTACCTTTTTCCCCAATTGGAATGAGATTGCCCGCGTCGATTCGCGCGGCCGGATCATCGGCGTGGATGCGAGCGCCACGACGGTGAAGACCCTAGCCCAGGCTGCGTCGAATCTGGAATTCGAGAGCGTCGCGAAAGGGTGGGCCAGCCAGGAAGCTGCTCGCGGCGGCGCCATGGGACAGATGTCACCGCCGGACACAACGAAGGCGATGGTCGCTGGCGCGAACATTGTCGTCGCGTATAGTCGACCATTCAAGCGCGGGCGCGTAATCTTTGGAAGCACCATCGTTCCGTGGAACCAGGTCTGGCGAACGGGCGCAAACGCTGCGACTGTGATTACAACCGATAAGGATCTCGTCTTTGGAACAACGGTGATTCCGGCCGGCAAATACACCCTTTGGACGATCCCAACACCGACTGGCGGGACGTTGATCTTCAACAGCGAGACGGGCCAGTGGGGAACTGACTACCACTCCGACAAGGATTTTGCTCGCGTCAACCTGACGTCAAAACAAGTATCGCCGCCAGCCGAGCAATTCGTGATCGGAGTTGCGCCCCAGGCCGCGGGTGGGGTGCTGACGTTGACCTGGGACGACCGGCAGTACTCCGCTCCGTTTACGGTGAAGTGACCGCCGGCGCCCCTCCGCTCAATCGATAACCGTCAGCGTGATTGGGTTATCGAGGTAGACGACCTGTTCCTGGCGCCGGAAGTGAAGTATTCGCCAGAACCAGTTCTCACCGCGCGGCTGACCGCCATGGTCCATAATCATCTTGGCGAGATCGGCGGCCTCCGACGGATCCATCCGAAGGCATCCGTGTGATTCGGCCGCGCCGAGGCTCTCGATGTCGTCCGTGCCGTGGATGTAATAATCGGGCTCGCGGAAGAAAATCTTCACGACCTTCATCGGGTTGTTCGGGTCACCCGGACCTTGAGGCCTTTTGCCTTTCGCCCATGCCGCGCCCGGGGGCGGGTGCCAGCTCGGATTCCATACGATCTTCTTGATCTTGTAGGTGCCCCGCGGCGTGGGATATCGCGGATTCCCCACGGCAACCGCGTACGTCTTGATCTTCTCGTTTCCCTGCAGGACACTGAGAATGCGCGCTCCAAGGCTTGCCTGGAGCGTAACTGCCGCCTCCGCGTTCGGGGGCGCCACGACCGCGCTTTGCCGATTTGCATCCGATACAGTGGCGGGCAGCGCCACCTGAGCGGACAGCGTCGCGGCGCGCAGTGGGACTAACAGCCCGAGGAGTAGTGCTAAACGCTGACTATATGTGATCATGGCTCGCTGAGTTCTCGTGGTCGATGATGGCGTAGTTACAAAGGAGTATTACAAATGCCGTTCCACTCCTACGAATGTTTGTCAGCCTCATCCGGGAACTTTTTTTGTCGAAGAACTCACGGCATAAGCGCATTCCGGCGGTCTGTGATGGCGCTGGCCGTATCTGCGCTCATTCTGCATTTTCTTCCTCAAGCCGCCACTGGCCCACACGCCCTCCGACACCAATGATCGCTCGCCTTCACATCGCGCTACTCAGCATTGCGCTTGTCGCCATTGGCGCTCTCAGGCAGGAGCTTGCGGCACAGCGAGTCGAGCCAGCTCTCTATTCGAGCCTGGAATGGCGTATGATCGGTCCGTTTCGCGCCGGCCGCACGATTGGCGCGACAGGGGTCCGCGGACAGCCTAACGTTTTTTACGTCGGGGTGAATAACGGCGGCGTATGGAAGACCACCGACTATGGTCGCGTGTGGACGCCCATCTTCGACGACCAACCTACCGGCTCGATTGGTGACCTCGCCGTAGCCCCTTCGAATCCAAACGTGATTTACGTTGGCAGCGGTGAGGGCGTACAACGGCCCGATCTCTCCACTGGCGACGGCATTTACAAATCGACCGATGCTGGAAAGACGTGGCGTCACCTGGGACTTCGCGATGGCCAGCAAATCGGCGGAGTCGTTGTCGATCCTCGCGACGAAAACCGTATCTTCGTCGCGGTGCTGGGACACCCGTACGGCCCGAACCCAGAGCGAGGCGTCTATCGATCAACGAATGGCGGAGAGACTTTCGAGCGCGTTCTCTACAAGGACGACAATACCGGGGCGATCCAGGTCGGATTCGATCCGACGAATCCACAAATCGTGTACGCTGCCCTGTGGGCAGGTCGTCAGGGCCCCTGGGAAAACGCGTCCTGGAATGGACCCCTGAGCGGACTGTTCAAGTCCGTTGACGGCGGCACCTCCTGGCGCCAGATCGGAACCGGCTTTCCGACCGCGGCCCAGGGCCTTGGAAGAATTGGATTCACGATTGCCCCGACCAATCCTCGGCGGATGTACGCGACGGTCGACGCGCCGACGCTCGGTGGCGTCTACCGTTCTGATGACGCGGGCGAGACCTGGCGGCGCACCAATTCAGAAGTGCGCGTCTGGGG
>JBJMOA010000175.1:0-15062 GCA_045803975.1 Gemmatimonadaceae bacterium
AGAATACCGATCGCAGTGGTCTTGCCGGCGCCGTTCGGACCGAGCAAGCCGAAGAATTCCCCGGCGCGAATGTCGAGATCGAGCGATTCGAGCGCAACGACATCACTCGACGGCGCCACAGTGCCGCCTGGTGGCGACCATCGATTCCCGGAAACAGAGACGCCGGGTTTGCTCTTTCCACTTCCCTTATAAACTTTGCGCAGCGCGCGCATCTCGATCGCGTTCACGTTCTTGTTTCGCCGCCTACCTGGCCGGACTTTCGATCAGGCGATTGTATTTCCTCAGCGCAGCACGCAGGCGATCGTGCGGCAACCGGTACGCGCGGTTGCCATCGACACCGGTCATTGTCTCCGCCGCGACCATAGCGTTTACGATCGCTTCCTCGGTCGCCTGGGTCGTCGCATAAAAGAGCGGATTGATCTGATCGTTCGGAATCATCTGCACGCGAACGAGGCCTGTGTCCTGTGCAGCACGCGGATTTGCGGTGGAGAAAGCAATGATCAGATCACCGGAGGAATTCTCGCCCTTCCCTCCTGCTACGCCGACGCCAAGCGCAGCGCGAATAGCGAGACGGCGGAGCTGGTGAGGAAGCAGCGGCGCATCGGTCGCTACGACCACGATGATGGACCCCATGCCTTCGCGTCTCTCGTCGCTCGGACGCATCGCTGTCGCGGGACACGGCGGCGGTCCCGCATTGGGGCTCTGTCCCGGAGCTACCACGTTCCGACAAGGACGCAGATCGTTGATCTCTTTGCCGACAGGAACTCCAGCGATGCGCAACTCACTACGTCGCCCGGCATTGCATTGCACCAGAACACCAACCGTGTACCCACCTGATGCGACCGGCAACTTGCGCGACGACGTTCCGATGCCACCCTTGAAGCCGAAGCAGATCATCCCCGTTCCCCCGCCGACATTTCCTTCGGTCACTGGTCCGGACTTCGCGCCGTCGAGCGCCTGCCACGCGTGCTCCTTTTTCACGTGAAAGCCGTTCACGTCGTTCAGGAATCCGTCGTAGGTCTCGGCGACTACCGGTAGCGCCCACGGCTGCCCTGTGGGTTGGCGAACCATCCACGCCACGACTGCGTCGCGAACCACACCGACGCTGTGCGTGTTCGTGATGCTCACGGGCCCTTCGAGAAATCCCGATTCCTCCACCCACGCCGTTCCCGTCATCTCGCCGTTGCCGTTGAGTGGAAACCAGTTGGCAAAGACAGGATCGGTCGACGCTCTGCCGCGCGGAAGAACCACGGTCACGCCTGTCCGCACCGGCCCGGAGCCTACGACGAGCTTGCCTTCACCGGAGATGAGCGTCTGTTGTCCGACCTCGAGCCCGGCAATGTCAGTGATGGCATTGAGCGGCCCGGGCGTTCCATCGAATGGAACCCCGAGATCGCGCGCCCGAGGTTTTCCCTGCGCCGCGGCGCTGCCAGCGCCTGCGAGGCACGACCAAACGGCAACACCCAATTGTAGGTAGCTACGAATTGGCATCAGGCCCCGATAGGGTGCCACGTAGTCTTGAACTCGATAAAATCGCGAATCTCGTACACGCTCTGCGACTTGTCATCGATCCAGTCGCGGTCGTCGTCACGCTTGCGCGCGCGTACTCTCTTGATGCTCTCGGCCGCTCCAAGCTGCAACTGCTTTTTTTCCTCCTGACTCACGACCGCGCTCACGGCACGGATATGAGTATGCGTCGCAAACGTCGGCACCAATTCTTTCCGGAAACCCGTCAGAATATTGACGACTCCGCCGGGAAGATCGGAAACGGCGAGCAACTCGCCGAGGACGATCGCGGGATAAGGAAATTCCTGCGACGCGAGGCACACGCAGGTGTTGCCGGCGATGATGACCGGCGCGATCTGACTGAGAAGGCCGAGCAGTGGGGACGCATCATCGGCGATGATGCCGACGATCCCCATGGGCTCAGCGACCGTGAAGTTGAAAAACGGTCCGGCGACGGGATTCGTATTGCCGAGCACCTGCTCGTACTTGTCGGCCCATCCTGCGTAGTAGATCAACCGATCGACGCTCGCGTTGACCTCCTTCGCCGAGGCTGCTTTGGTCGACGCTCCAGAAATCACCAGCGCGTCCGCCATCTCAGCGCTACGTGACTCGAGCATCTCACCAAGGCGGTAGAGGATCTGCCCTCGGTTGTAAGGCGTACGGCGCGCCCAATCCGGCCCCGCCTTCGCAGCAGCTTCCACTGCATTCCGCAAATCTTTGCGCGTGCATTGCGGAATGTTGCCGAGCAGTCCCGCCTCCCGCTTCCCGCCTCCCGCTTCCCGCCTCCCGCCTCCCGCCTCCCTCACTGGAAAGACCCGCCCACTCTCCGACCGAATAAACTGTCCGCCGACGTAAACTTTGGGAGTCTTCGTTACAGGAATGCGCGCCATAGCTAGACCACCTTCCCGTAATCCATGAGTCCCTGACGCCCACCCTCTCTTCCGAATCCGGATTCCTTGTAGCCGCCGAACGGTGAGGACGGGTCGAACTTGTTGAACGTGTTCGCCCACACGACTCCGGCCTTGAGCAGGGTGCTCATCTTGAGGATGCGCGAGCCTTTGTCGGTCCATACCCCTGCCGACAAACCGTACATTGTGTTGTTCGCCTTCTCGACAGCTTCCTCGAGCGTGCGGAACGTGAGGACGCTGAGGACCGGTCCGAAAATCTCTTCGCGCGCGATGCGGTGACTCTGCGTGACGCCGGTGAACACTGTCGGCTTGAAGTAGTATCCTCGCGCCGGAAGCTGGCAGACACCTGATTGATACATGTCGGCGCCGGCCGCGACACCGGAATCGACCAGCTCGCTAATACGATCGAGCTGCGCTCGCGAATTGATCGCCCCGACATCGGTGTTCTTGTCGAGCGGATTCCCCACCCTCAAGACGTCGATGCGGTTCTTCAGCTTCGCGACGAACATGTCGGCAATCGATTCCTGAACGAGCAGCCGACTGCCCGCGCAGCATACGTGGCCCTGATTGAAGAAGATGCCGTTGACGACGCCTTCTACCGCCTGGTCGATCGGCGAATCGTCGAAGACGATGTTGGCAGCCTTCCCACCCAGCTCCAGCGTCAGCTTTTTGTCGGTGCCAGCGAGCTGGCGCATGATGATCTTCCCGACCTCGGTCGATCCGGTAAAAGCGATCTTCGCGGCCGTCGGATGTCCTACTACCGCCGCTCCGGTTTCGCCCGCGCCACAGACGATATTCACTACTCCCGCGGGTAGCTCCGCTTCCTGCAGCAGCTCGGCGAACTTGAGCGCGGTCACCGAAGTGGTTTCGGCGGGCTTCAGCACGACGGTGTTTCCCATCGCGAGAGCCGGCGCAATCTTCCACGCCAACATCAGGAGTGGGAAATTCCACGGTATCACCTGACCGACGACACCAAGCGGAACGACTGTTGCGCCGGGCACCGCGTACTCGAGCTTGTCTGCCCAGCCCGCGTGATAGAAGAAATGCGCCGCGGCCATCGGCACGTCGAAGTCGCGCGATTCCTTGATCGGCTTGCCGCCGTCCAGTGATTCCGCCACCGCGAACTCGCGCGCGCGATCCTGAATCAGGCGAGCGATCCGGTACAGATACTTTCCCCGTTCGGCGCCGGGCAGCTTGCTCCAGGCGCCGAACGCCTTTTGCGCGGCGGCATACGCCGAATCGACATCCGCCTGATTAGCCAGCGCAATCTCGGCGAGCACTTCCTCGGTGGCGGGATTTATCGAGTCGAAATATTTGCCCGACTTCGGCGCGACAAACTTCCCGCCGATGAAGAGGTCATAGCGCGCTTTGAGCTTTGGATCCGCGGTCTCTGGCGCGGGATCGTATTCCCACAAATCGCCGAAGATCAGTTGCGGTATCGAGCTGCTTGTCGCCGCGGGGCGTGGAATTGCTCTCGGAGTCGTCATGTCAGTAGCTCTCCGCGGCCTCGGTGAAATAGTATGGCGCCTGGTACGCACCAGTCTTTTCTTTCTCTATCTGTCGCAGCAAATCGTTCAGCAATGAGCTCGCTCCAAATCGATAGCGTGTCGAGTTGAGCCACGCATCGCCGAGAGTTTCTTTGACGGCGACGAGATAATGGAGGGCCTGCTTTGCGGTTCTTATTCCGCCCGCTGGCTTCATCCCGATCGCGATTCCTGTCGCCAGATAAAAGTCACGAATCGCCTCGATCATCACCTGGGTGTTGGCCAGTGTCGCGCTGCCGGATGCCTTGCCGGTGCTGGTCTTGATGAAATCGCCGGGGCGAATCACCTGCATCGCCAGAAATGATGCGGCTCTGATGTTGTCGTAGGTGTCGAGCTCGCTCGTCTCGAGGATAACCTTGAGCTGTGCGTCGCCGCAGGCTTCGACGACGGCACTGATCTCGTCCTGAACGGCGTTGAACTCGCCGGCGAGGAAGAGACCGCGATTGATGACCATGTCGATTTCGTCGGCGCCGTCGGACACCGCGGTCCGGACTTCCTCGAGACGAAGCGCCAGCGGGCTTTGCCCCGATGGGAAAGACGTGGCAACCGACGCGACCTTGATCGCGGTGTCGGCGAGCCACCGCGCCGCGTATTTGACGAGAAATGGGTAAATGCAGACAGCGGCGACGGGGGGTACCGATTCGTCGAAGCTCGGGCGACGCGCCTTCTGGCAGAGCGACGCCACTTTGCCGGGTGTATCCTTGCCCTCGAGCGTCGTGAGATCGACCATCGACACCGCGGTCCGCAGTCCCCAAAGCTTCGAGCCTTTTTTGATGCTGCGGGTCGTGAACTTTGCTACGCGCTCCTCGATACCGACCTGATCGACAGTCCCGATTTCGTCGAGGAGTTTGCTGAAGCTGGTGCGCACGGCGGCAGAGGAGGGCATCCGTCAAATATCGCGTCCGGTATGCCCCATTACAACGCTGAGTCCACGCAGCCTTTCGAGCCAGAGGCGGGTGCGATTAGTTTCGCAGCATGCCAGATTCGCGACCTTTCGCCGTGCTGTTCGATCTCGACGGCACGCTGATCGATTCCATCGCGCTACTGCTCGCGTCGATGCGTCACACGTTTCATGGGCGCCCACGCAAGCCGACTGACCCGGAATGGATCGAGGGGCTTGGCACCCCGTTGCCGAAACAGCTCACGCCTTATGTCGAATCCGACGAAGATCGCGAGCGTCTCGTCAATCGATATCGGACCTTCCAGCACGAGAATCATGATCGGTTGATGGCGCGCTACGAAGGCGTTATCGACACGCTCGCGCTGCTCTATCAGCGTGGACATCCAATGGCCGTCGTGACCAGCAAGGGGAACGCGATGATGGAGCGCGGCCTCAAATTCATCGGCGCCGACGACTATATCGAGGTCGCGATCGGCTACGACTCGGTGCACATCCACAAACCGGATCCCTATCCAGTCAAAGCAGCACTCGAGAAGCTGGAATACGGCACCGACGAAGCCGTGTTCGTCGGCGATTCGCCGCATGACATCAAGTCCGGCAATGACGCCGGAGTGATCACCATCGCCGCGTTATGGGGCCCTTTCACCCGGTCGGCGCTCGAACCCTACCACCCGACGCACTTTCTCGACGACATCAAGCATTTGCCGGCGCTGCTCGACCGAATCGCAGCGGGTGTTGCGGGGTAATATATTCCGCACGTTCGATCCTCAGGAGCAAAACAAATGGGTGTTTCATACCAAACGGGAACGCTGGTTCGCACGGGCGAAGAGCGCGCAACCCTCGTTCGTCGCACCTACGCGCTGGTCCTCGTCAGCGTGCTGGTTACGATGGTGGGCGCATCATTCGGGTTGTCGCAGCCGCGGCTGATGGCCGCTGTGAATGCGCATCCGTTCATCGCGTTCTTCGCCTCGCTCGCGCCACTCTTGCTGGCAACGCGGAAGAAAGCCGAGTTCCCGATGAACATTGGCCTCGTACTGCTGTTCAACGTGGTGATGGGCGTCATCATTTCGCCGGCGCTCTACTTCTACGGCAGAACAAACCCCGGCGTAATCGGTCAGGCAGCAGTGCTGACGATTGGAGCGTTCGGAATCCTGACGCTTTATGCGTTCGTAAGCCGTCGCGACTTCAGCGCCTGGGGCAGCTTCCTGATGGTAGGACTCTGGGTACTGATCGGCACGATGCTGTTGAATTTCTTCTTCCAGAGCGCCGCAGCGGGGCTATGGCTCGCGTCGGTAGCGGTACTTCTTTTCAGCGGACTGCTCGTGTTCGACACCTGGCGGCTTCGCAATTATTACGGACCTGACCAGTACGTCGGCGCGGCCGTTCAGATTTATCTGGATCTGCTGAATATTTTCATGGCGGTGCTGCGGGTGTTGGGCAATCGGCGGAATTAGGTCAGACGAAGACGACAGAGACCTGCACCGCTGGTCGCTTTAAGCCGCTGCGCTTAGCGCTTCGCGCTTAACGACCGAGGACATGTCAGAGCGGAAGAAGGCAACAGCAACTGCCGTAGTCTTTTCCTAGCCTTGCTTTTCGCTGACTGCATCAATTTGCCTCGCCATATCGAGATCCTTCTGCGTTATCCCGCCCGCGGAGTGAGTGCTCAGGGTGCACGTGACCTTCGTGTACCTGATGTCGATGTCGGGGTGATGATCGGCGGCCTCGGCTGCTTTCGCGATCGCCGTAACGAAGTCGATGCCGGTGAGGAAATTCCGGAACTGGAAAGTCTTTGTAATGACATCCCCGCGGCGGCTCCAGCCCGAGAGATTGCCAAGGTCTCGCTGGATCGCAATGTCGGATAGACGCTCAGCCATCGGTTCACGCTCCGCGCGGGATGTCCGGCGATGAAGATAGGTTTTCGAACCTCTCGCGCAATGCTCTTCGGCTTGGCGAGTCTGGCATTCATTGCTGCACCGGCAAGAAGCGCTCTTGCTCAACGAGAGTCCTTACGGCTTCCGAAAACCACGGCGAAAGCCGCCACTCCAGAATTGGGCTCGTCGTCCGGAAGAAGTTTCTGGCGGCGCTTCGCGGTCGGGTTCGGCGCGAGCATCCTCGCGCACGAGGCGGCTCACATGGTATCGTCGATGGCAATGGGGTTTCACCCGCATTTCGCGTTCGACAAAGGGAGACCCACGGTCTTCTCGGGAATCGATAGTGAGCTCTACCCACACAAACAGTTCATCTTTTCGGCGTCGGGTCTCACGACACAAGCGCTGATGAATGAAGCCATCCTCGACATTCCGCACTCGCAGGGCGGCCCGATCGAGCGCGGAGTCCTCGCCGGCGGTATTGCGACGACGCTCTTCTACATCACGATTGGCCGCAACGCGTCGGTGAGCGATATCAGCTTCATGGCGCGAACCTCTTCGCTCTCGAAAACACAACTCTCGCTCATCTTCGGCGGGTTCTCGGCTATTCAGGCGTGGCGGATCTCGAGAAATCCGGCGTACGATCACTTCTTCGTGCGGCCGGGGAGCGCGGGGTTGGAGGTCGGACTCAGTTACTAAGGGGGATGGGGGATGGGGGATGGGGGATGGGGGAAGCAGGTAACGGGTAACGGGTAACGGGTAACGGGTTTGCGGGTTACGCGTTACGGAAAGCGCGCTCTCCGTTTTGCGTTAAACCGCTACCCGCTACCCGCCTCCCCGCCTCCCGCCTCCCGCCTCCCGCTTCCCCCTTCCCCTCCTTCGGGCTATATTCGGTGGTCATGTCACCCCTTCCGCGCGACCCCAGCCTTTTCGGCGCGGCGTACGAACGAGCATCGCGCCAGCTGCCGGTCATCGGTGAGCAAAAGGACATTCGCTACTACTCATCCCCGGCGAAGAGTGTTCTTAACGGCCCGGAAACTACCGGCATGGGGTTCTGGTCGATCAATCCTTACATCGGCTGCGCCTTCGGTTGTGCGTATTGCTACGCCCGCTATACCCACCGCTACGTGATGGAGCGCGCCGCTACCGACGAGAAAATGACCGATGCACTCGGCGAGGCGTACACCAAGCTTCCGCCCTGGCTCGCGTTCGAGCGAAATATTTTCGTCAAGAAAAACGCGCCGGAAGTTCTCAGCAGAACACTGCGATTCGGCAGCGATCGCCATCTCAAACTGCTCGACGGCGAGACGATCGTGATCGGAACGGCGACAGACCCGTATCAGCCCGCCGAGCGAAGATTCCGCGTCACGCGCGGCATCCTCGAAGTGCTAGCGGAGCACCCGGGGCTGAGCATCACAATCATCACCAAGAGTCCACTGATCACGCGCGATATCGATCTCTTGTCGCGGATCAATCGTGTTTCTGATTTGTCGATTCACATCTCATTGATCACGCTCAACCGCGAGCTGGCGCGGCGCATCGAGCCCCGCGCCCCAACTCCGGAATCGCGGGTGCGCGCGCTCGTGCGACTGCGGGAGGCTGGCATCGATACCGGGATTAACTGCATGCCCGTACTTCCGGGGATCACCGACAATCCCTCGGATCTCGAGGCGCTGGTGAAACGCGTGTCGGAGGCCGGGGCGACTTACGTGGGCGCGTGCGCGGTGCGCCTCAAGTCGGCGGCGAGAAAACGGTACCTACCGTTTATCGAGCAGGAATTCCCTCACCTCGCCGAGAGGTATCGCAACACTTATGGCAATAGCGCGTACGCGGGCGAGAAATACCGTGAGGGACTGGCCCGTTTTTTTGAGAAGCTGTGCACGAAGTATGGAGTGCACGGCTGGTCGAACAGCGACGACGAGGAAGAAGAAGGGGACGAAGCGCTTGGCGCGTTCGTCCCCCCGGTGCAGCTCAGCCTCGAGATCTAAGTAAAACCTGACTTATCTCCCGCTCGGCGGCGTACCAGCCGGCGGCGTGCTTGGCGGCGTGGTAGTAGGCGGATTCGTAGTCGGCGTCGTCGGCTGAGACGTGGTTGGCTGCGACGTCGGCATGTTGTTCTGCGCAGGAGCTGGCGACATCCCTGTCGTGCCGGTTCCGGTCGGCGGGTTGTCGTTCGGGCCGAACCCAATGTTCATCGCGACGAGCAGCGCCTGAGCGTTGTTCGCAGAGTTGAACTTCTTCGCGCAGGTTGCGATCGCGCGACGAGTCTGCGGCCCATAGCGGCCGTCGACGTTCGTCACTCCGCATCCCTGATCGCGGAGTTCCTGCTGAAGCGCCAGGAACTGGATCTTCGAGAGTCCAGCCTGAGCAGAAGCGAGGGCTGGAACGGCCATTAATGCGATTACAGCGATGGTCTTCTTCATCTTGAACAGCCTCCGATCAGGTATGGTCTCTACTATACAGTAAAGAGTTGCCGAACAGTTGCAAGGTCCACGCCGACATGGGCAAAACGCAGCAATGTCTGCGCCCGCGCGCGCAAATGCACAGCGGTGTAATGGACAAAAAAAACGCCCGACTCGCAAGGAGAGTCGGGCGTTTCTGCTCGAGTTGGTGCAAAAGCTCTAGCGAATTGCCTGAACGATCAGAGCGCCGACTGCCAGTAGCGCCACCGTGACCGCTATGACCGCGATCGGGGTGATCGTCAACTGCTGCTTCCACCAGTTGCTGGCGGTGCCCGGAGTCTCAGGCAGTGAAGCCATGATCCGCTGTTGCACGCCAACCGGAGTTACACGGCGTCGGAGCATCTCGCTCTCGGCGTTGATGCGGGTCCAGAGCTCGACCTTCGACTTGCCCTCGACTTCACTGGCGCGCATCACGTCGACTTCGCCGTCAAGCCAATCGTGCAGCAGGCCATGGCTAGCCGTTCCGTTTAGCGGAACCTCGCGGTCATAGAGCTGCTCGTTGGACTTTTCCTTCCGTTGAACGGGCTCATGTCCCGTAACCTTGTCATTTCTCTCGAAACCAGCGTCATCGAACATCATGCGTATTTTTCCTCGAGCAGTTGTTGGAGCGCCTCTCGCGCCCGATGCACTCGCATCTTTAGCGCGCCAACCGTCGTTTCAAGTAACAGCGCCATCTCTTCGTACGACCTTCCCTCGACGTGCTTCATCACAAACGCTTCACGCAGCGAGGGAGCGAGCCGGGCCAGAGCAAATTGCAGATCCGTCCTGAGCTCGTTGCGGTCCATCTCTTCTTCCGGCGTCGAGTACGTCGAGGGCTGATCGTCCTCGTCGTAGCTCACGTGCGTTCGCCGAATGTTCTTCAGCCAATCCTTGCACGAATTAGCGACGATTCGAAACACCCAAGCGTCAAATCGTCCGCGAACTTCGCCCAAATGCTGATAGGCTTTAATAAAAGACGCCTGGAGTATGTCTTCCGCCACATCAGGACTTCCAGTCATCCCAAGTGCATGTCGGTACAAAGGATCGCTGTATCGGGTTATTAGTACCCCGAACGAATCCTTGTTACCCGCCAGAACCTTGGCGATGATCTCCTGGTCGGCGTCGATTAATGGGGCCGCGGCGTCCGGCGTCGAACCCCCTGCGCCCAGTGTCTGAGCCGTCTGATTTTGTAGCGGTGTGGCCGTCATCTTCACCTGCCTAGTGTAATCCCTTTGCCCGCGGCTGTATAGACCCAAATTGCGTCGGGATAACACCTTATCGCCAGTCACGAAGGTCTGACGACTAGGGATTCGTGGAAGCAACAAAGATTCTTAGCGGAGCCTGATCAGGTACAAGTGCTCGTGAGCGATATCACGATGGTATCGCCTTCCAACCCGGTCGCTGTCCGCTCGGTATCGACGATAACGTTGACTGAAATGGGAGACTTTGCCGTCTGCCGCTGCCTTGGCGAGCAGAGATTCCAGGGCGTCCGGTTCGAGATGCCCCTCGGAATTGAAGCTCACGAGAGCGTACCGTGCCGCGGTTGCCTCCAACAAACCTGAAAACAACTTGCGGACGCGCCGGCCATGCGACCACTGGCTCCTTCCAATCTCACCCGCAAGTAATCCCACTTTCCCGCGTACTACCGGAACCTCGGTGGCCCAGCCGCGGGCGAGAATCTCCGGTATGTGGTAGTAAGCGACGTACTGCCGCGAATTGTACGGCGGATCGATATAGAGGAGATCGACCTCACGAATCGCGTTCGCCGCTTCCGTCGCATCCATGAGGAGTGCGCGCGCTGGCTGGGCTCCCTTAATCGGAAGCTCCGGGGCAAGCTCGAAGGCGCGTCGCGCGTTGGGTTGCCACTGCTTCATATAGGAAGCGTAGACTCCCGCGGTGTTAGCGACCCGGTCCGCTCCTTCGATGATGGCAGCAAGCAGTATATAGTAGTTGTCTTCCGCGACGCGTTGCTCCAAACGCCACTTCTCGAGCTCTTCGCGCGCGGCGTCGATCCGGCCGGCGTTGTCCACCGTGAAGTACATTCGGCCCTCGCTCGTCGCGCCTCCGGCGGGCGAGAAATGTCGGCTTATGAAGCCTTGAACGGGGGGAAGCTGTGCGAGCTCCTCCGCCAGCTCGTGCACTATTGGATCACCGGGCTCGGCAACGACATAGGCGCGCTGAAACACGTACGACGACATCAGGAGATCGCTCGAGTACACTCCCCAACCTCGCGCCTTGAGCGCTCTTGCCACGCTCGCCGTGCCGGCGAAGGCGTCGTGCACCGACCCAATCGGGATCTGCTCACGCTCCAGAGTTCGCAGAATGAAAGGAAGAAGTCGGGTTTTGTTGCCGATGTACCTCATGATGCAAAGAGGGCGAGGTTCTTGGCCTCGCCCTCTGAAACGGTATTAGCTCGATACTATGGGCAAAGCTGCGCTGGCGTAAGCACAGGTTGCTCGTTGATCGGGATCTGGAATCCATACGTCGTGTTGAGGGCGACGGCGGCCGCGTTGGCCATCTCCTGATAACCCTGAACGTTCGGATGCACGCCATCGAGACTGATATACTGCCCATAGGGCGTCAGGCAACCGAACTGCTTGGCGACGCTGTAAGGACCACGATTAGGAATGACCTTGGTCAACAACAGGTCGTTGAGGTCCATGAACGCCCAGCCGTTGTTGCTCGCCTGCGCCGAGATGAAGGTGTTCATACCGGCGACGACCGCGGTGATCGTGGCGACATCGGCTGGCGTTAGTATGTTGTCTTGCGTGCCGGGCACGTCGGTGCAGCTCAGATTGAATGCGGTTCCGGTAGCCCGCGCAGTGCCGACCGCTGTGGCCACCTTAACAGGCACGAAAATCAGATTGGTGTTGCCCTGGCAATCAGGGTTGACCACCACGCCGAAGTTCGCAAACTCGGCGCGATTCTGCCAAAGCTCGTCACCGGTGCGGAACGATACGACGCTCGAGACATTCGGCACGCCTACCAACAGCGCCTTCGCGCCGGTTTTCTTCACGCTGTCGAGAACCGCGGCGTATACCGGCTGCCAGACGTTGTTCGGCACCAGCGTGAACGGAGTTCGGTAGGCCGCGGCGGGCAGGACCAGACCGCTGGTCACTCCGAGAACTTCGTTGGCGCCGAGCTCCACGGAGACGAGTGTCGGGTTTTGGTCCATCATCGCGGTGACTTGCGTCTTTCTCGGCGGAAGAACGAGACGGTATTGACGGCGCCGCTTCACAGTTTCAACAGCCGTCGTCTCCGGCGTCACACGCAGCGCATCGTACGTATTGGCGCCATCAATACCCAAATCGTTCGTCGGCAACGTGTAGCTTCCCAACGGCGCGCATGTCGTGTCAGGTGTGCTCGCAAAAACGTTCGACGTGGCGCTGATCCCACTGTAGCGTCTGCTGAATTGAAGCGGGGCAATCAGCGGCGACGGACATCCCGGAGGCCCAGCCAAGGGCTGCGTATATGTCGCGAACGCCATGTGGGCGAGCAGTTTCGTCCAGTCTTCCTGCTGCGTGAAGTACGCTACGCCATCGGACTGCACGCCCATCGTGAGACTCGTGCCCATCGCGACATAACGGGCAAATGCTTCCTGCCCCGCGGGACCGGTGACGTGGACATCGTCGCTTTCGCAGGCCGCAAGCGAGAAGAGAAGACAGGCAGTACCAGCGGACACCAACCAGTTACGCGTCATAACAAATCCTCAGAGGTGAGCAAACATCCGCGGCCGAGCCTGGCGGGCTGATAATATCTGTCATGGTCGAAACGCGCGCCACCCCAGACGTCGGATCGCCGCTCCGTGCTCGTCGAGTTTTGGCGGAGGCAGTCGCACGCTCCCCGGAAAGCTCGGACGAACACCCGTCCGAGCATCGGCGTCGGTTTCGATCAATGTCTCGCCAACGCTTTTTACTAGGCCGCACGGAACACCAGCCGCCTGCAGCCGGCCGAGCCAGTCGTGCGCGCCCATCTCGCGAACCCGGCTGGCGATCGCGGTGACAACGCGTTCACGATTTTTCACTCGCCCGGCGTTCGTTCGCAGCGCATCGTCCTCCGCCAGATCCTTCAGGGCGAGTGCCGTAGCACAAGCCAGCCACTGTCCATCGCTCCCCACGGCGATCACGAGTGCTCGGTCTGCCGCGTCGAAAAGTTGATACGGAACGAGATTCGGATGCGCGTTCCCCCAGCGTTTTGCATCGACACCCGAAACCAGAACGTTTTGCGCGACGTTGACGAGCGCCGCACGGGCGCTGTCGGCGAGTGAGATATTGATTCGCCGCTCGGCCGCCGTCAGTGGCCGGACGGCTCGCTCGGCGACCGCGCCAAGGATCGCGATCGCTGCGTCTTTTCCGGCAATTATGTCGGCCAGGGCAACACCAGCTTTCATCGGTGGTCCGTCCTGCTCGCCGGTAATTGCCATCCACCCGCATTCCGCCTGCACGACAAAGTCGTAGCCGGGACGTGCGCTGGTAGCGCCGAACCCGGAGATGGTGCACCAGATGAGCCGGGGATTCTCCGCCAGCAGCTTGTCTGGATTGATCCCTAGTCGCCCGAGCGCGCCGACGAGAAAGTTGTCGAGCACGATGTCCGCCTCTTTGACGAGATCAAGGATGAGACTGCGATCGCCAGGGTCGGACAGATCGGCCGCGACACTCTTCTTGTTCCGATTGACCGCAAGGAAATAGGCGCTCTCACCGTCCGCGTCGAACGGCGGTCCCCACCCGCGGGTCTCATCACCATCGCCGGGTCGCTCTACCTTGATGACATCAGCGCCGAGATCGCCGAGCATCATCGAGCACACCGGACCAGCGAGAACACGCGTCAAGTCTAGAACTTTTAGCGGCATTTGGCGCTATCTGTAGGGTTACTGGCGCGTACATGTCCCCTACGTGTCCTTATAACGTTCTGCAAGGACACGGTTTATGGCCTGCGGAGACGAGGCATTAGACCACCTTGTTTTAGTGACGGAAAATCATATACTTAGCGCATTCGGGGCCCACTTGGGGCCAACCACCCACGTCTGTGATTCTGCACCCCGTCAGCAGGGTTCTTTCGCTGACCGGAGCCCATAAATGCCCGATAGAGAAAAGTCAGCAGTTGTAACCGCGCCTGCACCGGTAAGCGGTCTTCCAACGCCAGGAAGCCCAACCGTAGGCGGAGCCGTCCCGCCGGTCCCGCCGAAGCGCAGCCCCGGCCATCGCGGCGCGGACGTAAAAGATACCGTCGCCGAGATGGCGGCAAAGGCGCATGAGATCAGTCTCGAAGCGGGAAGCAAAATGGCCGCGGCGATGAAAGATGTCATCGGCGCTGCGGCCGGCCTAACCGGTCTCGTGCTAGAGAGCGCTCGTGATCTGCTCCAGTACATGGTCCGTCGCGGACAAATGACGCAGGAAGAAGCCGATAAGTTGATGCGCGAAGTCGAGGCATCACACGGGAAGAAGAAACCTGCTGCGACGCCTCCCGCCGCGGTGGCAAAGACCGCGAAAGTCGAAGCGGCGCATCCGGCACCAGTCCGTCACGCCCCAGCACCGGCGGCCCACGTCGCGAAACCCGCTGCGAAACACGCCGCCGCCAAGAAGCCTGCCGCGAAAAAGCCGACGATGAAGCCGGCCGCGAAAAAGCACCCGGTGAAGTCCACCGCAAAATCCAAGACGAAAGCTTCCAGCAAGTCGAAAAGAAGGTAGAGCGTGGCAATTCCGCGTGGCGATGCAGTCGCGCTCGCCCGCACCCTGATACAAATCGATTCGAGAAACCCCACCCTCGCTCCTGATTCTTCGGGCGAGGGTTCTTGCGCTCGGGCACTTGCCGCGGTGCTCACGGACTGGGGATTCTCTGTCGATCTCATCGACGCCGCGCCGGGTCGACCGAACATCGTCGCTCGCATCGGGCCA
>JBJMOA010000176.1:0-6200 GCA_045803975.1 Gemmatimonadaceae bacterium
AGCTACATTTAACGCTACGTCGATTGGAGGCATTTTGTCCTCCCGCCCCGCCTCCGAACCCAGTAAAAACCACCTGATTTAATGACGGCCCCAAACAACAGAGAGCGCATCCTTCCGCGCCTCATTCACGAAGAAATCAAAGAATCGTTCATCAATTATTCGATGAGCGTCATCGTCTCTCGCGCGCTGCCCGACGTGCGCGATGGACTGAAGCCGGTGCACCGCCGCGTTCTGTACGCGATGAACGAGCTCGGCCTCGTTCCCGGTCGCCCATATAAAAAGTCCGCCACGGTCGTCGGAGACGTTCTCGGCAAGTATCACCCGCACGGCGACCAGTCAGTGTACGATGCCCTCGTGCGCATGGTGCAGGACTTCTCGCTGCGATATCCACTCGTCGATGGGCAGGGAAATTTCGGTAGCGTCGACGGCGACCCTGCCGCCGCATATCGCTACACCGAGTCGCGCCTCACCCGCGTCGCCGTCGAGATGCTCGCGGATATCGACAAGAACACCGTCGATTTCGCGCCGAACTTCGACGATCGACTGCTCGAGCCCAAAGTTCTTCCGTCGGCGATTCCGAATCTCGTCGTCAACGGATCGTCGGGCATCGCGGTCGGCATGGCCACCAACATCCCGCCGCACAATCTCCGCGAGGTCGTCGCCGCAATCACGGCTTTGATCGACAATCCGGAGCTGACGCCTGGTGACATCAGAAAGCTCGTCAAAGGTCCCGACTTTCCGACCGGCGGATATATCTATGGCCGCGCCGGAATCAAGGATTACCAGGAGACTGGTCGCGGTCGCATCGTCATGCGCGCGCGCGCTGTCATCGAGGAGAAAGAATCCTCGAGCAAATCACAGATCGTCGTCACTGAGCTGCCATACCAGGTCAACAAGGCCAAGCTCATCGCCGACATGGCCGACCTCGTCAAGGAAGGAAAGCTCGAGGGCATCTCGGCGCTCCGCGACGAGTCGGACAAGGACGGCATGCGCGTCGTCATCGAGCTGAAGCGCGATTCGATTCCACGCGTCGTGCTCAACCAGCTGTACAAGCACACCGTAATGCAGTCGACGTTCGGCGTCATCATGCTCGCGCTCGTGCCCGACTC
Source organism: Gemmatimonadaceae bacterium (assembly GCA_045803975.1). Lineage (GTDB taxonomy): Bacteria > Gemmatimonadota > Gemmatimonadetes > Gemmatimonadales > Gemmatimonadaceae > UBA4720. The sequence goes on from JBJMOA010000176.1 coordinate 1,110, forward strand.
GCACACCGGCCAGCTCGTGCCGAAGGTGATGCCGCTCAAGCTAGTGCTCGAGCACTATATCGAGCACCGCCACCAGGTCGTGGTCCGTCGCACCCAGTTCGAGCTCGACAAGGCGCTGGAGCGCGAGCACATCCTCGAAGGGTTGAAGATCGCCGTCGACAACATCGACGCGGTCATCAAGCTGATTCGTGCCGCCGCTGATACTCCGGTCGCGAGTACACAGCTCCAGAAGCGCTTCAAGCTGAGCGAGCGTCAGGCCGAGGCGATTTTGAACATGCGCCTGGCAAAGCTAACCGGGCTGGAGATCTCGAAGCTCGAAGAAGAACTGGACGGCGTGCGAAGCTTTATCAAGGAGATGAGAGACATCCTTGCCTCCAAGCCGCGCCGGATGAAGATCATTCGCGACGAGCTGCAGCAGGTCGCCGACAAGTACGGCGATGAGCGGCGCTCGGAGATCACGAGCGACGAAGGCGAGTTCACGATCGAAGATCTGATCGCCGAGGAGGATATGGTCATCACCATCTCCCACTCGGGTTACATCAAGCGCACTTCGGTTTCGACTTACCGCAAGCAGCGCCGTGGCGGACGAGGCCTGAGCGGTGCCGGCCTCAAGGACGAGGATTTCGTAACTCGCCTCTTCATCGGGTCGACGCACGACTACATCCTGTGCTTCACCGATGATGGTCGCTGCTTCTGGCTGAAAGTTCATGAGATTCCACAGGCCGGGCGCGCGGCGAAGGGAAAACCAATCGTCAATCTGATCAACGTCTCACCGGAGACGCAGATCAAGGCGATGGTGCCCGTGCGCGAATTCTCGGAGACCCAGTTCCTGCTGTTCTGCACCCGCAATGGAACGGTGAAGAAGACCGCGCTGTCGGAGTACTCGAACGTTCGGCAGACCGGCATCAAGGCGATCAAGATCGACAAGGACGACGAGCTGATCGACGTGCAGGTGACGAGTGGCTCGAATGACATCGTTCTCGCGACTCGCCACGGCCTGTCAGTGCGCTTTCACGAGATGGATGTGCGCGAGATGGGGCGCGACACGACCGGTGTAAAGGGAGTCGAGCTGAGAGAAGGCGATTCAGTGATTGGAATGGTCGTCGTCAAGCGCGATGCCACGCTGCTCGTGGTCACCGAACGGGGCCTCGGCAAGTGTTCCAACATCGGTGATTATCGGGTTCAAAAGCGGGGCGGAAAAGGCATCATCACGGTCAACAGAACCGAGAAAACCGGCGATGTCGTTGCCCTGATGGAAGTTCTGCCTGCAGACGAGATAATGATCATCACAAAACATGGTGTGATCATCCGTTCCTCCGTCTCTCAAGTGAGAGTCACGGGACGTATCGCGCAGGGGGTCAAACTCGTCAATCTGGACGAAGGAGACATGGTCACTGCCGTTGCCCGGGTCGTGCCCGAGGATGAGGATGAAGGGGCAGAAATCGGCGCAATCCCCGTAACCGACACGGAGCAGGTCGAGGTTCTCACCGACGAATGAAGACCAAGCGCGCCGCCGCTGCGCCACATCTAGAAGAGATCGAGAAACTGCGCGCGGCGCTGCGAAAAGCAGAAGCCGAGGTGCAGCGCCTACTCGACGAAGCAGCGGCGCGCGGAGCGTTGGTAGACATTCTGCACGACGTGATGGGATCGCTCTCGATGGGAGAGCTTTTCCACATGCTGGCGCGCCGACTCGCGCGCGCGCTCAACCTCAGCCACTCTTCGGTGATCTTCGCCAAGTCCGGCGACCAAATGGGTACGGTCGCATCGGCGCACGAAGATCCACAGCTCGAGAACCTGCAGGTAGAGCTGGATAAGTACCCCGAGATCGAGGCGGCGCTCGCCGGTGAGCAGCCCGTCCTGATTCCAGACATCTGGCATTCCGACGCGTACAAGGCGCTGCGCGAAGCGTGGGAAGAGGATGGAAGCGTCATCTCCGTGCGCTCGATCATCGCGCTTCCGTTCCGGCTCGATCTCGACCGCACGGGCGTGTTTCTACTCCGTCGAACAGCCGACAAGCCCTCGTTGAACGAAGCTGACGTCGACTTTGCCGAGACCGTCGTCAAGAGCGCGATGAACGCGATGCGCCGCGCGCACATGGTGGAGGTCACGCAGGCGGACAATGTTCGCCTCGAGGCGCTCGCACGCACCGATCCGCTGACGCAGCTCCTCAACCGGCGCGCGTTGCTGACGCAGCTCGCGACGGAAGTGGAACGCACGCGTCGCTACAACGCGCCGCTCAGCATCCTGATGATCGACGTCGACGCGTTCAAGGATGTGAACGACACCCACGGACATCTCGCCGGCGATCAAGTGCTCGTCGAGGTCGCGCTCCTCCTCGCTCGAACCGCGCGCAGCGTCGATTCGGTCGCGCGCTACGGCGGCGACGAGTTCGTCATCGCTGTTCCCGAGACCGGCGAAGCGGGCGCCATTGCATTCGCCGAACGGTTGCGCGACAAGATCCAGGCGCATCCTTTCGACATCGGGAAAGGCGACCCACTCCGCCTCACGGTGAGCATCGGCGTTGCCGATTTCCCCGAGCCCAGGGTCGAGACGGCAGAAGATCTCCTCGACTGCGCCGATCGAGCGCTTTACCGGGCGAAAGCGGGCGGACGGAATCTGGTCTGCGCGTAAGGGCGGGACGGGGGACGGGGGAAGAGGGAAGCGGGAGCGATAGAAGCCGCTTAACTTTTTAACAGCTCTTACGCTGTCACCACGCTGGCGCTCGCCTACGTTCGCCATTCCGCCAATGCTCAATTCCTTCCGATTCCGTACTTCCCCCTTCTCCCTTCCCGCTTCGCTCCTCCCGCTTCTCCTCCTCGCCTGCGTCGTTGATACATCCAAGAAAGTAGGCACTTCGGACACAACTAAGGCCGCACCAGTCGTTACGGTAACGCCAGTGAATCGGGGCACCGCTGGAATGGCGCAGCGCGTGATGTGGGCCTTCTCGCCCGACCGCAAAGCCGTTCTCGTCGTTGCTGATCCGGGCGGTGTTGAGAACGAGCCAGTAGCAAATGCGTTTTTCTTTGGCGATGAGGCACGCGGATTCCAGACGCAGATGGACAGCGTGTGGGATGTGCAGCCGTCTCCTGACTGGAAGTGGATTGGATTCGGGCGTGCGTATACTGTCGTGGGCGGGGAAGGTACTGGAACCGATCTTCTCGTCAATGTCGCGCGTCGTACGTCGATCGACACCGCTACGCTGCGCGCGGGCTCGTTCGCTTCGAGTGGTATGTCGATGTCGCGCGCCGTAGCACAGCCGGGAGTAATTCGTATTCCTGACAATCCGCGGCAGCACTCTGCTGCGGATAGCGCGGCGCCGAGGTTATTTCCAGTTGCCCGCGGCTGGCGCGTGCGCTGGACCACCGATGGTACCACCCTCGCACTCGGCAACAATCCCGCGCGCGCCGAGGATAACGAGCCGAGTCAGACGTGGGCGGCGCTGGATCCGACGACCGGTCAGCTTCACGGATCGTTGCCGGGAAATGCGAAGCTGGCCGACGTGAAATTCACGATGGGGCCAACACTCGATGTCTCACTACCCATCGATCTGACGCAGGCTCCGCCCATTCAGATCCAGCGCGGCAACCAGAACTTCACCATCCAGACTACGCGCGGAGTGATCACGATCGCAGAGCCGCCGAGCGTAGGTGCGACAGGAGCGCAGCGGATTGTCGGGGCAGGAATCGCGTTGGCTGCCACAGCGGGCGGGCGCTACATCGTCGCACTTGCGCCAAAGGCGAAATCGGAGCCAGGCGGCGTAGCCATCGAGCCGGTTGTCTACACGGTTACCTGGTAGCTGCGGATTGCGGTGCGCAACTCCTGGCAGCTCACCGACCAATCCTGCCGAGCTCCACTAACAAGCAATGGTCCTGAACGACATCGATCCCCGCGCGCGCTAGTTTTTCCGCTGCGTCGTCGTTCCTGATGCCGAGCTGAAACCACACTGACTTCGGCCGCTTGGCGATAATGTCGTCGACGTGCGGTGGGATATCGTTCGGTCGACGAAAGACGTTGACCATGTCGATGTCTCCGGGAATGTCGACGAGCTTCCGGTACACTTTCTTGCCCATCATCTCGGTCAGCTCCTTGTAGTAGACCGGAACCGGAACGATCTCGTAGCCCGCGCGCGCTGCGTACTCGGGCACATAATAGGCGGGTTGCGTCTCGTCGGGCTTCATTCCAAGCACCGCGATCCGACGCGTATTCTCGAGCAGCCTCTTTATCTGAGCAGGAGTCTCGAGCAGATGATCGCGCCAGTTCGCGTCTTCACTCTGTTGTGTCGCACTCACTTCAACTTGCTGGCTCATCTCGTACTCGAGGTGCGTGGGGTAACGGGCTCGTCATCGCGTCAATAAATTGCAAGAGCAGGTCCAGCTCAAACACCCGGAGATTCACACGTAATGCGAATGTTAGTGCTCGGCGCGGGGCTGCAAGGCTCCGCTTGCGCGTATGATTTGCTCAAAAATCCCGATGTAAAAGAAGTTCGCCTGGCCGATCTGCACACTGGTCACCTGGAACCGTTTCTGGCGCCTTTTTCAGGCGATCGGTTGATCTTCACGACACTCGACGTCCGCGACCGCGAAGCAACGCTTGCGTTGATGCGGCAATGCGATGCGGCGATGAGCGCGATCCCTTACTACTTCAATTACGACCTCGCCGCGCTGGCCGTCGAGGCTGGCGTGCATTTCTCCGATCTCGGCGGCAACACTGAGATCGTTTTCAAGCAGAAGACTCTCGATGCCGGCGCGAAGAAAAAAAACATTACCGTCGTTCCTGATTGCGGTCTCGCTCCGGGAATGGTGAACATTCTGGCGGAGCACGCGATTCGACAGCTCGACGCCGTCGACGCAGTCCACATTTTCGTTGGTGGGCTCCCCCAACATCCGCAGCCGCCCCTCAACTATCAGATCGTGTATTCGCTCGAGGGCGTGCTCGACTACTATACGACCCTGTCGTGGGTTCTGCGCAACGGCAAGCGTACCCAAGTGGAGGCGCTTTCAGAGATCGAGCCCGTCGAATTTGGCGGATCACTCGGAACGCTCGAAGGATTCCACACCGCCGGCGGTCTCTCGACAATGGCCTTCAGGTACG
>JBJMOA010000177.1:0-12741 GCA_045803975.1 Gemmatimonadaceae bacterium
CCGGGCATCGGCCTCTTCCCAGACGGGATCGTCCGGCTGAAGAGCGCCGTCCACGTGCACGGCCTGCCGCTCCAGCGAGCGTATGTCGAAAGACAGCATAAGCCCTTTAACCTAGCGGCTTTAAGTCCCCTATTCCAGTGAGGCAGGCGTGCTTTTTTGCGGGGCTAACTGCAACTGAAGACTACCAGCTAGCAGCTTTCTGCGGAGCGGCTAGAAGCTCCGAGCCGGCTCGCGGCTGCCAGCCGCTGCGCTCACGGCCCCTAGCTGGTAGTCTTCAGTTGGGTTTACAGAATGCTAAACGAGGTCCGCTTCGGCGAAAAAAAACCTCGCCTCCCGTTCCGCATTTTCGTCCGAGTCCGAAGCGTGGATCGCGTTTCGCTCTTTTGACTCGGCGTAGAGTTTCCGCACCGTCCCCGCCTCTGCTTCGGCTGGGTCCGTGGCTCCGATCGTCTTACGAAGCGCCGCCACGGCATCGGGGCGCTCGAGGACCATCGGCATGCACTTTCCCGAAGTCATGAATCGCGTCAGCGGTGCGAAGAAGGGACGCTCCCGATGCACCGCGTAAAAAGCTCCCGCCTGCTCTTCAGTGAGTCGCATCACCCGCGACGCGATGATTTTGAAACCTGCTTTCTCTAGCAACGCGATGATGAGTCCGGTTTTCCCGGAGCCGAATGCGTCGGGCTTAATGATGGTGAGCGTGCGATTACCTGACATGTATGGTTCGGTCCTAGCGCATTGCGCGTTTGAGTAGTTCTACGACGTCGATCGGGCGCTTGGCGACGCCAACGCCGTTCTCTTCGAAGGCCTGCATTTTCTCGGCGGCCGTACCGGCCGAACCGGAAATGATCGCACCAGCGTGACCCATGCGCCTTCCGGGCGGTGCGGTCTGGCCGGCGATGAAGCCGACGACGGGCTTTTTCATTTTTTCCCGAACGAATCGCGCCGCTTCCTGTTCGTCGGTTCCGCCAATCTCTCCGATCATCACCACAGCCTCAGTGGCCGAGTCTTTCTCGAAGGCGTCGAGGCAGTCGATGAAATTTGTGCCGTTGATTGGATCGCCTCCGATTCCGACGCACGTTGTCTGTCCGATTTTTGCGCGCGTCATTTGATAGACGACTTCATAGGTAAGCGTTCCCGAGCGGCTCACCAGCCCTACCGGGCCGGGAGTGCAGATTCGTCCAGGGATGATTCCGACCTTTGATTCGCCCGGAGAAATCAAACCCGGACAATTGGGGCCGAGCAGACGCGATCCTCGTTCTTTCACAAACGGATATACGCGCGTCATGTCGAGAACAGGCACGCCCTCCGTGATGCAGACGATAAATGGAATTCCAGCATCGGCCGCCTCCATCATCGCATCGGCGGCGAACAGCGGCGGTACGTAAATCACAGTCGCGTTCGCTCTGGTTTCACGCACCGCCTCGGCGACGGTGTTGAAAATCGGAACTGTGTTCTCGAATTTCTGGCCGCCTTTCCCGGGCGTCACGCCACCAACGACCTTGGTGCCGTACTCGAGCATCTGCTTCGCGTGGAACGAGCCATCGCGGCCGGTAATTCCTTGAACGAGGAGGCGAGTGTTCTTATCGATGAAAATGCTCACGCGACTTTTCCTCCCGTCGCGAGCGCAACTGCCTTCTTCACCGCCTCGTCCATATCGGTCATTGCCGACATCCCGTTCTTCTTCAGGATCTCGACAGCGATCTCCTCGTTAGTTCCGGTGAGGCGAATCACGAGTGGCACCTTGAGCGGATTCTGCTTGATGGCCGTCACGATTCCGTTTGCTACATCGTCAGTGCGGGTAATCCCGCCGAAAATGTTGAACAGGATCGCCTTCACATTCTTGTCACCCGTGATGATGCGAAGCGCGGCAACGACCTTTTCCGGATTCGAGGAACCGCCGATGTCGAGAAAGTTTGCCGGGTCTCCACCGTAGTATTTGACGAGGTCCATCGTCGCCATGGCGAGACCTGCACCGTTGACGACGCACCCGACGTTTCCGTCGAGCTTGATGAAAGTGAGATTCGCCTTCCGCGCTTCGACCTCGCTCGATTCCTCCGCGGATTCATCGCGCAACGCGCCGATATCGGGACGACGATCCAGTTCGTTGTCGTCGATCACCATTTTCGCGTCGAGAGCAACGACATCGCCTGTGGGTGTCGTGACGAGTGGATTGATTTCCGCGAGCGAGCCGCCGTTGTCGTAGAACGCTTTGTAGAGCTGCTGCAGGATTTTCGCGGCGGCTCTTACCTGCTTCATATCCGAGTAGAGGAAGAAGGCGAGCTGCATTGCCTCGAACGCCTGCAGGCCGTAGCGGGGATCGACGGAATGGCGAAGAATCTTTTCCGGCGTCTTCGCCGCAACCTCCTCGATGTCGATTCCACCGGCCGGGCTGGCCATGAACACCGCGCGTTTGGATGCGCGGTCCACGATTATCCCGACGTAGGCTTCGCTGGCGATGTCGGCAGCAGGCGTAACGAGAACCTTTTGTACTGGCAGGCCCTTGATCGAGAGCTTGAGGATCTGAGCGGCGATATTTCGCGCTTCCTCCGGCGTCCGGGCGAGCTTGACCCCGCCCGCTTTACCACGCCCGCCCGCGTGCACCTGCGCCTTTACGACGACCGTAGTTCCGAACTTGCGGGCGATTTCTTCAGCCTGTTCCGCTGTGGTGGCGACTTCGCCGGGTGGAATGGGAATACCGTACTTCCGAAAGATTTCCTTCGCCTGGTACTCGTGAATGTTCACTTTTTCTCCAAACGCGCGTGACGGCGCGGATTAGTCGAGATCGATATTTAGCCGGCGGTTACGGAACGATTTCCGTGCCGGCCGTGCCCAGCACTGCTGCCCTTCCCTTGCTCAACTCGGTAATAATGGCTCGCCCATTTGTACGACGCACATAGTCGGCAGCAGCGGCGACTTTCGGCGCCATGCTTCCTTCTCCGAACGCGTGTTCGCCGGCGAGGCGATCGGCCTCTCCGACGCTCATGGATTTGATAGCCTGCTGGTCGGGCGTGCCCCACCCAGTATAAACCGCATCGACGTCAGTAAGAATCAGGAACAGCTCCGCACCGAGCTCGCGCGCGAGCACTGCCGCAGCGAGGTCCTTGTCCACGACTGCGTCCACTCCCTCCAACCCGAGCACCCGATCACGATAAATCGGGATTCCGCCTCCGCCGCACGCGATCACAAGGGTATCGCGCTCGAGGAGCGTCCTGATTGTCGCAAGCTCGTGAATCGAGAGCGGCTTCGGACTTCCTACAACGCGACGAAAATGTCCCTTGCCATCCTTCTTGACTGGATGACCTTCGGCGCGAAGCTCGCGAGCACGTGCGGCTGACAGGCCGTGGCCTATGAACTTCTTCGGATCCTTGAGTGCGGGGTCGTCAGCCGCGACCTCGACTTGAGTGAGGACGGTCACGACGTCCCTTGCATTACCAGCCTTCCTGAGCGCGTTCTCGAGAGACTGCTGTAGCATGTAGCCGATCCAACCAGCCGTCGCAGCCACAAGCACACCGAGCGGAAGCGGCGCAACTTCGTTGCGGGCCTTCTCGTTCCGGACCAGCTCGTCTCCAACCTGTGGCCCGTTGCCGTGGACGACGACAACTCGCCAACCGTCGAGCGCGAGATCGACAATTGGCCCCAAACTCTCGCGAGTGTGCCGGAACTGATCGGCGATCGTAGATCGCTCTCCTGGCGGCGATAGTGCATTACCACCAACCGCGATTACGGCCGTCCGCGTTTCTGTCATCGATGCGACCGCGAGATTAGCGCGCCCAGCGAGTCGTAGGCGATCCCAAACGCTTTGAGGTCTGCGGCGGCGAGCGCGGCACGCATGCGATTGTAAAACCGCGTCACAGCAGCGCGGAACGTCGAATCGTCGCCCACGGGCGGAGGTTCGGTGGGCACGGGCGACCATGGTGTCGTGGTCAGCTCGCTCGCGATGCCGGGAGCCCGATAATCCGCGGCATTCGGAAACGCTGTCGTCCAACGCTGCGCAATCGGATCGGTGACAGCGTCGGCGGCAATCATTACCCGAGCGGTGCGCGCGTTCACCAGCGCGGTCGCTACATGCCTGAAGTAGCTACGCGGCTCGCCGGCAACCACATAATGTTGGCTCAATGGATAGTTCGAGGACGCGGAGTACAGCTCGAGCTTCCAGTACAGCGTGTCGGCATGAAACAGCGGCTCGACGGTGTTCCCTTGCACGAAGACCGGCGCGAGCGCTCGCAGCCTGGTGCGCACATCTCTCATCGTCACGAGTCGCGCGCGCCGAGGGACAGAGTCCGACAAGAGTGACAGCGATTGATACGCCCACGCGTATGCAACGCGCGACAGCCCGTCGCCAAGTCGTTGACCGGCGATGTCGAGCTGCGGTTCGGAGATGACGACGAGACCGCGCGCACCCGGATAGGCGAGCGAGTCCTGGCGCAGGAGTTGTTGGCTGGCGGGATTCATGACAACGCTGTCGGTGGCGGCAGACATCACCGTTCCGCGGGCCGTGTCGCGAAGCACGTCCAGGGTGTATGCACGGCGAGTGAAGTCGGCACGAGTCGCGACGTAGGGTCGCTCGCGGGCCAACTGCGCGTCACGCGGTGTCAGCCGGCGAACGAGGAGCGGAATGAGCTCTTGCACTGAGACGGACAGAATGACGATCGCCGTGACGGCGACGAAGCTGGTCCGGAGCTGACCTGTCCACCCGCTCAGCAGGACAGTGATCGCGCCTGCTGCAGTAGTGATCGACAGCAGAAGCAGTCCTGGGAGAAGCCATTGATGGTCGACGAACGAGAATCCGCCCTGCTCACCGCTTCCTCGGACGAGCAGATCGTACGACTCGAGACGATAGCTCCACATGGTGATGAACAGCAGCAGCGCAGCGAGAACGCTCAGGTGTCGACGGACGCGCGGACTCATCCTGAGGCCGACGCGTTCCCACCTGAGCCCCGGCGTGAGCGAGTACAGAATCACGACCACCATCGAGACGGCGAGTACGAGCAGCATTGCCCACATGTAAGCCGCTTTTTCGAAGGGGAGCCACGTCGTGTAGAAAGCGAGATCATGGTGGAAGTAAGGATCGATCTCTCGAAAACTCACGTCGAGCCGCGCGAGTGCGAGCGTAGTCCAGCTCGGCAAAGCTGGCGTCACAGCCGCGGCGATCGCCACCGATAACAGAAACGCGAACCGGTCTATGTACTTGCGCGGTACGGCTTCGCCAAATTCGACGTTCGCGAGGCGTCGCGGGAGCGTCAACACTCCAATGCTCCTTCCGAGCGCCGAGAAGTTCAGGAAGGCGACGAGAACGGCGACGATGGTTCCGATTCCGTAGATAAGCAGGAGGTCGCCGGCCCGCTCTGTCCACAACGGACCTGCTCCAAGTGTCGTGTACCACGTGTAGTCAGCGTAAAGGGCGGATGCTGCGCGACCTGCGATGAGTATTGCAGCCGCTATGACAACCCCGACAAAGAGTCGTCTGCGGTTGGCGGGCGTCACATCACACCTTCACGCCTTTGGAGCGAAGCCAGCCCTGCATCTCGGACTGAATCTTTCCCAATTGCTCCTTCGTTCTGGCTTCGAATCGCATCACGAGCACTGGCTGGGTGTTCGACGCGCGAATCAGTCCCCAACCATCGCCAAATAGAACGCGTACCCCGTCGACGGTGATCACCTTGTATCTGCTGCTGTAGTACTTCGTAGCTTCGTCGACGATGCCGAATTTCTTGTCATCCGGACAATCGACGCGGATCTCCGGCGTTGAGACGAAACGCGGAACGTCCGCCAGCAGCTCACGGATCGATTTTCCGGAATCGGCGACGATCTGGAGAAGGCGTGCCGCTCCGTAAAGCGCGTCGTCGAAGCCGTAAAACCCCTCCGAGAAGAACATATGCCCGGACATCTCGCCGCCCACAGGAGCGTGCGTCGCGTGCATTTTTTCCTCAATCAACGAGTGGCCGGTCTTCCACATCACTGGCACGCCGCCGGCCTTCTCGACCGCTTCCGATAATGCCTGTGATGCCTTCACGTCGAACACGATGGATTGCCCCTTGCCGGTCCGCGCGAGGACGTCGCGCGCATAAACGATAAGCAGATAATCGCCCCAGATTATTTCACCCGCATCGTCGATGACGCCGATCCGGTCGGCGTCGCCATCAAATGCGATCCCGATGTCAGCGTGGTCCTTCCTAACCGCGGCTATGAGGTCGGCAACGTTTTTTGGGACAGTCGGATCAGGGTGATGATTCGGAAACGTGCCGTCGCTCTCGCAGAACAGACACGTCGGCTCTATGCCGAGCTTCGGAAAGAGCTTGGGGGCGACGAGGGACCCTGCGCCGTTCCCGCAGTCGAGGATGACCTTCAGCTTGCGTGAGAGCTTCCCGACACGCTTCGCGATGTCATCGACGTATCGATCGATGATCGCTTCGCTGCGCTTCGTTCCCTTGCCGCGCGGAAACTTTGCCGCTGTTGCCAGGTCGTAAATGTGCTGGATGTCGGCGCCGTAGATCGAGTTTGTGCCGAGACCGAGCTTGAATCCGTTGTACTCGGGTGGATTGTGTGAGCCCGTTATCTGGATGCCGCCGACGACGTCGAGATTGTGTTGCGACCAATACGCGAGAGGAGTAGGGACAATGCCAATGTCGATGATGTCGATCCCGGCGGCCAGCAGTCCCGACACGAGCGCACGATGCAATGCCTCGCCGCTCGGCCTGTTGTCGCGACCGACCGCTAGCGCCCCCTTGACCCCCTTCTCCGCCAGGAATGCGGCATAGGCGCCGGCGACAGCAGTCGCAACGTCCTCCGTCAGGTCCTTGCCGGCGACGCCACGGATGTCGTACTCCCGAAAGATCGCGCGCGACAGAGCCATTCTTGCTTAGCGCGCGCGAAGCGCGATTTCCTTACTCACCGCGGGTGCACTCCGCTGAGTGAGGGACACGATCGCGTCGGGAAAGAGTCCGAATATCAAGATGATCGCAGCGGATGCCCACACCACCGTACGCGTCAAGCCGCTCGCACGATCAGGAGGGAGGGCGGTGGCGGGTCGCGGCTTCATGAACATGACCATCACCACGTATAAGTAGTAGCCGGCGCTCACCAGGCTGGTGACGACGAGCACGACGGCAAGCCTCGTTTGCGGAAATGGGGCCTGGAGCGCTGCCTGGAGTACGTACCATTTCGCGAAAAATCCGATGCCGCCAAAAATGGGAAACCCGAGCAGCGCGAGCATGAATACGGCCATCGCTACCGCCAGCCCGGGGCGAACGGTCCACAATCCGGCGTAGTCCTCGACGGCCATTTGATCTTCGCCCGCTCTACCCAGCGCGACGATTACTGCAAACGAACCAAGCGTCGCCATGGTATAGGCGAACAGGTAAAAGAGAAAAGCGGAGCTGCCGAGGCTCGTGCCGACGACGACGGCGACAAGGATGTAGCCGGCGTGCGCGATACTCGAGTAGGCGAGAAGCCGCTTGATGTTTTTCTGCGCGAGAGCGACGAGGTTCCCGACGACCATGGTGACTGCCGCAAGCCACCACACCGCTTCGTGCCAAACGGCGAGAAGCGTCGGAAATCCTTCGAGAAACAGGCGGAACAGTGCAGCGAACGCAGCGGCCTTGACCGCGGCCGCCATATAGGCGGTGATCGGTGTCGGCGCTCCCTCGTAGACATCGGGAGCCCACATGTGAAACGGTGCCGCGGCAATCTTGAAACCGAATCCCACCAGAAGAAGCGCAATACCGACGAGCAGCAATCCGTTGTGTGCAAGGCTGAACCGACCGATGTTGGCTTTTATCTCGACGAAGTTGGTCGCGCCAGTCGCGCCGTAAACCAGCGCGACTCCATACAGCAGGAAAGCCGTCGAGAAAGCGCCAAGCAGAAAATACTTGATCGCTCCTTCAGCGGAGCGCTCGCGACGGCGATTGAGGCCCACGAGCACGTAGATCGCGATCGACATCAGCTCGATGCCAAGGAACACGATGATCAGGTCACGCGCGGCGGCCAGAATCATCATGCCTGATGTCGCAAGGAGCAGCAGCACGTGCGTCTCTCCCGGCGTGATCCCTTCGCGAACGTTGTAGTCGAGCGACATTGCAATGGTGCCAAGCGTCGCGATTAGAAAGATCTCATCGGCTGCCCAACGGAAATTATCCACCGCGATCACGCCGTTGCTGGCCGAATAGCCCTGGTATGCATAGTACGCAACGGCAACCATGGTGAGGATGCAGAGCCCCATGCTGAGGATCCCAACATTCTTCTGATGGGCGTCGCTCTCGCGGCGCCACGCGGACCAGAGTAGAAGAACCATTGCGCCGGCCATAAGAAGCAGATCGGGGCCAAGCGCAGACGTGAGCTGCGCAGGCATCGAGAGATCGAACCGCATCAGCGGGCGGCCTCTCCGACACGCGTCAGCGTCGTTCCCGCCTCTACGCGCTTGACGAGCATTTGCGCGGAGCCTTCCATCCGTCGGAGCACTGGAGCGGGATATACTCCGAGCCAGATTATCGCCGCGAGCAAGGGCACCATCAACGCGAGCTCTCGTCCATTCAAATCGGGGATGTGGATGTTCTCGGTTTTGTCCAACGGGTTGAACAGAATTCGTTGAATCGCCCACAGCAGATAGGCGGCCGCGAAGATCACGCCCGTTGCGGAAATGATTGCCAGTACCGGATAGGTTCGGAACGCGCCAATCAGCACGAGGAATTCACCAACAAATCCGTTCGTACCGGGCAGGCCAATGCTGCTCAACGATACGAAGGTAAGAATTGCGGCGAACATTGGTACGACTCGGGCAATCCCTCCGTACGATTCGATCAACCGTGAATGTCTGCGCTCGTAGATGATGCCGACGAGAAGGAAGAGCGCTCCGGTGGAAATGCCGTGGTTGATCATGACCATTAGCGCTCCCTGCACGCTCTGCAGGGTCAACGCGAAAATCCCCAGCATGACAAAGCCCAGGTGGCTGACCGACGAATAGGCAACGAGCTTCTTGAAGTCGGGCTGCACCATGGCGACAAGTGCGCCGTAGATGATTCCAATTACGGCGAGGATGAGAATGGTCATCCTGACTGTGGGATTCATCGCCGCACCCGGAAACAGTGGCAGCGCGAAGCGCAGGAATCCGAACGTCCCCATTTTCAGCATGATGCCGGCAAGAATTACGGAGCCAGCTGTCGGAGCTTCGACGTGGGCATCCGGCAGCCACGTATGAAACGGAAACATTGGCACCTTCACCGCAAACGCGAGGAAGAATGCCGCAAATAACCAGAGGGCCGTCCGCTGCGAAATGCTGCCGCTGAACGCCAGCAGATGGTCGTAGCTGAAATCGGGCGTCCCGGTCGCGGCGCGCGTGTGCAGGCCGAGATAAATGATGGCAACCAGCATCAGCAGAGACGGCAGCATCGTGTAAATGAAAAACTTGATGCTGGCGTAGATCCGTCGTTCCCCGCCCCAAATCCCGATGATGAAGTACATCGGCACCAGCATCACTTCCCACATTACGTAAAACAGAAACAGATCGCGCGCGACGAACACACCGAGCATTCCGGTGGTGAGAATCAGAAGCAGCGCGTAGTAGCTGCGTACCTTCGCGCGGATGCTGGTCCAGCTTCCGAGCACCGAGAGCGGCATGATGAAGGTCGTGAGAAGGATCATCATAAGCGCGATGCCGTCGATACCCAGCGTGAACCGGACACCCCAGCTTGGGATCCAGGCCACGTCCATCGCCGCCTGCCAACCGGTGTCACTCGGGTTGTACGACCACCAGAGTCCCAGCGACACTACGAACTCAAGCAGGAAAAACCACAGCGCGACCTGACGAGCGGCGCGAGTCTCGATTCCAGTGCTGACGTCATCGGCGGCACGGGCGGGTACGAGCAGAACTATCACCGCTCCGATCAAGGGGATCAGAAGAAGTGCCGGCAGCACCCACTGGTTGTAGCCGATCGAATCGAGGAAGCTCGTCATTTGATCAGCTCACCTTAGAGTGAATGCGCCGAGCATCGCCAGCACGCCGACGACGAGCACCCACGCGTAGATGCCGACGTTGCCGGTTTGAAGTCGCGATCCGATCCAGCCAAAGCCGCGTGCGAGAGCGGCACTGCCGTTGACGAGCACGCCATCGATAAGGCCGGCGTCGATCACACGCCACAGAAAGTTGCGCGATATCGCGTAGGTTGGCGTGACGATGGTCCGATCCAAACCTTCGTCGACATAGTACTTGTTTGCGACCACGCGCTCGAATCCCATCTCCGGAACGGCGTCGCGCTTCCGCGGGACGCGATCGGTCTTGAGACGGACGATCGCGAACAGGATTCCAACTACGGCGATGACGACCGCCGCGCCGATCAACGCTTCCTCGGTCGTGGCAGCTACGTGCACCGCTCCCGCGGTTATCCGCGCAGTCGCTCCGCCGACGACTGGATCGAGCCAGTGTCCAAGTAGCTCGCGTGGGCCTAGTGGAACGATGTCAGTAACAACTTCTGGCAGGTTCAACCAGCCGCCAAAGATTGTCAGAACGGCGAGGATGACAAGCGGCCCCGTCATCACCCACGAGACCTCTCCGAGGTATTTCTCCTCCTCGGCACCTGTTCGTGTCGGCCCGTGAAAGGTGTAGAGCATCATGCGAGTCATGTAGACCGCCGTGATGAACGCGGCGGCGAGCCCAATTCCGTAGATCACGTAGAGCAGCGATCCGCCGGGAATTCCCAGCCACGATGCGGACGCGAGTGTCGAGCCTTGCGCCCGTGCGAATACGGAGCCGAGGATCTCGTCCTTCGAGAAAAAGCCGGAAAGCGGGGGGATTCCCGAGATTGCGAGAGTCGCGATCCACATCAACACAGCCGTCACGGGCAGAAAGCGCCGCAAGCCACCCATGTTGCGCATGTCCTGCGCATCCTCCGCGCTATGGGTGTGATGATAGGCGGCGTGCATCGCGTGAATCACCGACCCGGAGCCAAGGAACAGCAGCGCCTTGAAGAAGGCGTGCGTGACCAGATGGAACATTCCGGACACGTAGGCGCCAACGCCAACTCCGATGAACATGTAGCCGAGCTGCGAGATCGTCGAATAGGCCAGAACTTTCTTGATGTCCCATTGTTTGAGACCGATCGTCGCGGCGAAGATTGCAGTGATGGCGCCGACCACCGCCACGGTGAGCGAGGCGACGGGTGAGAGCGAAAAAAGCGCTGCACTGCGCGCGATGAGATAGACGCCGGCAGTGACCATCGTCGCCGCATGGATGAGCGCGGACACCGGCGTCGGACCAGCCATTGCATCGGGCAGCCAAATGTAGAGCGGGATCTGCGCGCTCTTTCCGGTGCAGCCGAGGAACATGAAGAGGCAGATCGTCGTTACGAGCGCGCTACCGGCGCCCAGGTCGAGCGCTCTCGCGTTCACTCCGACGAAATCGAGAACGCCGATGTTCGCGAAGAGAATGAACATCGCGACCAGAAATCCAAAATCTCCAATTCGATTGACGATGAAGGCCTTCTTGCCGGCGTCGGCGTTGGCTTTGTCGTTGAACCAGAAGCCAATGAGCAGGTAGGAGCAGAGACCAACTCCTTCCCAACCGACGAACAGCACCGGATAGTTGGCTCCCATCACCAGCACGAGCATGAAAAACACGAACAGATTGAGATACGAGAAGTACCTCGGATAGCCTGGATCGTCGCGCATATAGCCGACGCTGAAGATGTGAATCAGAGCCCCGACGCCGGTGACAACGAGGATCATCAGCATCGAGAGTTGATCGAGCTGAATCGCGGCATCGATCTGTAGATCGCCAGCGGGCATCCAGCTGAAGTAGCGTTGAATAAATGGAGCTTCGGGGTGCGCGGCCGCCATCGCCTGCCAGATTCCGAGCGCGAGCGCGAACGCTAGAATCAGAACTCCCGGTCCGACGATGCTTACGACACCCGCCCAGTGATGCCGCTTTACAGCGTGGTGGTCATCACCTGAGGAGCCGGATTGTTCCGCGTGAGAGATCGTGGCCGCCTCTGCCGCGGTCTCGGGATGCGCGTGGCTTTCGGAGATGAACGGATCCGCCGGGCCAAGGTGCGCGTTGTTGAGGGACAACAGCCCGTTGATCACAAAGCCCGCCAGCGGTAACACCGGCAGCAGCCACGCAAACTCGGCGATCGTTCCGGAGAGCGGATGCGCGTTCGCTGACGCGGCAACGGCGGCCTGTAGCAGCATCAGCCTTTGAGCAGATTGATGTTTTGAAGATTGACCGTCTGCCGGTGACGAAAGATCGCGATGATGATGGCGAGCCCCACCGCCGCCTCCGCTGCGGACACCGTCATCACGAACACAACGAACACCTGACCGGCCGCTCCGTAAAAGCGCGAGAACGCGACGAAAGTCAGATTCACCGCCGTGAGCATCAGCTCGACACACATGAAGATGATGATCGCGTTGCGGTGGACGAGAACGCCGACGACCCCGATAATGAAGAGCGCGGCAGTCAGAACAAGGGACTCAGCGAGCACCTACCGCCCTCCCTCTGCCCAGCACGACGGCGCCGGCGATCGCGACGAGCAGAAGCACGCTGGTCAGCTCGAAGGCAAGCAGATAGTCCTTGAACAGCGGTTCGGCGATTACACCAACAGCATTGAGCTTCTGTAGCTGCTGTTCGTTGAAGTCGCGCGGCACGATGAGCGCCGAAGGAAGTTTCGCACGCGCGATGACCATCATCTCGCTCAACAGGCCGAGCCCAACCAGACCAGCGACGAGTTTCCACCCAGTGCCGCGTGCATCGGC
>JBJMOA010000178.1:0-6408 GCA_045803975.1 Gemmatimonadaceae bacterium
CCTAAGGGGTACGTCAAGCTTATACGCTATGCGAAGCTAAGGAAATGTCGGTTTTCTATCAGCAGCAGCCCATTCCCTATCATGGACGCCGCGACGTGGGAGCCGATTGAACAGGCGTAGGGCAACTCCCGAGGGCTGCGCCTGCGCATCGGGAGTTAATCAAATATCCAGATTACTCACAAACTTCGCGTTCTCTTCAATAAAGAGTCTTCGCGGCTCGACATCATCGCCCATCAACCGCTCGAAGATGTCGTTTGCAAGAATGGCGTCCTCGACATTGACCTGAAGGATCGTCCGAGTCTCCGGATCCATGGTCGTGTGCCATAGCTGCAACGGATTCATCTCGCCGAGTCCCTTGTACCTCTGGATGTTGACGGTCGATTTGCCCTCGCCATTCCCCAGGCGCTTCACGTACTCCTCGCGCTCCTTCTCGTCGTAGGCGTAGAACTCTTCCTTACCCTTCGCCACGCGGTACAACGGCGGCTGCGCGATGTAGACGTAGCCGGCTTCGATCAACTGAGGCATCTGGCGATACAGGAAAGTCAGCAGCAGCGTCCGGATGTGCGCGCCGTCGACGTCGGCGTCCGTCATCAGAATCAGCTTGTGATAACGGGCGTTCTCGATGTTGAAGTCGTCCTTGATGCCCGCGCCGATCGCGGTGACGATCGTCCGGATCTCCTCGTTGCCGAGGATCTTGTCGATGCGCGCGCGCTCGACGTTCAAAATCTTTCCGCGCAAAGGCAGAATCGCCTGGAACGCTCGGTTGCGTCCCTGCTTCGCCGAGCCACCGGCCGAGTCTCCCTCGACGAGATAGATCTCGCACAAGGAAGGATCGGACAACGAGCAGTCGGCCAATTTGCCGGGCAGGTTGCCGACGTCCAATGCTGATTTCTTGCGAGTCAGGTCGCGAGCTTTACGCGCTGCTTCACGTGCACGCGCAGCAGAGACCGCTTTCTCTATCACGATGTTCGCGACGCGAGGATGCTCCTCGAGATACGCCGCCAACTGCTCGTTCACGACTCCCTTGACCGCACCTTCGACCTCGGAGTTCCCGAGCTTGGTCTTGGTCTGTCCCTCGAACTGTGGCTCGCGAACTTTCACCGAGAGCACTGCAGTGAGCCCCTCTCGAACGTCATCACCGCTCAGAGTAAAGTCGGCCTTCTTGAGCGAACCACTCTTCGCCGCGTACGCGTTGATCGTGCGCGTCAGCGCCGACTTGAGACCGGTGAGGTGCGTCCCACCCTCATGCGTGTTGATGTTGTTCACGAACGAGAAGACGTTCTCGTTGTAGCCATCGTTGTACTGGAACGCCAGCTCGATGTCGATGCCGTCGCGCTCCGTATCGATGTACACGATCTCCTGGTGCAACACCTTTCGCTTCTCGTTCAGGTGCGCCACCATCTCCTTGAGTCCGCCCTTCGCGTGGAAGGTCTCGGTCTTCTCCTGACCCTCGCGCTCGTCCTTGATCACGATCGTCAGACCCTTGTTCAAATACGACAACTCGCGCAGCCGGTTGGCGACGGTGTCGTAATCGTATTTGAGCTCGGTGAAGATCGTGTGATCAGGCTTGAACCAGATTTTGGTGCCGCGCTCTTTGCCCTCGACCTTGTTGAGCACCTTGAGCTTCGTCACGGTGTTGCCGCGCTCGAAGTCCATGTAGTACTCCTTCCCACCGCGCTTCACCCACACCTTCAACTGCTCGGCGAGCGCGTTCACGACGGAGACACCGACGCCGTGCAATCCGCCCGAGACCTTGTAGGAGTTCTTGTCGAACTTTCCACCGGCGTGCAGCACCGTCATCGCCAGCTCGACGCCGGGAATTTTTTCAGTGGGATGGATGTCGACCGGAATTCCGCGACCGTCATCGATGACGGTGATCGAATCGTCAGCGTGGATCGTCACGTCGATCATCGTCGCGTGACCCGCCAACGCTTCATCGATCGAGTTGTCGACTACTTCGTAAACGAGGTGGTGGAGTCCTCTCGAGGACGTCGAACCGATATACATACCGGGACGTTTGCGAACTGCCTCGAGACCTTTGAGAACCTGGATTTGACCAGCGTCGTACTTCGACGTGCTGATTTCTGCTGCTGCTTTAGCCATTAATCGCGGATAAGATTTCGTGTGCGGACGATGTGGATTCCGCCGAAGACATACGCCAAGATTTCACCGGCTGTGAGGAGTCTGAGCACGGTCGAATTCGGGCGCAATACTGTGCCTTCAATCTACCCCGAATGGGCTCCGATAGCAAGGTCAAATGCGATTCGTAAGCCTTTGAGCGGCAAGGAGTTACCGCATCAGCTGCAGCCTGATTTTGCGGACCCTCGCCCGACCCGCCTTGGCGTTCAGCGCCCGCAATATTTGTGGCTCCATCAGCGACAGCTCAGTCATCCACGCGTTGGTCGTCACTGACACGAAAAGCGTACCGTCCGGAGTAACTGCGTAGGGCTTCGTAACCGATGCGATCTGCTTTCCGACGAGCGTCGCCCATTCCGGAACTACCGACGCCTGCTCGACTCTTTCCTCGAGCTTCGCGTCTTTTAGAAATGCGCCAACTACGTTCGCGAGCGGCTCGGGCTTTCGTTTTTTCTCCTCGGGATCGCGTTTCCTCACCACGTCGACCAATCCATTATCCGCAACGCTCGACGAGCTCGACGGCGGGAATCCGGCCGGACCTGAACTCCGTCACCTTGCTGCCATCAGTCTCGAAGACGATGCGCGCGTTTGGATCAGAGGACGAAACGACGGTGAGATAATGCGCGCCCGGAAGATATTTGTGCGGTGTGGTTGTCACTCTTCCCGCATACAGCGATTTGATTCGCGACTCCGTGTCGCCGATGCGCGCACCTTCAGCGGTTGTAATGCCACCGCTTCTGATCTCGAAGCGTGCGATCTTTCCGTCCTCGAGCATGATAGCGAGTCCGCGCGGCGCTTTGACGAGCGCGGCATATCCGCACCCGCCCGAATATCCCGCCGGCGCGCCGATTCCGCCGCCAAGCGCTGACGCTGCTTGTGCGACGGTCATTCCGACACGCAGCGGTCCGTATCCAGTCGGCGTGATCGTAAAGCTCGTGCCGGCTGATGACGACGGCAGCGAGGTATCTCGCCGTACCGCTGGCGACGTCACCCTGAGAGTGTCCGCGGCCGCGGTGTCCGTGCCGTTTTCAGTCTTTACCGTGCACCCGAGTGCACTGCATAGCACGACCGCCGAATAAAGCGTTGTCGCATGGCGTAGCATCATCTGCGAGATTCTCCTTGCCGGATTTCCGAGTCCACGACGGACTAGAAAGCTATTGACCTCGGCACCGAAAGAAACATTCTTGGTGACCGCTTTTTCTCACATCATGCTTCGACACCGTGGAATCGAGGAAGTAATCATGCGGGTGAGCCTGCGTTTCTTTGCCATCACGGCGCTGCTATTCGTCTCCATTCCACGAGCCGCCTTATCTCAGGCTGCTGACCCTCGCGCACCTGCCAGGATCACGCTCGCCGACTACGCAGACCGACGTGCCGAGCTCACCCGGCAAATCGATTCGGGAGTGGTGCTCGCATTCGGAGAGGTCGAGCCGATCACCGACTGGCCAACGTTCTTCCAGCTACCGGCGTTCGAGTATCTCACCGGGTTCGACGAATCCGACGCCGTCCTGCTGATTACGAAGCGCAAAGGAAATACTAGCTCCACGATCTTCGTTCCCACGCGCCTGCGATCCGCCGAGCGATTCCTGGGCGCGCGCACAGCGCCGGAGAAACTCGAGTCCAGGATCGGTATTAAAGGTCGCGACATCGCCACACTCAAGGCGGTGGTCGATTCGCTCGCGACGGCGGGGTTGCCGTTCTACATAGTGCCCGACACCCACATGTCGGATTTCGCCGCCGAGGATTCTCTCTCGCGCGGTTCGCGATTCGTGCTACGGTTGAGAGCCGATCACCCGTCGGTCGTGATTGCGACAGTGGACACGACCGTCGATCGGATGCGTGCGCGCAAGGGCGCAAGCGAGATCGCCTTGCTGCGACGCGCCGCGGAGATAAGTACGCGCGCGCACCGTGAGGCGATGAAGGCAACCGCGCCGGGCTGCACTGAAAACGAGATTCAGGCGGTGCTCGACGGCACATTTCGCCGCTACGGCGGCGACAGACCGGGCTACGGCAGCATCGTCGGCGGCGGAAAGAACGCGACAATCCTGCACTACATGAAGGACAACGATGTTCTGCACGATGGCGACCTTCTCCTCATCGATGCCGCCACATCGTTCGACCACTATTCAGCGGATGTTACGCGCACGATGCCCGTCAACGGCAAGTTCACTCCCGCCCAGCGCGACATCTACCAGATCGTGCGTGACGCGCAGGAAGCATTCGTTCGCCAGATAAAACCCGGCGTCACGTACCTCACGGCGAGCGATTCGGGCAAAGCAGTCGTTACGAGAGGCCTGCTCCGCCTCGGCTTGATCGAATCCGACAGCGCCACGTTCGACGGCGCTCCTGGATTCTGTCCGCCGACTGGCTGTTCGCAGCGCGGACTTTATGCGTGGCATGCCTATGGTGGCCACGGGATCGGGCTGGAAGTACACGATCCTGCCCAGTACTACGGCGAAAAGCACCAGTTCCAGGTCGGTGACGTGTTCACCGTCGAGCCTGGGATCTACGTAAGTCCCGACGACCTCGCTGCACTTCCGGACACACCGAAGAATCGCGCGATGCGTGCGAAGATCGGCGCCGCCTTCGACAAGTACAAATGGATCGGTGTGCGCATCGAGGATGACTACGCGCTCACTGAATCAGGTTTGGAGCGCTTATCCGCGGGAGCACCAAGGGAGATAGATGAGATCGAAGCGCTGATGCGCGAACCCTCGCCCGACCTTCCGGGCGGAGGGAAGTGCGGAAGGGCTAGATAGCCGACTCGGCGTTCCAGATCTCCGGGTAGTCGACGACGATTCCTCGTTCATCGACTTTGAGATCGCGCCGAAATGCGCCGCCGCCGCTTTCGTATCGATAACTGTCGGGACCGAGCCGTGTGTAAACCTGCTCGAGCGGCTCGACGGTCAGCTCCGGAAAACGAAGCCACGCCGCGCGCACGTTCGCGCTTCCTCCAACTTCGAGCGCGAGCCTGCGAATCGGAAGCAGATTCGTCGACGGACTGAAGCCGAGATCGATGTCTTCCGATCCTGCTACCTCGGGAACTTCAACGCCATTCAACAGCCACTTCTCGCCTTCGTGACGGATGTCGAGAGTGAATCCGTGCTTTCCGATGTAACCGCTCAGCCGGCACAGCTGCGTGCGCCATTGAGAATCGCAATCGATCGTGTACTGCAGACAGCATGGCGTGCCATCGTTCGACAAGACAGCGACGCCAGTCAGCTTCACTCCGGTTTCAGTTTTCGCGAGCGTGCAGAATTCGTGACCGGGCTTGTCGGTCCGACGCCACACGATCGCGCGATCCGTCATGCCACTCCCTCTCGGCCGTCACCCTCATAACGATTGTGCAACGTCAGCGGCGCTTCTGCGAGCTTACCACGTACGCGCATGTTGAGCAGCTCGACGCCGAAAGAGAATGCCATCGCGAAGTAAATGTAGCCCTTGCCGACGTGTTGTCCCATTCCATCTGCGACGAGCACGACGCCGATCAAGAGGAGAAAGCTCAGCGCAAGGATCTTCATGCTCGGATGACGATTGACGAACGCAGCGATGTGGCCAGAGAAGCCGAGCATGACTCCGACTGCGATGACCATTGCGATCACCATCACCGAGATGTGCTGCGCCATTCCTACAGCAGTGATCACCGAGTCGAGCGAAAAGACGATATCGAGCGCAAGAATCTGAACGAGTATGATTCCGAACGCTGCACGGCCGCGCGGGACCTCACGCTGCGTGTGCGCGACTTCGAGGTTCTCGTGAATCTCGCGCGTGGCCTTCGCGATCAGAAAGAGTCCGCCGGCAATCAGGATCAAGTCTCGCCCGGAGAGCTCGTTCCCGAGGACCGTCCACAGGGTCGCGGTGAGACCCATCAACCAGGTGATCGCGAACAAGAGTCCGAGCCGGAGTATGAGTGCCAGCGACAGCCCGAGCCTTCGCGCCGGCGATTGCTGGCCCGCGGGAAGCTTGTCGGTCAGAATCGAGATGAAGATGACGTTGTCAATGCCGAGGACGATCTCCATCGCCGTCAGTGTGACGAGGCTCATCCACGTCGCCGGCTCAGTCAGGATCGCCAGGTTCATCGCGTTGCCTCTACCGGCTCGACGGAATACGTAGTTGGATCCTGGCGATAGAATCGCTGCAGCTGTGTGTACAACGCCGGATGCTTCCGGCGCAGCGCGCGCGGGCGCTCGAAGAACGCTTCGGTGATAACGGCGAAGAACTCCGACGGATTGGTCGCGCCGTAATCATCGATCAAGGTCGCCTCACCAGCGT
>JBJMOA010000179.1:0-8999 GCA_045803975.1 Gemmatimonadaceae bacterium
CGTTTGCGAAGCTGGGACGACTGCCGCGTATGGGAGATCGAATCCCAATCCCGGGTGGAGAGATGGAAGTCGTCGCGATGGATGGCCGGCGAATCGCCGCGCTGAGGATTCACCGCGCGGGAGTCAGACAGGCGGCTCCCGTGGCCCAGCCGGCCTAGAGCTTCCGCCTGAATACTCCGCAGGCGGCGACGGTGGTCGAATCACGCGATCGATCGCGTCGCACCGCGCCGCACGGAAGAAGTGACGTTTTCGCGATCCAGTTGGATCGATGGCGCGACCCCACGTCGGACACGAATCGATCCACGATTGGCGCGCGCGAAGGATCGAACGCGGACAGCGCCGCCGCGGATTTGATGGCCAGCTCGCTCTCGCGGTCGCGCATGTAGAGCAACGGGAGATGCGCGGCGACCGCGATGTCGGCGCTCGGAACCGGCCTGTCGATAGACTCGCGACGATTCCAAATCGACTCCGTGTACTTGGCCTCCAGATAATCCGAGTAGAGCTGGGCGGCGGTAGCGCTGCGACCAGCAAACTCGAGCCTCTTCCCCATCGACAAGTAAATCTCGGGGGCGCCCGCGTAACCGAGGCGCAACGAGGTCTGTAGCATCGCGAGAGCGGAGTCGCTCTGACCGGCGCGGAGGTAGGCCTGCGCCAGCTTGTATCGAGGCTCGCCGAGCATCGGGTCGACCTTCACCGCGTCGCCGAGGACCACGATCGCGCGCTCGTAGTCCCGCTCGCTCATGTACATGTTCGCGAGTCCGAGTCGGGGCTGGATGCGGCGTGGACTCAAGTCGATCGCTTTGTGGAACGCGTCGATCGCCTGTTGACGATAGACCGACTGTCCATAAAACTCCGCTGCATCGAGTAACAGCGCACCCTGGTGGGTGTAGAGCCTGTCGTTGAGGGTATCGCGATGGATCTCGCGGGCAAATACGGCGAACGACTGATCGAACGCACGCTCGACCATCCTCCGTTCGTTGGGATTTCCGCGCATATGACCAAGGCGCGGACGAAGCGATGCGATGAACTCGCCCATGATGAGCGGCGTATGAGCCGTCTGCGGTGCCGTCGTTTCTGACAGTCGCTCGAACGCGGTCAGATTTTCTGCCAGAGAGGCACGGGGTGAATCGATCCTTGCCAGCGCCCTGTTCGCACTGAGCGGCGTATACGCTCCCCAATACAGCAGCGCACCGAGAGCGGCGATCGAGGCGAAGGCAAGTTTGGGTTGAGCGCGCACGGCAGCCATATCATGCCTCGGTGTTTCCAGAACGACAGAGCCGACCGTACCACGAGACGCGATGAGCGCCGCGATAACTATCCAGAGCATCGTCGAGTTGAGATCGACGAACCAGAAAACGAGATACGTGGCGTACGCGGCCTGGAGACCCGCCAGTACGCCGATAGCGGCGGCGGACAGACGACCCGCTCGGTAGGCGCGCGCGAGCGTGACGGCAATGGCGATCCAGATCGCCAGAAAAGCGATTGTGCCGACGATGCCGGTTGTCGCCAGCACCTCGAGGAATTGGTTGTGGGTTCGGTCATAGACGTCGGTGTCGAGCGCATAAATCGCCGGGTCAAAGTGTGCACTCCATACGAGTTCGTGATTCTCCAAACCGTAGCCGAGTAGAGGGCGGTCCTTGAACCCTTCGATCGCGGCGCGCCATTGGAGAGTCCGCGACTCGTCGGCGCCGGCTGGATTCGTCATCGCAATTCGCTCGAGCACCATTGGCGCGTGGCGCGACACGAAGCTGGTGGGGTGTGACCTGATCGCCGCAGCCGCGCCCGCGAGCATTAGAGCCAACGCGACAGCGATTGCGGGGGCCACCAATTTTTTGCGGGATCTCGTAGTGAGTGTCGAAAAAATGGATCCGCCGACAAGTGCACCGAGCACCAGCCCGATGATGGTGCTTCTGTTTGCAGCGAAGACCAGCCCGAGCAGATTCACGGCGCCTATTACGACGTAGAGGCGACGGTGCCGACTGGTTGTGGCCAGATAGCCGGCGATCGCGACGTTCATCATCAGATACGCGGCCAACAAGCCGGAATTCCCAAGCGTCGAAGCGCTCGGGGCAACCACTGTGTCAATCGATCCAATATGTGAAGCCAGCACCGTATGCTGGGCGATCGCGGTGCCGCTGATGATGACGCTTACAACGAGCGCACCATTGAGAACCCAACGCCAGTCTTCATCGCGGAGGGAGCGCAGGAGGAGAAAGAAAAGCACGAGATGGAGCCACGCCCACACACCGCCCATCCGCTCGAAATCGCCGAAAAAGCTATGGGTCGCCGCCGGTGAAAAAAGAGCGGACACGGAAGCGGCGCCGACAAAGGCGGCCAGCGCCCAGAAGATCGGCTCGCAGCGAAGATCCAGAGTTTTGCCGCCCGACGAGAAGGCGAGAATCAGTAGTGTCGCGGCAAGTTCGACCATGACGCGGAAGAAAACGTTCCGCGGCACGACATAAGGGAAGAAGAAATCCGAGCCGACGAGCAACGGTACCAGCATTGACGCGACGAGCACCCCGATGATCGGCGCACGCCAAGACACCTCTGATAACCGCGACTTGGAGATCCACCTCTGGAACATGTCTTGCCCCCTTCGTGAATCTACCATTTCAGCGGTAAAATGATTCGACGCGCCACCCTCTTACTCCTCCTGGTTGCTGTCGCCTGCTCGGTATCAGAGGATCAGGAGGTGTCGCTCGGCCGTCAAGGCGCCAGAGAGATGAATGCGGAACTGCCGATCGTCACCGATCCTCTCATCAGCCGCTACCTGCAGAACCTGGGCGAGTCGATCGCCAGGAAGACGAGCCGCTCGGACCTCGATTGGCACTTTTACCTCGTCAATTCCAAAGAGGTGAACGCGTTCGCATTGCCTGGGGGTTTCATTTATGTGAATCGCGGCCTCATCGAGAGCACGGACAGCCTTGACGAGTTGACGGGAACCCTCGGTCACGAAATCGGCCACGTCATCGAGCGACACTCCATAAAGCAAATGGAGAAAGCGCAGAAGGCCAATGTCGGTGTGGCCGCAGTGTGCACTCTGACCGGCATTTGCAACAATGGCCTTGCGCAGGCTGCGGTCCAAATTGGCGGCACAGCGCTTTTCGCTCGGTACAGCCGGCTTGACGAGCTACAAGCGGACTCCGAGGCAGTCGTCAATGTCACTCGCGCGGGCTACGATCCCGAGGGGATCCCCGATTTATTTGAGGCGCTCCTGGAAGAGCGCGAGTATCAGCCCACCAAGGTCGACGAGTGGTTCGCGTCGCACCCACTCGAGGAAGCGCGCATCCGGAGAGCAAAGCAGCTGATCGCCGCACTCGAGGTCGGCGAATCCCGACAGCTCGTCGTGGACACGCCCGAATTCCACGCATTCAAGGCGCTGGTCGCCAGGCTACCGGTTCCCGTCCGGAATCGTGTCCCGGCGGACCTCGGGCACTGAGTCGCGCGCTGGATCAGGGTTCGGTCGAGGTCGCCGGCCAGGAGTGCTTACCAACGCGGAGTCAGTCTGCCGCTGCCTGGCCGCCTCGAGTGACTGCTCGGCCTGGATTTGCTGCGGCGGCTGCCCCTCGCTCGGCTCTGGCTGCGCATTCACGCCCGTGCTTCCGTCGTCGGTTATTCCCGGCTGCACCCCGAACGACTCGGGACTCTGACTCCGCGCGTAAGCGGCGCGTGAGCGCAGCACGCGCGCCTGGTACTGACTGACGAACCTGGAGTTGGCGACGACGATCGCCGACCGAGAGGCTGGCACTCCTGGCTGCATCGCCTGAGTAGCCTGAGCCAACGCGATGGTCTCGAGCACGAAGTCGCGCACGGAGAGACCCGCACTTTCTATTGCCCGCCTCGCGCGCGGACTCGACTCGAGTCGCGCCACCGCGCGATCGATCGCGCTTCCACCGGACCCGGCATTCGAGCTTATCGCCGATCGTGGGAGCTGGTCCAGATTGTCTTGCGCCTGGCCCCAACGCGCAAAGTTCTCGTCGGTCACCCTGAAGTCGACAGGCGTGGCGAGCGCGTCACGAGCGTCCGGAGATGCATCGTCAAAAATCAGCGACGTCGCGAACGGGTTGCTCGCATCGGGGTCCTGTCGCTTGCACGCGACGGCCCCCGCCAGTCCAGCGACTGCAGCCACCAACATCCATTTTTTTTGAACCCGCAAATAACCGGTCACCACGCGCCTCCTTCCCATCCCTCTCAGCGAAATAGGGGCCGCGAGAATAGAATTAGCCGCTCTCACGGCGACCGCCTCATCCAACCAAATTCAACTCGACAGCCGTCAATGAATCGCGTCGTAATTGTAATCGGCCTCATGGTCTGCGCTTCAAGCACATCGAGCCTCGCGGCACAGGGCGCGCCGCTCGATTGGTCGGCTCTGGAACGGGAGGCGCAGACGGTTCTATCGGACTACCTCCATGTCAACACGACCAACCCGCCGGGCAACGAGATCCTGGGCGCCCGCTTTCTCAAGCAAATTCTCGAGCGCGAGGGAATCGAAGCCCAGATCCTCGACACAACGGAGATAGGACCGAATCGCGCCAATCTGTACGCGCGGCTCCGGGGCACAGGCGGCAAGAAAGCGATTGCGCTCGTTCACCATATCGACGTGGTGCCGGTGACGCCCGCATCCTGGTCGGTAGACCCGTTCTCGGGAATCATCAAGGACGGCTACATCTGGGGACGCGGCGCAATCGACATGAAAGGCAACGGCGTCGCGCAGCTGATGGCGATGATTGCGCTCAAGCGGTCGGGGGTTCCGCGCACGCGTGACATCGTGTTCATCGGCAACGCCGATGAGGAGCTTGGCTCGACCGGCGCAATCGTGTTCGTGAAACAACATCCCGACCTGCTCAAGGATGTCGAGTACTTGATCACGGAAGGCGCCGACAATGTCCTCGATGCGAATGGAAAGGTCGTCTACTTCGCGGTCGGCGTCGCCGAGAAGCGAACTTTCTGGCAGCGACTCACGGTGAATGGCGTGCCCTCGCACGGTTCACGCCCCACAAAACAAAATCCGGTTCCGCGGCTGGTATCGGCGCTGTACAAGATCTCGCAGTACGAAACCCCGCTGCACGTGACTCCGGGCGTCGACAAGTTCTTTCGCGATATCGCCCGCACCTATCCTGAGCCGCAGCGAGGCTGGCTTTCCAACGTCGGCAAAGCGCTCGAGGACCCGCGCGCGCGCGCCTGGATTCTTTCCGATGTCTCGTGGAATGCCGTGCTCAGAAACACGATTTCGCTGACTGGACTAAACGGATCGAGCAAGATCAACGTGATTCCAGGCGTCGCAACGGCTGAGATCGATGTTCGATTGCTCCCCGATCAGGACACGACGGAGTTCTTACAAACGCTCGAGAGGATAGTCGGCGATACCGCGGTACACTTCACCCACCTGGGGAACACGAAAGCGCCACTCGAAAGTCCGATCGACAGCGAGCTTTTCCGGGCGATTGAGAGGGCCGCTCGCGAGCGGGAGCCGGGCGCATTCGTCACGACGCCAATGGAAACGGCCGCGACAGATCGACCAACCTACCGCAAGCTTGGAATTACAACTTACGGGTTCAGCCCCTTCAAGATTCCGCGCGCCGAGATCCAGCGCGGCATGCACGGCAACGACGAGCGGTTGTCAGTAGACAACGTCGGTTACGGCGTGCGGTTCTTTTACGACATACTGCGCTACGCGCAGTAGCCGGACTACGAGTTAGTGCGTCAGCCTTTGTGGCGGAAGGTGATGCGCCCTCTCGTCAGGTCATAGGGGGAAACCTCGAGAGTCACGCGATCGCCAGCGAGAACGCGGATGCGAAACCTCCGCATCTTTCCGGCGATGGTCGCATGTACATCGTGACCGTTGTTCACCTGCACGCGGAACGTCGCATCGGGCAGCACTTCGGTAACGGTTCCTTCCAACTCGATTGCTTCTTCTTTAGCCATAAACCTCCAACGAGTGTTCGTGTGTGAAATAAAAAGGCGGGGCCGACCTGGAGTTGTCCAGAGCGGCCCCGCCCTTCTATCCTGCGTTCAGCAAGCTACGACTTAGGCGCCGAGCTTGGTGACGTTCTCAGCCGCCGGACCCTTCTGGCCCTGCACGACGTCGAACTCTACGCGCTCGCCTTCGGCCAACGACTTGAAGCCGTTGCCCTGAATGGCCGAGTGATGAACGAAGCAATCCTTCTGTCCGTTCTCTGGCGTGATGAAGCCAAATCCCTTGGCATCATTAAACCATTTTACCTTTCCAGTGGTACGCATGTTCGGTACTTCCTCTACAATTGGTCGGAAGTGCCGTGTTGCGGTACCAATCCGACTACAGTTTGTTCGCGATCGAAATGATCGCTTTTTTTCGGCCAGAAACCAAAAAAGACCTGGCAACACCCCAGGTCCCCTATGCGGCAATCTGGCCCCTGTCGCGCAAACGTTGCGCTTCAGAGTATGAATATAGTCGATTAACGCCTTGCAGTCAACCGATTTGCGCCGGTTTCGGCGCCTTCGTCGAGCGGAATCGCATAATCGTTGACCGCGTCGCCGTAGGCTTCGAAGATCCCACTCGGCGCGGGAACTCGCTCCCCTGAAACCATCGACTTCATCATCACCGCGTTGGCGACAGCCTTTCCTTTGTAGTGATTGTTGGTGATGACGTAAACCTCACTCGTGCCGGGATGGGCCGCGATTTCCTGGGCTCTCTCCACCCACGGCTCGAGCTCTTCCGGCTTGTACAAGTAGTTGTACCGCTCTTCGACCGTAGCCTTCGCGCGAAACCAGTCTTTGTAATTCCTCCCGTGCACGCGAACGTAGCCCACGTGCGACGTGACGCGCGCCGACGGCCGGATCGAGTTGTGGTAGAGTGGCTGATCGATGTTGACAAAGCCAAGTCCTTCCTCCTCCAGCGCGGCCAGAAAG
Source organism: Gemmatimonadaceae bacterium (assembly GCA_045803975.1). Taxonomy (GTDB): domain Bacteria; phylum Gemmatimonadota; class Gemmatimonadetes; order Gemmatimonadales; family Gemmatimonadaceae; genus UBA4720. The sequence goes on from JBJMOA010000179.1 coordinate 6,889, forward strand.
TCGGGATCGAGCCACGATGTATGCCTGACTTCGACGACGAGCGGATAGAGACTGAAAGTCCGGGCGACGTCGCCGAGCCATTCACGGTTCTCGTCCGTCCGTTTGAAGCTCCATGGAAACTGGAGCAGGACGGCGCCAAGCTTTTCCGCATCCATCATCACGTCGAACCCGGCGCGGACTTGGTCCACTTCGGCTGTCGTCCACGCCTTCGTCCGTTCGTGTGTAAAACGCTTCCACAGCTTGGCGGTGAACCTGAAATCCCGATGCTCCTCGACACGACGCACCCACGATGCCGTCGTTTTTGGTACAGGAGGTCCGTAAAAACTGGAGTTGATCTCAACGGTATCGAAGAGACCGGCGATGTACTGAAGCTGGTCGAAGCGAGGCGGTTTCGGGTCCGGATAGACTACTCCCTCCCAATCCTTGTACATCCAGCCGGCCGGGCCAAAACGCACCACGGCCTTACGTGCCTTTCCAGCTCTGCCGCCCGATCTTTGCAACTTCATGTAGCTCATGAGTGCTTGTTCAATGCCAGGCGTTAGCGAAGGCGGCCAATAAATGGCTCTGCCAATTCATCCTCCGTTTCTGCCGATGGAGGCGCTGAGCGTCCCGGAAATCCCGGCAGGCCCCGATTGGCAGTACGAGCCAAAGTGGGACGGCTTCCGGTGCCTCGCGTTCCGCGAAGGGAAAACGGTCCACCTGCAATCGAAGGCGGGACAGCCGCTCGATCGCTATTTCCCGGAAGTCGTTGAAAACTTTCGCGGTCTCGCTGCGGGAAAGTTCGTCCTCGATGGCGAGATCGTGGTGCCTGTTGACGGTGATCTGTCCTTCGACGATCTACTTCTCCGGATACATCCTGCCGCCAGTCGGATCAACAAGCTCTCAAAGGAGACCCCGGCTTCATTCATTGCGTTCGATCTACTGGTAACCGAGCGCGGAACGCTTCTCACGGGAAATCCGCTTCGTGACAGGCGCACGAAACTCGAGCGGTTCGCTGACCGCTACCTTGGTCGCGGCAATGGCGTAAAACTCTCGCCTGCAACGACGAACCTCAAAACGGTGCGGCGCTGGTTCGACACCGTCGGCGGCGGACTCGATGGGATTGTCGCCAAGTCGTTGTCCGAACGATACCGTTCGGGCGAGAGAGTCGGCATGGTGAAAGTGAAGCAGCTACGCACGGTGGATTGCGTGGTCGGCGGCTTCCGCTACGCGTCGAAGGGCAAAGTGATCGGGTCGCTTCTCCTCGGACTTTACGACGATGATGGACTGCTGCACCACGTCGGTTTTTGCTCGGGTCTTACGACGGAACGGCGGAAAGAGCTGACGCCCATGCTCGAGAAGTTGATAAAGAAACCCGGCTTCACCGGGCAGGCGCCCGGCGGCCCAAGCCGGTGGAGCACCGAGCGGTCAGCACAGTGGCAGCCCCTGGCGCCAAAGCTCGTCGTGGAGGTGCAGTACGATCACTACACCGGCGGGCGATTTCGGCATGGAACGAGATTCATGCGCTGGAGGCCGGACAAGGCTCCGCGGCAGTGCACGATGGACCAAGTCGAGGGAGAGGCCAGCTCGCCGCTGCGGTTGCTCTCTTGATAACTCGCAACGACATGAGGGCTTAGGACTAAGTGCATTGCTGATTGATGACTAAGTGAGGTCCGAGGACAAAAGGCGTACAAGCAGGATCGAGAACCCATCGCGCGGTCCCCAAGTTGTCCTTGGGTCCTGCGCGGATGCCCTTTGTCCTCGATCCTCAATTAGTCCGCGATCATAAATGCACTTGGTCCTAAGCCCTCAGTCCTCGCCTTAGAGTTCAGCGCGAAGCACGCGAGCCGCTGCGCCCATAGCTCCCAGCCGGTAGTCGTAAGTGGCCGTTTGCCAGCTCCCGCGGTTCAGTGGTAGCCACCCGCGCCCAGGCATCGCAGATTCTTGGGCGCATGCCGTACCCCTTCCACACCGCCGACGTCTTTACCGACCACCTGCACGGTGGCAATCCGCTCGCTGTCGTTCCCGACGCGCGTGGATTATCGGACGCGCAAATGCAGGCAGTCACGCGCGAATTCAACTACTCCGAGACAGTCTTCGTTTTTCCACCGACGCTGGCGAGCAACACGCGG
>JBJMOA010000180.1:0-2667 GCA_045803975.1 Gemmatimonadaceae bacterium
AGAACGGCACTCCGCAATCCATGCAACGCGCCGCTTGGGTGCGAACGGAAGATTCCGGGGCGGGACGGTAGAATTCGCCCCAGTGCCGCACGCGCTCCTCGGCCGCCTGTCGTTCCGGCGGCGCGCGACGCAGTGTCAGGAACGCCGTGTGATCAGCCCTGACGCACACACGGCAGTTCCCACATCCCGCCTCCCGCGTCCTGCCTCCCGCCTTCCAACACCTGCCGATACTCGCGCGGCACCACGACCATGAAGTTGCGGATCGCGCGATCCCAATGCGCGAGCTCACGCTTCGCCCGCGCGCTACCCGTGTAGCGCGCATGTTGCTCGACGAGACGGCGCACGGTATCGCGCTCGCCGAAATCCGCGAGCCGCACCAGCTCGACGAGAGCCGTGTTGCACTGCTGCCCGACCTCGCCGAATTCGTCGAGCACGAAAGCAAGCCCGCCACTCATCCCCGCGCCGAAGTTTCGACCGATGCGGCCGAGGACGATGACGGTGCCGCCGGTCATGTACTCACATCCGTGATCACCGACGCCTTCGACGACCGCGATCGCGCCGCTGTTGCGGACGGCGAAGCGCTCGCCAGCTACGCCAGCGATGTACGCTTCACCCGACGTCGCACCGTAAAGCGCAGTGTTGCCGATCAGAACCGTTTGATCGGGAATGAATTGCGCGGCGCGGGGATGTCGAACGACCAGGCGCCCGCCCGAGAGCCCCTTGCCCACGTAGTCGTTCGCTTCTCCCTCGAGCTCGAGCGAAAGTCCGCGCGCCACGAAAGCGCCGAAACTCTGTCCCGCCGATCCGGCGAACTTGAAGGAGATGGTCTCCTCAGGAAGACCAACGTTGCCGTAACGACGAGCGATCTCTCCCGACAGCGTCGCGCCTACCGCGCGATCGGCATTTGAGATCGGTAGCGTCGCCTGTACGCGTGCACGATTCTCGAGCGCCGGCTGCGCGAGATCGACAAGGACGCGGTTCAGACTCTCTCGCACGCGCAGGTCCCGCTTCTTGGGCCGAACGTGATGGCGCTCCACCCGATCCACGAGGTTGATTCCGACGGGCGTCGCCAAATGCAACAGCGCCGATAAATCGAGCGTACTCGCCTTTCGACTGCGCTCATGACCACCAGCGGCCCGCAACAGATCCGTCCGCCCGATCATTTCATCGAGCGTGCGGAACCCCAGGCGCGCCATGATCTCCCGCACTTCCTCGGCGACGAAGAAGAAATAGTTCACGACGTGCTCCGGCTGACCCGCGAATCTCGCCCGCAGCTCCGGATCCTGCGTCGCGATTCCGACCGGACACGTGTTGAGATGGCACTTCCGCATCATCACGCATCCCTGAACGATGAGCGGGGCTGTGGCGAAGCCGAATTCGTCGGCGCCGAGCATGGCCGCGACGACGACATCGCGCCCGGTCTTGAGCTGCCCATCGGTCTGAAGTCGTACTCGACCCCGCAGACCGTTCATCACCAGCGTCTGCTGCGTCTCGGCGAGTCCGAGCTCCCACGGACTTCCCGCGCGCATGATCGACGAGAGCGGCGACGCGCCGGTACCGCCCGAGTCACCGGAGATGAGAATCAAATCCGCGCGCGCCTTCGCGACTCCAGCCGCAACGGTACCCACGCCAGCTTCCGCAACGAGCTTCACCGAGACCGCGGCATGCGGCGCGATTGCTTTGAGATCGTAAATGAGCTGCGCGAGATCTTCGATAGAGTAAATGTCGTGGTGTGGCGGTGGCGAAATCAGCGTAACACCAGGAACGGAATGCCGAGTGCGCGCGATGATTGCGTCGACCTTATGTCCGGGGAGCTGTCCGCCTTCGCCGGGCTTCGCGCCCTGCGCGATCTTGATTTGCAACTCGGTTGCGTTGACGAGATACTCGGCCGTCACGCCGAACCGCGCCGACGCAACCTGCTTGATCGAGCTGTTGCGATCGGTGCCGAAGCGCGCTGGGTCTTCGCCGCCTTCGCCGCTGTTGCTCCGTCCGCCGAGTCGATTCATGGCGACCGCGAGCGTCTCATGCGCTTCGGCGCTCAGCGACCCGAACGACATTGCGCCGGTGCAGAACCTCCGCGTGATGTTCGCCGCTGATTCAACCTCGTCGATGGAAATGGGATCTCGTTCGACAAAATCCAGCAATCCGCGCAGGGTCGATTGACGGCGTGTCTCGTCGTTGGCGAGCGTGCTGAATTCCTTGAACGTCGAGTAGCTGTCGCCGCGTGTCGCATGCTGAAGCTTGGCGATCGTCATCGGATTCCAGTTGTGATGCTCGCCCTGCGCGCGATACTGATATTCTCCCCCCGGGTCAAGCGGGATGGGGGATGGGGGATGGGGGTGCGGGGAACTGCCTGGCGCCGTTGATTCGTTTTCGAAGGCCGCGCGGTGGCGGGTGAGAGTCTCCTCGGCAATCAGATCCAACCCGATTCCGCCGACGCGCGACGGCGTGCCGGTGAAGTAGCGATCGATGACCGACGCGCTCACCCCGACCGCCTCCCAAAGCTGCGCCCCGCAATAGCTCTGTAGCGTCGAGATTCCCATCTTCGACATGATCTTGAGCAGACCTTTGCCGAGGGCTTTGACGTAGTGCTCCTGGGCGACGGCGCCGTGTGGTTTGTCGCCGACGCCCTCGGGACGCGCGAGCGCGGCGACGGTCTCGAGCGCG
>JBJMOA010000181.1:0-3147 GCA_045803975.1 Gemmatimonadaceae bacterium
GCGGGCATGACCGCGATGCAATGCTTCACCGCGATTCCGCGCTTTTACGGCGACAAGTCGACAATCAAGCCCGAACGCGTTGCAAGGTTCAAGGCAGCCCTGGCGAAGACCAGGATCAAGCCGGCGAACGTAGTCGTCCACGCGGCCTACGTGCTGAGCGTTGCCACGCCCGAGGACGAGAAATGGGCGCGCGCAAGCGCCGGCCTCACGAAAGAGCTCGAACGCTCGAGTGCACTCGGCGTCGGCGCGGTTTGCTTCCATCCCGGTTCCGCGGGAGCGAGCGACAGGACCGAGTCCGCTAAGCGCATCGCGAAGGCGATCACCGATGCGCTGAAGACGATCGATTCCAGTACGCGGCTTCTCGTCGAGAACACCGCCGGCGCCGGGAAAACGATGGGGAAGACGTCGCAGGAAATTCGGGACATTCTCGCGCACGTGCCGAAGGCACTCCGCCCGAGGACGGGCTACGGACTCGATACCTGTCACCTCTTCTGCTCGGGCTACGACATCAGCGCGTCGAGAGAAGCGTTCACCGCGGTGCTCGACGAATTCGAGGAAGTCGTCGGGGAGCCACCATCTTTTTTCCACCTGAACGACAGCGAAGCGCCGCTGGGATCGAACAAGGATCGGCACGTTCTCATAGGGGAAGGACTCATTGGCAAGCCGGCGTTTCAGTGGCTGATGGAGGATCGCCGGAGCAGTGATATCCCTCTGATCCTCGAGACGCCACAGCAGAATTACGAGGTGGCGGAAGACGACGAAACGCCCGACCCTTACGACGTGAAAATGATGAAAATGCTGGAGGACTGGGCGAAAAACTAAAGCGCGCGAAGGTCCGACTCTGGACTAAAGCGGGCGATTTCTCCTCGGAGATCGCACGATTCTCATAGGAGAACTCTCTGCTTCCCCTATTGCTTTCGTCTCGCAGGACTATAGTTTGCGTCGCTGACGGACAGCGTTTCACTCTGTAGCATCTCGCATCCGCTCACCAACCAGGAGACAAGATGGCCACAAGAAGAAAAGGCGGAGGAAGGAAGAAGGCCGCGTCCCGGAAGTCTTCCCGTAAGTCATCGAGGTCCACCGGAAGGAAGTCGGCGAAGAAGGCCGGACGGAAGAGCGCCCGGCGGAAATCCTCGGGGAAGAAGCGCACTCCGAACGCCGCATTCATGAAACCGATGCAGCCAAGTGGCGAGCTCTCGAACGTCGTGGGCAGCTCACCGATGCCGCGTACGGAAGTAACCAAGAAACTCTGGGGCTACATCAAGCGTAAGGGTCTTCAGGATTCGAAGAACCGCCGCATGATCAACGCCGACGAGAACCTCCGTCCGATCTTCGGCCGCGGACAGGTATCCATGTTCGAGATGACCCGCCTCGTGAACAAACACCTTCGCAACACCTAAGCTCCTTTGGCAACTCCATCAAACGCGGGGCGCGCTCAAAAGGCGCGCCCCGTTTCGCAACGGTCCCGGCTGCACGGCATCTGGGAAAATTTCAAATCGATCCTCGGCGCGCTCGCGATCTTCCTCGTACTGCGCGCGTTCCTGATCGAGGCCTACCGCATTCCTTCGGGGAGCATGATACCGACGCTGTTGGTCGGCGACTGGCTTTTCGTGAACAAGGCGATCTACGGCGCACACGTGCCGTTCACGCACGTGAGTCTCCCCGCGTACCGAGAGCCGCGCAGAGGAGATGTGGTCGTATTCGTGTCACCCTACCAGGCGGACGAAGCCGCGCGTGGTGCGGATCCGACCCCGACGTTGGTGAAGCGATTGGTCGGAACTCCCGGCGACACGCTCTACATGCGGAAGGGAAGTCTTTACGTAAACGGAATCGCGCAGCGGCAGGGTTACGGTGTGACGGCTCCCGTGAATCCGGATGCGGCGAATGCAGAAGACCCGTTGTTCGACTGGCAGAAGACCGTCGGCCTCAAGTCCTCACGTTTCGGTGCCGCGCCGTCGCAGCCGGCGCACGATAACTGGGGCCCGCTGGTCGTTCCGCCCAGAAGGCTCTTCATGATGGGCGACAGCCGCTACAACTCGAAGGACAGCCGCTACTGGGGTTTCGTTCCGAGGGAGAACGTGCGTGGAAAACCGCTCTTCGTGTACTACTCCTACAACGCGGACGACAGCGACCGTCCCCTGCCGATGATCACCGATATCAGGTGGAGCAGGATCGGACACTGGATCAAGTAGCAAGCTCAGCCGGTTACGCCTGACCGGCTCCCGCGTCGAAATCGGAAAGATCGATCGGTTTTCCCTCTGGAGCGTAGCAAATCTATGGACCGCATCCGTGCGGGGGTTACATTGGACCGCGTGACGAAGCCCAATGCCGTCGAGAAACGCCGCCGACTGTTCAAGACGAGCGAGTGGGATCTCGAAGAGCCGGCAGCGTTCACCAGAATTGCGCGATCCCCGGTGGAACTTGCGCTGATCACGGGGATAGTCATTCGTGTTTTCCGCGCCGTCGTTCTCACGCACGGCGACGCGACTGCTTCGTACCTGGCAGCCTCGCTCGTCCTCGGAGCGTTGTTTCTCCTGGGGATGGCGACTCTTCACATCGGCAGATACCCCGTTCGGGAATGGCCGTGGCGCGCGCCGCTGTTCGCGGTATTCGAGACTGCAGGAGAGATGGCGGTCAGCCTGCTCCTGATTGCGCTGCACCGCGAGCCGTGGGGAACCGCGCGAGCGGAATTCGGCGACTGGCAGCCGATGGCGACCGGCGTATTGTTCTGGCGGCTGATCGCCGTCTGCTTCTGGGCGCTGCTGCTAGGTGGAACCGTTCAATTCGTCCGCGGCCGGGTGCTCAAGGACACCGGCCGCGAGGTTGAGCCGAAGACGCTGCCCGACGGGCAGCCCTTCATCGAGAGAAGGAAGAGGGACGAGTTCTAACTGCCCGCTATAAACCGATAGCTTTGAACTGCAACTGCACGGGTGCGGGGTGCTCGCAACCCGTAACTACAACTGAACTGGTGCGAGGTGTGAGCAACTACCTGGCGAGTTATGGTTCCACGACGTCGTGACGGCACTACTCGCATTCGTAGCACAAGCCACAATGTGGCGCTCCGATCGGTCCCGGCGTAGTGAACCCGCAACTCACCAGGGTTCTGCGCACACCTCGCACCCGTTCAGTTGCAGTTTGAAGACAGCT
>JBJMOA010000182.1:0-10188 GCA_045803975.1 Gemmatimonadaceae bacterium
TCTCGACGAGCACATATCGTTCGTTATCTCGGCTATGCAGGCGCGCTCGGCCGATCTCGGGCTATCAGGTTCGTAGCCCTACCGCTCTACGCATCTGCGCGCCGTCTTGCGTGCGCTGCGATCGGTATCTCGTACGTGGTCGGCGAGGGGATCCCTCTTCGGCCGCACACTCCCTCGGGCGGAGCCCCTAACTACGCTCGTTCGCTCTGCTCACTCGCGGGTCTCCTTGGTCGGTCGTTTGCAGCGGCCTGCGAGGGACACCCTCACCTCCCTACATAGATCCGTAACTGCTCGCGCCCTCGGCGCGTGATGTGTAGCGCCGTTGGCGCTTGATCCTGAAGTGCCCGTCTCGACGCTCATCGCGCCGGCTTAGGAACGAGATGCTGTTTGTGCGAGGCTCCTGAGTCGTCGAAGCGATCGTCACGGCGCCAACGCGATGCAGGGCCGCGCAGCCTAGCGATGCCAGCCAGGGAAGGAGGCGTGGGGGTCCTCGTAGGCGCTTTGCAAAGCGAGCGCGAGGAGGAGACCCACGACTGAGCGGAGCGAAGGAGTGCAGTTAGGGGCTCCGACCAAGCGAGTGTAGCGCCGAAGAGGATCCCCCACGCCGACTGACCGGCGGAGCGATCTCTAAGCGAAATGGCTACTCCATCGCGAAGACGCGATTGAAGATCACGTCGAAGGCGAAGCTCTTGGGCTTGGACTTCTGCTCCATTATGTCGGCGATGCGCTCGAGACGGGCCGGAATGGCCATGATCTTTTCCTGCGCCTTCCTCCCAAGATCGTTCAACCCCTCCAGCGACTCGACCGACCAGTACTTGATCAACTCCTCGACAATCCTGAGATAATCGCGCGGACCATAAATTCCGGCACGGCGGACGACGTCGGCGAGCTCACGGAAATGGGGCATGTTCACGCCGGGCATGTCGATCGCCGGCATGATCTTGGCCGCCGCAATCAGCCCCTGATTCGGATCCCGCTCCAGCACCCCCTTGAACACCGAGCGATAAAACGTGTAGTGGCGCGCCTCCTCCTTCGCGACGTTCTGGAGCACCGTACCAATCGTCGGCTCGTATTGCGACGCGAATTTGCCGGTGTTTGCGTGTGACACCTGCGTCGCTCTCTCCTGCAGCGACGTGTACACGAAGACGCGGTACGGATCTTTGTCCCACTCGGGCTCGAACCCGGCTTTGATGTAATCGAACTGCATTTTCTCGATCACGACGGGATCGAACACTCCGGCGTCCCTCGTGTAGTCGTGCAGAATCGCGCCGTGCCTGTCCTCTTCGGCCGTCCAAAGGTTGTTCCATTTCGCCCAGATGCTGTCGGTGCCAAGGTAGACCGCGAGCAACCGGTGGAAATGCGGAAGGCCTTCTTCGGTGAGGAGGTTGAGGGCAAGCGCGACGCGCGCCGGATCGCTGATTCCCCGCGCGCGCTCCCTCAGCGCGCGCAGGTGGTGGTCCGGGTCTTCGCCCGGTGGCGGCTCCAGCAATTCCGCCGGGAACCAGAGCACACGCTTCGCCTCGTGCGCGGACATCAGTTCGCCAACGAGCGGTTCGAGGTCGGCGAGCACCTCGATCTTCGAGAGAGTCTCTTCTTCTACAGGATTCACTTGCGACCTCGGACGATTGGACTGCGCGCGACAGGTGGCGTTCCGAAGCGGAGACGATAAAACACTCTTCAAACACGGTGCCGCGTCCGCGTCACTTCGCTCGCACTGGCCCGCGCTCAATAAGATAAGCCTTCCCGCGCGGGATAGAAGAGACGTCCCGCGTCACACACGTGAGACAAGGGGAGAAATCCACATCCTCAGCGGCGTTCTGGGCGGTTCGTCTGCTCTCGGAAATTACGGCCTGACGCTTGCGCATCAAAATTCCGATCAGACGCGGCTTCACTCGAACAATCCACGTTGACACTGTGGATGTTCGGCGACCGCGACCTCAATCAACTCGAAATCGCGGCAGGAGATCGATAATGGTAGACCGAGCTGACAACCAGGGAGATAGAATGGACGAGCGGAGCGGAAGAAGCAGCGGCACCGGTAATTTCGGGAGCGGAACGATCGGCGGAAACGTCGGCGCTGCGAGTGGCAACAATCGTGGCATCGGTGGAAACGTCGGTAATGCAGCCGGCAACAATCGCGCTGTCGGCGGAAACAGCGGCACGCTCGCAGACACACGCAACGGCGCGCCAGCGGATGTGCGAAACACCGGCACCGTGAGTCGGAAGACTCCGCGCGGATTCGCAGCGATGGATCCCCAGGCGCAGCGTGCGATCGCCGCAAAGGGTGGACGCGCCGCGCACCAGAAAGGAACCGCGCACGAATTCACCAGCGAGGAAGCGAGAATCGCGGGAAGAAAGGGCGGTGAAGCATCCCGTGGCGGCCGTCGCTCGACCGCGACGAACGAGAGTACCGCTTAATACGTCCAGCCGGGACGAAATCGAACGGGGCATGGTATTCCGCCATGCCCCGTCGTTTTTCACGTCAGTCCGCCAGGCCACCCGTCGTATCTTCCATCGTCAGGATCACCCCCTGCACGCCCTGGTGATCGGAACCGATCAGCGGACTCGCCGCGACCCGACACTCGATTCGCTTTCCGCGTCTGTTGGTCGCCACTATGGTGCGCTCTTCGGTCCTCTCCAGTTTCGCGAGCGTTGCCTCGATGAGCGGCGTCACCTCCGCGAGCGGCAATCCGATGTCCAGCTCGCCCAAATGCGCGTTCATCGCTTCGGCGGCGCGCACACCCCATAGATCTTCGGCGCGGCGGCTCCAGACCTTCACACGCAGTCCTCGATCGAGCACGGCGACACCGCCACGCAGGCTCGCGACGATGGATCGCAGATATTCGTTCAATTCGTCGACCTGCGCGCCGCGCCTGCCCAATTGATCGTTGATGGCCCCCAGCTCCTCGTTGGTCGATTGGAGCTCCTCGTTCATCGTCTCGAGCTCCTCGTTCGTCGACTGTAGCTCCTCGTTCGTCGTTTCCAGCTCTTCGACCGTCGACTGGAGCTCCTCGTTCGTCGTCTCCAATTCCTCATTGGACGACTGCAGCTCCTCGTAAGCCGTCTCCAACTCGGCACTGGACTGCTGCAGCTCGAGCTTCAGCCTGCGATTGAGAGTCACATCCTCGAAGCTGACGCTGACACCGACCAGTATCCCGCGAGCATCCACGAGCGGAACCAATTGCACGTCGAACCAACGGTCTTCGCCAGCCTGGGGCCACGGGGTTTCGGGCATCTTCACGGAACGTCCGTCGAGCCGGATTTGGTCGATCAGAGATCGGAGCTCCACCGGCCGGTAGGAGACCTCGAGGTCGCGCAGCGGACGACCCACGTCCCGAACGTTCAGCCGGAAGAGACTGCGCGCACGATCGTTGGCGACCGCAAGGCGGCCATCCCGGTCGACGACGAACTGCGCGAGCGCGGAGCTCTCGAACGCTGCGGACATGACTGCCGCGTCGTTCACCGTATCGTCCTGCGCCGTCGCGGCGTCTCGATCCCTCGCGCCGACCGTCGGTGGAACGGCCCGCCGCCCGTCCCCCGTCTTTACAAAAACACGCCGTTGCAGATCCACCGGAGTAAACACCGTGCTGTACGTCGCCAACGTCTCGGCTTTGCCGAGGAAGAGGAATCCGCCGTCGCGCAGTGCGAAACGGAAGCGGTTGAGGATTCTCTCCTGGGTACGAGCGTCGAAGTACATCAGCGTGTTGCGGCAAACCAGGAGATCGATACGCGAAATCGGCGCGTCGTCGATCAGGTCATTGCGTCCGAAGATCACGCAGCGGCGCAGTGACTTCTTGAACGAGTAGCTGCCTCGCTGTTCATCGAAGTATCGCTCACGGAGCAGCTCCGGCACCGGGCCGATTTCCTTCGCGGTGTACACACCGTGCCGAGCGTAGGAGAGCGCTTCATCGTCGAGATCGGTCGCGTAGATTTTCACGCGCCGCAGGAACTCGTCGATGCCCATCGACTCTGCCAGTACCATCGCGAGAGTGTACGGCTCCTGTCCGGACGCGCACCCAGCGCTCCATACTCTGATCGGCTGACTGCCCGCTCGCTGCTCCAGGATGCGCGGCACGATGTCTTCGGACAGAAACTGCCACGGTACACCGTCGCGAAAAAACGTCGTGACGTTGATCAGGATCGTATTGAACAGCCGATCGAACTCGGCGGGATCGCGCTCCAGCAGCTCGATGTAGTCTCCGTAAGCTTCGACGCCAACGGTCTGCATGCGTCGTCTGACGCGTCGCATGAGGCTCGCGCGCTTATAGCCGCTGAAATCGAAGCCTCTTCGTGCCTTCAGGAGATCGAGGATGTCCTCGAACCCTGGGCTGGTCGAGCGCGCGCTACTCATGCGCGCTGTCTGGACTAGCTAGACAGTCATGAGGCTGTTGCTTCCGTTTCATCGCCGACGATACCGCTGAGGATGACGTCGCGTAGCGTCTTCGCTCGCTTCACGACTATTTCTTCCTCATGAGTATAACGCCGGACCGCACTTTTGTTGTTGTTTTTTTGCGCGCGCTCGCTGAGACGTCTGAGGAGTGAAGCGCGCTCTTCGAGAGCCCGCAACGCAATCCAGAATGCGCTCTCGACCGACTCCTGTTGCTTCGCCAGCAAGCTATCGACTGCGAACGCGTGCCCGACCCGGCACCTGTATCGCAGCGTGTCAGAGCTAGTCAACTCCCACAGCGTTCCGTTGCATTCGGGGCAAGTGAACGCGCTTACGGTTCCGGGCTGATCGTCGCTCTGGAGTTGGCCGATGTCGAGCTTGTCGATCGCGAGCTCCTTCTCTTTTTCTTCGTTTTCGTCGTCCATATCGACGGCCTCCGCCCTCGCGAGCGTCGCCGCTCGGCCCCGCTTGATGTGATCAGTGAGAGCCGCCGCGATCTGAGCGACGGGCAGCACCTTGTCAGCACAGCCACTATCGATTGCGCTCAAGCTCATGCCGGGATACAACGCCTCGGCCGGATCCTGAACGATCGTGGTGCCTCCCCGCTTCTTGATTGCGTCGAGCCCCGCGGTTCCATCGTCGAGATTTCCCGACAACAACACGCCGACGACACGCGGGCCGAATTCAAGAGCGGCGGAGAGGAATAGTGGATCGACGGCAGGCCGCACTCCGTGCTCACGTGGCCCCCTGATCAAGGAAATTTTTTTTGCTTCGATGATAAGGTGCGCGCCCGGTGGAGCGACATAGATCGTTCCAGCGTGGATTCTCTCGCCATCACTTGCGTGCACGGCGGGCAAGTGTCCTCGGCGACTCAGGATTCGGGGGAGCGCGCTTGGCGCGCCGATGGGGATGTGGACGACAACGAAGATGCTCGCGTCGAGATCTGCCGGCAGTCCGGCGACCAGTTGCATCAGAGCCTCGACCCCACCCGCGGACGCGCCTATGACAACGATGTCTTTCTTGGCCATCCCACGCGTCCTGAGCAACTACGATAGGGGTCGGCCCTAGAGTTGCATATCACATGTTTTTCGGAGCGATCTGTTACCGACGACATCGCAAATGATGGACCCCCGACAACAACCGACGGCCGCTGAGCTGAACGCGTTTTCGCAGAGGGTGCGGAATGCGAGCAAACGCGTAAAGGCGCGCCGAATCGCCGACGACAAAAGACAGATAGCTCCCGCCGCGCCCGAGGACGACACGGATCTCGTCGCGCTGCTCGAGGAGCTTCGCGTCGCCGACGAAGAGCTGCGCGTGCAGAACGAGGAGCTCGCGACCAGTCGCGAAATGATCGAGCTGGAGCGTCGTAAGTACCGCGACTTGTTCGATTTCGCACCCGACGCATACGTCGTCACCGACACAAAGGGCACGATCATGGAGGCGAACCTCGCCGCGAGCCAGCTTCTAGGAGTCTCGTCGCAATTCCTCGTTGGAAAGCCGCTGCCGGCATTCTTCGAAGAGTCGGCGCTGAGAACGCACCGCCACAAGCTCGATCAGTTGTGCGGCGCTGAGCGATTCGACGATTGGGAGATCTCACTGAAGCCGCGAAATGCAGCTCCGATGGCCGTTTCCGTTTCGGTCGGTCGCATGGGTGAAAAAGGCAAGAGCAGCGGCTACCGGTGGTTGATGCGCGACATAACGAAACGGAAGCAGGCAGAGGAGGCAGTGCGTGAGCTGAATCGCGACCTGGAGCTCCGCGTTGTATCGCGAACCGCGCAGCTGGCGGCGGCCAACCAAATCAAGGACGCGCTCTTGCTCAGTGAGAGAAAGGCGCGTGAAGAGGCCGAGGTGGCGAATCGCGTCAAGTCGGACTTTCTCGCGCTTCTGAGTCACGAGTTCCGCACGCCGCTGCAGGCGATCTTCGGGTACACTGAGCTGCTCGAGCGAGAGATTCACGGCCCACTCACAGAGGCGCAACAGCGTGATCTCTCCCGCATCCAGCAAAGCCAGCAGCATCTGCTCGGACTGATTACGACGATCCTTGATTTCGCGAAGCTCGACAGCGGGCAGACAATCGAGCTGAATCTCGAGCCCGTCATCGTGAACGACCTCCTCTCGTCGATGGAGGGATTCATTGCCACGCAGATCGACTCGAAGAAGTTGACCTACACCTATGAGTGCCGCGACAAGTCCCTCATCGCGTATGCGGACGCGACGAAGGTCCAACAAATTCTGTTGAACCTGCTCGCGAACGCCATCAAGTTCACCGACTCGGGTGGAAGCCTGGGGATTTCCTGCGAGGCCGAGGGAAGCGTCGTTGCAATCCACGTCTCCGATACGGGTCGGGGAATGCCGAGTGACAAAGTAGAGGCCGTATTTCAACCGTTCGTGCAGTTGAAAGCATCGGGAACGACGACCAGTGGCACCGGGCTCGGACTCTCTATCAGCCGCCGTCTCGCAACAGCCATGGGCGGCTCCCTCACCGCAACCAGCGAGCTCGGAAAAGGATCGACGTTTACGCTGCGCCTGCCGCGCGTAGAATCGTCTACTCAGCAATCGCGGAAGTAGACGGCTCAGGAATCGAGCGACCGGAAAGTTTAGGCGAGCGCCTTCGACGCCAGAGGAGGCTGCACACAGCATCGCTCCAGCATCACGACGATCTCCGCCATCGTCGTAAGGCCACGATCCCGCGCGTAGAACGTCCGAACCTCCCTGTACCGCTCTTCCTTCGGAAGTTTCATTCCGTGCTCGACCACCCACTTTTGCAAGGGCGCCGGCCGCGGTCCCCACCACCCGCATTCCTGGAATTTTTGGTTGAGCAGGATAACGATCGGAATCGAGCGCGACGTACCGGTGAGATGCGCATCCATGATGTCGAGATTTTCATCCCGCCTAAGAATGCGAAGGTCCATGTTGGTGACGGATTCCGCGAGCTTCGCTACGATGGGGATGATGTTGACGGAATCACCGCACCAATCCTCGCTCAGCACCAGCAGGTGCCAATGGCCACCGAGCGCGTTGACGCGCGCTGAGAACTCGATTGGGATGACGACCCTGTGGGTGAGACTCAGCCACATCTCGTGGTTTGGAATCGGGCGAGCGAGGAGCTCGTTGAAAGTTTCGCCCGCACAGTAGCGTGCCTTTGTTATCACTGGTTGCTCTGCCTGATCATGTCAACGTGGATGATTCCATCTTCTTCGTATGGCGCCGAGATCGTGCGGAATCCGAGGTCTAGATAGAATTTCTCGAGCCGCCGCTGAGCAGCGATTTTCACTGCACGATCCGGTGCGAGGGGTTCGATCCGCCGCAAAGCTTCAGCCATCAGGATCTTGCCGATCCCCTTTCCACGCACTTCGGGAGCCGTGACGACACGCCCAATCGAAGCTTCAGCGTATCGCACACCCGGCGCGAATATTCGCGCGTACGCAACCAGACGACGCTCCGTCGCATCAGCTTGCCAGCCGAGCAAATGCCAGGCGTCTGGGTCGCGGCCGTCGGCGTCGGGATAGGGACAGTTCTGCTCGACGATGAAAACGGATTCGCGCAGACGTACGACTGCATAAAGCTCTGCGGACGTCAGCTCACTGAAGCGCGAGTATTGCCAGGAGATGTCTGCAACATTCACGGGGTTGGGCCCAACCGATGCGGCGAATGGCGCGCTTGTCTTGCTCACTTCAGGTTCTTATTCTGAGCCGTTGGACCGTCCCCATCCGGATAAAATAACATGAAGCGGTATTCGGCCGGCGCGCTCGTCGGCGTTCTGTTCGTCGCTGGCTCGTGTACTCCGCCGTCACGCACCGCGGTCGTGCCTCAAGCCGGCACTACGATTTCCGCATCGAGCGTTGGACCGACCCTGGGTCTTGCACGCGACGAGACTCTCGCACGCGCGATTGCAGACATTTCAGCGTTGGAAATTCGCGCAACGGATTCGGCGCTCGTCGCGTTTGGCACGCGGCATACGATGAGTGATACGCTTAGCGCAACGCGCGGAATCGGTGCCGCGAGACGATATCTGTTCAACAAGCTGAGCGGATACGCCAGCGCGTGCGGCGGCTGCCTGCGCGTCGACTACGATGCCGCAATGATGGAGATGCGCGGACATCCACAGCGTCCGATGGTGAACATCGTAAACGTCATCGCGTGGCTTCCAGGGCGCGACACCACACGAGTGGTGGTAATCGGCGGACACTACGATTCCTGCGTGTGCGCGCGAACAGACCTCGCGCCTCTGGCGCGATTCGAGGCGACCCAGGACGCGCCGGGCGCCGACGACGACGGATCAGGAACTTCGGCGGTGGTAGAGCTCGCGAGAGTGTTCTCCAAACACTTTCCGCGCGGACTCGAGACATCGGTGATCTTCGCCGCGTACTCAGGCGAGGAGCAGGGTCTCTACGGCTCTACGCATCTCGCGCAGCGTCTCCACGCGGCTGGTTATCAAGTGGCCGCTGCGTTCACGGACGACATCGTCGGCAACGTCGTCGCTGATGACGGCACTGTGGACTCGACGACGGTGCGAATATTCGGCGCCGACCCGGACAACGGGCCGAGCAGAGAGCTCGCGCGCTATGCGTGGGGCGCAACTGCGATGTACAATCCGACATTCACCGTGCTGCCGGTGTTTCGGCTGGATCGTATTTCGCGCGGCGGAGATCATAGCCCGTTCGTCAGCCTCGGCGACGCTGGACTCAGGTTTACGGAGCGACTCGAGAACTACAAGCGCCAACACCTGCCGACGGACGATTTCGCGCACGTGAACTTCGGCTACGTCGCAAACGTGGCGCGGCACAACGCGGCGGTAGTCGGCTCGCTCGCCAACGCGCCCGCGCCGCCGGTCGCGATCGCACGCCGCGACCAGGCGTCGGGCGGATCGAGGTGGAACATCACCTGGCAGCCCGTCGCGGGCGCGGCTAAGTACGAAGTGCTTTACCGCCGCACGTTTGAGCCAACGTGGACGACCGTCTACTCCGCGGGTGGCGCAACGTCGTTCTTATTGCCCGATCAACTCGACGATGGTTGGGCTGCCGTACGATCCGTCGGCGCAAATGGTCAGCGGTCGCTCGCGGCCGCAGTTCCTCCGCCGTGTCCGATCCTTTCGACGCGCGCAGATTCCGTCGCTGCTGGAGATCTCATCCGAAATTGCATTCGGGCAGCAGGGAGATAACCGCCCGTTTCGGACCTTGGAGTGCAACAACTTCGAAAAGACAACAAAAGGTATGAGGTGCCGGGTAGTAGGTACTGGGTGCGAGCTAAGGCAGGCTTTCTTTAGCCCGCACCCAGTACCTAGTACCCGGCACCTCATACCTTTTGTTGCTGTTGTGTTCCCAGTCCGCAGTAGGTATCCAATCCGCAATTAGTCAGCAGTCCGAAATGCACTTGGTGCGCAGTCCGCAATTCTATGAAGCCGCTTTAGGCACTCGCCACTAACTCTCCGTGTATTATCACAAATGAGAATTACCCTGCGCGCACTAGCTACTGCGATCGCTGTCGCTTGCGCCCCGCCCTCCTCCACAATTCAGCCGACTATCGTTCCCGGCGTCGATGCCTCGGCGCGCCGGATGCTGGGTCCGGCGGCTCCCGGCGCGACGACGACGCTCTCCGCTGCCGATCGACGCTGGGTTGAAAGCACTCTCGCTTCGCTGAGCCTTCGCGAGAAAGTCGCGCAGCTCATCATGCCGTGGGTCGGCGGCGATTACGCCGCCGTGGGATCGCCCGAGTTCGAGCAGGTCAGAAGGTGGGTGCAGGACGACCGCGTCGGAGGGCTCGTGCTCTCGATCGGGTTGCCGCTCAGCTACGCCGCGAAG
>JBJMOA010000183.1:0-3316 GCA_045803975.1 Gemmatimonadaceae bacterium
ATGCACGAGGCCGGTATCAAGGCCTTCCCCGCCAAAACAACCGGCAAGGGAAATCAATTGCTGCAGCCGCGTATCGAGAAGGGCGTGAAGATTTTCGACCTCACTGCGAAAAAGATTCGCTGGGAAACTGCGCCCGGACAAATTGTCGAAGCGTGGGCGTACAACGATCAGATACCGGGTCCGCAAATCCGAGTTCGCGAAGGAGATCGTGTGCGCGTAACGCTCAAGAACGAGCTTCCCGAGTCTACGGCGATCCACTTCCATGGGGTGGAGCTGCCGAATGACCAGGACGGGGTGCCCTTCATCACGCAGCCTCCCATCAAGCCCGGACAGACTTATACGTACGAGTTCACCGCACCGAACGATGGCTCGCACATGTACCACTCGCACCACAACTCCGCCACCCAGGTGGGACTAGGCCTGCTCGGTGCTTTCATCATCGAGCCGAAAAAACCGCTGCCGATCGAGAAGGCCGACATCGATTACGTCCTCGTCCTGAACGACGGCGCGCATGGCTACACCTTCAACGGAAAAAGCTTTCCCGCTACCGAGCCGATCGTCGCAAAGCTCGGTCAGAAAGTCCGCATCCGATTCATGAACGAAGGGATGATGATCCATCCGATGCACCTTCACGGCATGCACATGACCGTGATCGCAAAGGATGGTTGGGCGCAGCCCGCGCCCTGGAAGTGCGACACGCTCAACGTCGCTCCGGGCGAGCGGTGGGACGTGATCGTCAACTGCAACAACCCCGGAACGTGGGCGTTCCACTGCCACATCCTTCCTCACGCGGAGTCGGACCATGGGATGTTCGGTATGGTCACCGCGCTGATCGTGAAATAATCTTCGATGTCCACGACCATCCCCACAGCGCGCTCCATACAGAAGCGGGGCCCGCGCAAGGGCGAGCCGCGCATTCCGCGTTGGCTGCGCACCGCTCTCGCGATTCCGCTCGAGCAAAAGCTCCTCGGCGCCAATCTGATCATCGTTGGCGTCGCCATGCTCGTGTTGTTTGGCCCGATGCATCTCAACCCGAGCCGTCTGACCGACCTATACGTCGCTGTGGTCGCGTTCGGCATGGCGATGATCGCGAATTTCGCGCTGGTAAGGCTCGCGTTGCGGCCCATCAACACTTTACAGGGAGTCGCACGACGAGTCGCCGGGGGACGATTCGCCGAGCGAGTGCCTGCCTCGATCGTCGCTGACCGGGACCTCGCTCAGCTCTCCACGACAATCAATGACATGCTCGACACCCTCGCCGCCGCCCGCGACCGGATGCGGAAGCTCGGCGCCGAGGTCGTTTACGCCGAGGAAAGGGAACGAGCCAGAGTTGCCCGTGAGCTACACGATTCGGTCGCTCAGACGTTGGCGGCGGCGAGCTTCCAGATTGCGGCGGCTTCGCACGAAATCGGAGAACATCAAGCCTCCCCGCGATTGACCGAGGTGCGAGAGCTCCTGCGCGCCGCGATCGAGGAAATTCGAAATGTCTCGCGGTCTCTTCACCCCCGCGTCGCCACAGATCTGGGGCTGCCGAGCGCGCTCGAGGCGCTCGGAGACGCAACGCGGCAACGATCCCTCATCGATGTCGACGTCAACGTCGACATCACCGGCGTGATCATCCCTCCCGCGGTATCAGCGACCCTGTACCGTGTTGCCCAGGAGGCGCTGCGCAATGTCGAGAGGCACGCCGACGCTGGTCGCGCCAGGATTTTGTTGCGCGCCCGGCCCGGCTACGTCGAGCTCGAGGTCAGCGACAACGGGCGCGGATTCGACGGCCCCCTGGACAGAAAGCGGGCGGATTCTGGCTTCGCCGCGATGCGCGAGCGGCTCTCGCTGGCCGGCGGCACGCTGCATATTGATACTGCGATGGACAAGGGTACGCGTGTTAGCGCGTGGGTAGGCATGGATACGGAGGCGGCTTGAGAGATGGTGTGATAAGCGTAGTGCTTGTTGACGACCATGCAGTCGTGCGGGCGGGGCTGAAGGCGGTGTTGGGAAGCGCAAAGGATATCGAGGTCATCGGGGAAGGATCCACCGGGAAAGACGCCATCTCGCTTGCCGACCGTCTCGACCCTGATGTGATCGTGATGGATCTCTCCATGGGAGAGATGGATGGTGCCGAGGCTACCAAGCAGCTCGTCGGAAAGAAAACTCGCGCAAAGGTTCTGATCCTCACCATGCACGCGGAGGATTCGTATCTCGTTCCGTTGCTGGAGGCGGGCGCGAGTGGATACCTCGTCAAGAGTGCCGCTGACCGCGAGCTTATCGATGCGGTCCGAGCCGTAGCGCACGGCGATGTCTACATGCAGCCTTCCGCAGCTCGCGCACTCGCGCAGCGCATCCAGCGAAAGGCCGAGCACGCCGATGAGCGCACGAAGTTCGAGAAGCTGACCGAGCGCGAGCAGAACGTTCTCAAATTCGTTGCGCGCGGCTACAGTGCGCCCGAGATCGGTGAGAAACTATTTATCAGCCCGAAGACCGTCGACACCTATAAGCAGCGCATCAACGAGAAGCTCGGGCTCGCGCACCGAAGTGACTACGTTGACTTTGCGCTCAAGATCGGGCTTCTGGCAGACTAGTTAGCACGACGCAGCCTTCGGCGCAGCGAGCGCAGTCACCACGGTCGCAACGCGACAAGCATCAAATCCGGTCGCTGATCGCGATTCCCATCCACGAATTCGGCGATCGGCTGGCTGCCGGCGTTTACCAATAACACTTCCGGTCCGGTCGCTTCGCCTCGCCAGACACCGCTCAGTGGATCGGTAAATCCGAGCGTGAGCGCGTGGAGCGCGAGTCGATCGAAAGCAACGTTGCCGAGAAGCGCGAGCAGCGCGTCCCGCGTCAGAATAGGTGTGGGGACTCTGCGGCCAAACACGATATCTCCGACGTCCCCAGTAGCGCCCCATCTGATGTCCTGTGAAGTACCCAAGCCGAATCCTTTTTCGAGGCACCATTGGCGACCCCATACCGGATGTCCTTGTCCCGAGCGACAAAAAGCAGGAGCACCTCCGTTGACTCGATCGGTTACTGGACGGACCTCCCATATTCCCAGAGTGCGCGCGCGTTCGTCGTCGAGCGACAGGAGTAGATCGCCCTTGCGGTTTCGCACTGCGACTTCGCGGGCCGCCGGCGTGACGAGCAGAACGTTTTCCGGAGCGCCGCGCGCGAGCGCGTACGCGATCGCGCCGCCGGTAATGAACTCGGCTGGCCTGTTACTGATCACGAAGCGGCGCGCGGCTGGTCGCACCTCGCTGACACGAAGCTCTCGAGCGAACTGACTGACGGCGCGTCCGCGATTCGGAGCGAACGAGACCGC